>CAYNNX010000005.1:53022-55199 GCA_964398515.1 uncultured Streptantibioticus sp. | reverse complement strand
GTTTCACCGCCGCGGCGCCGCACGCCACGGCCTCCGGACAGACCGGTCCGGGCAGACGCCCGAGACGCCCGTGACCGCCCGGGCGCCCGCCGCGGCGCCGAACCCCCGGCGGCTCACGCCCTGATGACCTCCGCGCGGCGGCCGACATGGCGAGCCGGTAGAGGGCGGTCTGGAGCGCGGGCGGGCAGGGCAGGCGCTCCAGGACGTGGACGGCCTGCTCGCAGCGGTCGTTGATCATGCACTCCACGGTGTCGCACGCTCCGGTGGCCTCGATCACCGCGCGGACCGTCGCGGCGTCCTCCTCACCGAGGCCCGGATCGCCCACCAGGTCCCGCAGGGTGCGGGCCTGGGCCGGATCGGCCAACGCCTCGGCCCACGCCCCTCAGGCCGCCGCCGGTGACGCCTGATCCGTCGCCAGCTTGACGGCCAGTACCCCGAGCACGGTGCCCATCAGCGCGCGCTGCACCCGAAGCCACGCGGGACGGCGCCCGAGGAAGGCCGCGATCGCCGCCGCCGCCAGGACGAGCACGAGGTTCACTGCGAGGCTGACGGCGACCTGTACGCCACCCAGCGCGAACCCCTGGACGACGACGTGGCCGGCCCGCACGTCGACGAACTGCGGGATGAGGGAGAGGTACATGACAGCGATCTTGGGATTGAGCAGATTGGTGACCACGCCCATGGTGAACAGCCGCCGGGGCGAGTCCACTGCAAGGGGCTGCGGCGCGAAGACCGACACGCCGCCCGGCCGCAGCGCCCGCCAGGCCAGCCACGCCAGATACCCCGCTCCCGCGAGCTTCACCGCTGCGTACACTCCGGGGACGGCCAGGAAGACCGCGGAAAGACCGAGGCTGGCGGCGCTCAGATAGCAGAGGAAGCCCACGGCGACCCCGGCCAGGGAGATCATTCCGGCGCGCCGTCCCTGGGTGATGCTCCGTGACACCAGGTACATCATGTTGGGCCCCGGGGTGAGCACCATGCCGAGTGCCACCGCTGAAACGCCGAGTACGGCCTGTGTTCCGATCATGCTCCAAGGGTCCGGCGAGCCGGCGCCCGGCACCAGCGACGATCTGTTGCCGCGTCGATTCAGCAACGCTGAACGATCGGGCTCCGCCGTAGCCGCCCGTGGCAGCGTCCGAGCGGTCAGCCGTGGTACGCGAAGGCGGCGCGGATCTCCTCGGGCCCGGCGCCGGAGGCGAGCAGCGTGCGCAGCAGCACTCGGGCCTTGTACGGGTCGAGCAGTCCGCCGTCGATGAGTCCGCGCCGCAGCAGGTCTGTCTCGGAGCCGACGGCGCCGTAGGTGTGCCGCAGCACCGAGCCGCCCAGGCAGCGCGACGTCAGCACGACCGGGAGGTCCGCGGCCAGGGCGCCGAGCACGGGTGCCAGCGCGGAGGGGACGTGGCCGACGCCGAACGCGGCCACGACCAGGCCGTGATGGGTGGCGGCGAGGCCGTCGAGGAGCGCGCCGTCGTCGTCGAGCGTGACCGTGTACAGCGCCACCCGCGCGGCCTCGAACCGCGCCGCCTCGGCCGGGGCCGCGAGCGGGCGGCGGCGCGGCGGCCTGGTCAGCACCCGTACCCGGCCCTCGATGACGTGGCCGATCGGGCCGGTGTTCGGCGAGGCGAACGTCGCCGTGCTGGTGGTGTGGGTCTTGCGGGTCCAACGGGCGGCGTGGATCTCGTCGTTGAGGACGACGAGCGCGCCGAGGTCTCGTGCCTCGGGCGATGCCGCCACGCGTACGGCCGCGAGCAGGTTGGCCGGACCGTCGGCTCCGGCGAGGGTCGGATTGCGCATCGCTCCGGTGACCACGAGGGGGGCGGCGTGCGGCCACAGGAGGTCGGCCAGGAACGCGGTCTCCTCCAGGGTGTCGGTTCCCTGGGTGACGACGACGCCGGCGGCTCCCTCGCCGACCGCTCGCGATGCGGCCTCGAGAAGCGCCATGATCTGATGGAACGTCAGGTTGGCGCTGGGCACGGCGTGTGAGTCCCGGACGTCGAGCGCCACCTTGAGCTCGGCGAGCCCGGGGACGGCCGCGGTCAGCTCGGCACCGGTCAGCCTGGCGACCACGCCCCCGCCGGGCTCGCCCGGGGCCGTGCCGGCCATCGCTATGGTGCCGCCGAGGGTGAACAGTGCGACGCTCACGGGTCCCGGTTCCCTCTCGCTCGAATGTCGCTCGA
>CAYNNX010000005.1:0-52922 GCA_964398515.1 uncultured Streptantibioticus sp. | reverse complement strand
TCGCTCGAATGTCGCTCGACGCGTCGCCGGACGCCGCCACGCCGGCCGCCGTCACCGTACCCCACCGGTAAATCCGGTGGACGCCGGCGCCGTCGCTTGTAAGGTCGCCGCCGTGAGCAGTGACAGCGAGTACGGGACATACGGCGGCGCGATCGTCATCCGGCGTGCGGTCGCGGCGGATGCGGCGGGCATCGCGCACGTCCACACGGCGTCGCGGGCGGCGACCATGCCGTACCTTCCCCCGCAGAAGCGCACCCCCGAGCAGATCACCCGGTGGGTGGAGACCGTGGTGCTGGAGGAGTGCCTCACCTGGGTCGCGGTGCGCGGCGAGGAGATCCTCGGCTACGCGGCCCTCCAGGGCGACACGCTGGACCACATCTACCTGCGCCCCGACGTCCTGCGCCAGGGCATGGGAACGCTCCTGCTCGACGAGGTGAGGCGGCACACGCCGCAGGGCGTGCGCCTGCACGTCTTCCAGCAGAACACCGGCGCCCGCGCGTTCTACGAACGGCACGGCTTCGCCGTGGAATCGACCGGCGACGGCAGCGACAACATGGAGAAGCTGCCCGACATGACGCTGCGCTGGCTGCCCGCGCAGCTACGCTGACGCTGCGGAAGCGGCGGCCACGGGAACGGTGCCGCGGTGCGGGAGGCGGACGATGGCGGAGCCCCGGGAACGGCGCCGGCGACGGTTGCTCGGCACGGCGGCCTTGGCGGTGGCGTGCTCGGTCCTGTCCGGCTGCGGCCCTGCCGGGCAGGGACCATCGGGCGGTGAGGGCTCGCCCCGGGCCACGCCGTCCGCGGCGACCGGCCAGCCCGCGCCC
This sequence comes from uncultured Streptantibioticus sp., assembly GCA_964398515.1. Classification (GTDB taxonomy): domain Bacteria; phylum Actinomycetota; class Actinomycetes; order Streptomycetales; family Streptomycetaceae; genus CAYNNX01. The sequence continues at coordinate 52,098 of CAYNNX010000005.1, read as the reverse complement.
GCGCCGACGAGCAACCAGGACCCCGCCCACTACGCCGGACAGGTCATCACATATGCGGCCAGGGCGGGCATCGATGCCCGGCTGCTGATGGCGATCCTGTACAACGAGTCGTACAAGCCGCACGATCCGGCGTGGCAGCGCGCCTGGCAGAAGATCAAGCCCGACGCGGCGTTCGGCATTGCGAACATGCACAAGGCCGCCTTCGACGAGACCAAGCGCGGGCGCGACTTCGCCGGCCGCGACTGGCAGGAGCTGCCCGACGATCCGCGGCTGGCCGTGGAGGCCGCGGCGTGGTACCTGCACGACCTGGCCGCGCAACTGCCGTCCTCGTGGCCCGCCGCGTACACCAGGGACGAGTTGCTCGCGCTGGGCTATGACGCCGGGCCGGGCAACATGAGGGCGTTCGCACGCGGAGCGCGGCCGGGCGCGACGGCCCAGTCGTATCTGGACCGGCTCCACACCAACTGGTCCGTGGCCGCGGACGCCCTGCGGCGATCCCGATGAGAGACGGAGCGCTCCGCAGGAGATCAGGCGTTGTCCGGCAGAGGCGGGAGCCGCTTCTCGTGGAGCCACGCACGGAAGAAAGCCTCCAGCCCGCGCCCGGCATGGCGTTCGGCGATCGCGATGAACTGCGGTGTTCCGGCGCTGCGGTGCCGGTACTCGGTCGCCCACTCGCGCAGCGCTGCGTAGAAGCGCTCGTCGCCGACCGTGGCGCGCAGGGCGTGCAGCGTGCAGGCGCCGCGGGTGTACACGCGGTCGTCGAAGAGCCGGTCCGGACCGGGGTCGCCGATGCGCAGGCGCTGGCCGTCGTCCGCGAGGTCGCTCCAGTTGTCCGCCGCGAGGTCGCTCGCCGAGCGACCGCCGCTGTGCTCGGACCACAGCCACTCGCAGTAGGTGGCGAAGCCCTCGTTGAGCCAGATGTGCTTCCAGTCGGACAGGCTCACGCTGTTGCCGAACCAGTGGTGGGCCAGTTCGTGCGCGACGAGGTGCTCGCTGCCGCGTGCGCCGTCGAGATGGTTGACGCCGAAGAGGGAGTACGTCTGGTTCTCCAGCGGCTGGTCGAGTTCCGCGTCGACGACGACCGCGCCGTACGCCTCGAACGGGTAGGGCCCGAAGAGGGAGGTGAACACGCGCATCATCTGCGGCTGCCGGCCGAAGTCGTGGGCGAACCGCGAGGCCAGCGGAGGGGGGTAGGCGTTGCGGATGGGCACCGGCCCGCCGTGCTGCTCGCTGAAGGCGAACCGGCCGACGGCCAGGGTGGCCAGGTAGGTGGCCATGGGGCCGGGGTGCTCGTAGGTCCACGTGGTACGGCCGTCCGGCAGCGGAGTGCGCGCGGCCAGCACGCCGTTGGCGACCACCTGGTGGCCCTCGGGTACGGTCGCGGCGATCCGGTAGGCCGCCTTGTCGGCCGGGTGGTCGTTGCACGGGAACCAGGAGGGCGCGCCCAGCGGCTGGCTGGCCACCACGACACCGGCCGGGGACGACGACGTGTAGTCCCAGCCGATGTCGCCGAAGGGGCTGCGCAGCGGCGAGGGGCGGCCGGAGTAGTGGATCTCGGCCGTGAAGGAGGTGCCGGCGCCGGGTGCCGCGCCCGCTTCGAGACGCAGCTTGCCCCGCCGGTGCCGGAACCGTACGGGGCGGCCGTCCACGCTGACCGCGGTGACGGTGAGCGCGGACGCCAGGTCGAACGCGACGCCGCCGTCGGCCTGCCCGGCCACCGCGCTCACCCGGGCGGTACCGCGCAGCACGCGTGACGGCGGGTCGTACGCGATCCGCAGGTCGTAGTGGGTGGTGTGGTAGCCGGGATCACCGTGGTCGGGGAAGTAGCGGGTCGCCGGTACGCGGCCGTGCGCCGCGGCCGCGTCCGTTCGGGTGCTCGCGCCGCGTTCCGCGGCGTCGGCCGTGGCGCACAGCGCCGGCACCGCGAGGGCGCCGGCGACGAACGCGCGGCGTGTCCAGGGGCACACGGTCGACTCTCCTCGTCACGGAAAACGTCAGGGGAAACGTTAGAGGAACGTGTCGGGGAACCTTGGCGGCCCTCGTCACGCAGGGGCGGACGCACCGGCCCACCCGTCACCGGCATCGGCCCCCGGATCGCCCGACCAGCGCGTCACCGAAGCGCCGTTGCGCGTCCGCACCGCCAACGACCAGAGGCGGAGGACCGTTCCCGCCGCAGCCCGGTGTGGCCTGTCTCACGGATGGCCGACCTCGTCGCCCATGCCGACGTGGCGGGTTGCAGCAATCGGGTGTCATGCCTGGCGCGCCGCACCGTGGAAGGCAGGAACGGCGGCGACGGTTGCCGTGTCCAATCCGCGCAGACGCTCGTCACGTCTGCTGTCATCAGGAGATCTTCATGCGGATTTCTCGTTTCGCTCCCGCTCTCGCCGTGGCCGTCGCCGCGGTGCTGGGCGGTGCCGTAGCCGCGGCCGCGGCCGGCACGCACGTCGCGCACCACCATCACGACATGTACCGCAGTGGGCACCACCGCCACCACCACCACCGCCGTCACCACGAGAGGCACGACCGGGACCACGGCAGGAAGGACCGGGAGGGCAACGGCCGCGGCGGCCAGGGCGGCCAGAGCGGCCAGAGCGGCCGCGGTGGACAGGGCGGCCAGAGCGGCCAGGGCGGCCGCGGTGGCCAGAGCGGCCGCGGTGGCGGGTCCCGCTGAGGCGGGCTCGCCACGGCAACCACACGCGGAGCGTGAGCCGCAGCACCGGACGCCTTCGCGCGCCGCGGCTGGTCTCGCGCACGGCTGTGCATACCGCTGACGATGGCGCCCGGGCGGCGAAGCCCCGGGCGCCATCGTCGTGACGGCCACGAGGGCCGCCCCCGGGCGGTCGGCCCGGCCGGGGCGGTCCTGATGGCTTCGCCGGCGGGGTGAACGCGCAGGCAGGCGCCGGTGCGGCGCTTTCGGGGGCGGATGGAGGCGGCGGCGGGGGCGAGATTGGTCCAGTCCGGTTTTCCGGCTGGTCCAGACCAAAGTGTTGACCCGGCATCAGCGAGCCGGTACGCCTGTCAGGCAAGGCTTGTCGCGTATATGCCATACCGGCCCTCTGCCCGGTGTGGCCGACACGGCCGTGCGCGGCACGCCCGCCCAGCTCCTCCACCGCACGTTCCGCCTTCCACCCCCCAGGAGGAATGCCGTGCAACCAACCCCCACGCCCCCCAGACGTTCGGCCGTCGGCCTCGTCGCCGTTCTGGCGCTGATAGCCGGAACGCTCGCCGTGGTGCTCGACGGGCTCAGCGCACAGGCCGCACCCCGCGCCAGGAGCGCGGCAGCGCAGGGCCTCACCAGCGGCGGCAGGAAGGTCGCCTACTACGACCAGTGGAGCATCTACCAGAACGCCTTCTACCCGAAGAACCTCGACACCGAAGGCCTGGCCGGGAAGCTCGACTACCTCATATACGACTTCGAGAACATCGACCCGGTCAACCTCACCTGCTTCGAGGCGACCAAGGCCACCGACCCCGACCCCGGCGGCGAGTCCGACCCGAACGCCGGCGACGGCGCCGGGGACCAGTTCGCCGACTACCAGAAGACGTTCGACGGCAGCATCAGCGTCGACGGCACCGGCGACGCCTGGAACCAGCCGATCGCCGGCAACTTCCACCAGTTGCAGGAGCTGAAGAAGAAGTACCCCAACCTCAAGATCCTGCTGTCGATAGGCGGTTGGACGTACTCCAAGTACTTCTCCGACGCGGCGGCGACCGACGCCTCGCGGCAGAGGTTCGCCTCGTCCTGCATCGACATGTTCATCAAGGGGAACATTCCGGCGTCGGGCGGCTACGGCGGCCCGGGTACCGCCGCCGGGATCTTCGACGGCTTTGACCTCGACTGGGAGTACCCGGCCTCGTCCGGCGGCCACCTCGGCAACCACTACAGCGCCGCGGACACCGCCGACTTCACCGCGCTGCTGGCCGAGTTCCGCAGGGAACTGGACGCCCAGGGCACCGCCGACGGCAGGCACTACGCGCTCACCGCCGCACTCCCGGGCGGCCAGGACAAGGTCGCCCGCATCCAGACCGACAAGATCGGCCAGTATCTGGACTTCGGCGACGTGATGACCTACGACATGCACGGCGCCTGGGACTCCACCGGGCCGACCAACTTCCAGGACCCGCTGTACCCCTCGCCCGGCGACCCCTCGGGCCCGATCGCGCCCGGGAGCGAGAAGTACAACACCGACTCGGTGATCAAGGCGTACACCCAGGGCGACAGCGCCTACGGCATCCCGGGCGGCTTCCCGGCGGGCAAGGCCGATCTGGGCATCCCCTTCTACTACCGCGGCTGGACGGGCGTATCCGCCGGAGGCGACCACGGCCTCTACCAGAGCGCCACGGGCCCCTCGGCCGGACACGCGCTCAGCGGCAACGTGCCCGGCGTCGCGATGTACAAGGAGCTGACCGGCGTCGTCGACAACCCCTCGGACACCTTCTGGGACCCGGTCACCCAGTCCGCGTGGTTCTACGACGGCACGAACTTCTACGGCGGCGAGTCGGCCCGCTCGGTCCAGGCCCGCGCGGACTACATCCACTGCAACGGGCTCGGCGGGGCGATGATGTTCTCCCTCTACGACCTCGACCCGCAGACGACGCTCTTCAACGACGTCGTGAACGACGTCAACGGCAGCCCGGCAAGCTGCTCCGGCGGCGGAACCACGACGGGCGGCACGTCCACCGGCGGGACGAGCACCGGCGGAACCACGACCGGCGGCTCCACCGGCGGCACGGCCTCAGGAGGTACGGCCACGGGCGGCGGCTCCGGCGGCACCGGCGGTGGCGGTGCGGTCGTCAACGGAGGCTTCGAGACCGGCAGCCTGTCCCCGTGGACGTGCACCGGCGGCACCGGCAGCGTGGTCACCTCGCCCGTACATTCGGGGAGTTACGCGCTCGCCGGTGCGGCGACCGGGTCCGACGACGCCCAGTGCTCCCAGACGGTCGCCGTGCAGCCCGGCCGCAGCTACACGCTGTCGGCCTGGGTCGAGGGCAGCTACGTCTACCTCGGTGCCACCGGCACGGGCACCAGCGATCCCAGCACCTGGACACCGGGTACCAACGGCACGTACACCCAGCTGAAGACGTCGTTCACCACCGGGCCCGGCACGACGTCCGTGACGGTATGGGTGCACGGCTGGTACGCCCAGGGCACCTACCACGCCGACGACATCAGCCTCTCCTGAGGGACGCGGCGCCGTCGTCGCACCTGCGCCGGTCCGGCGCCCACACCGGACCGGCGACGCGGGGCAGCCGGCAGGCGTAGGTCCCCAGGAAGGTGCCGCAGCCGGCGGCGCATCGGCGTACCGCCTCCCGTTCGTACGGGGACAGAGCGAGGCGGTCGCCCATGGCGGCGACGGCGGTCCGGGTGTGGGCGAAACGGTGGGTCGCGGCGTGGATGCGGCGGTGGACCTCCTCGACGGCCGCCTGGCGACCCCATCGCAGGGAGCGCCGCAGAACGAGGACGCTGTTGAGCCCGCAGCCCGTACGCTCCTCCTCCGGCAGCGCGACCACGTCGTTGGTCAAAGCGACGACGTCCGCCGTCAGATCGAGCAGCTCGCGTAACGGCTCGGAACTCAGGGCCCGCGCGGGCACCTCGAAGTGCCGTACGCGTTCGAGGAGTCCGACGAACGGGTGGACCGGCACCGCGATCCGCCGGAACCGCAGATACGCCTCGACTTCCGCGAACTCGTCGCCGCTTCGCTGTGCCGCCGCCGCTCGGGCCGCGAACCATCCGTTCCAGTCACGGCCCGCGCGCTGCTGCCACACCGGGGACATGCCCTCGCACTGCCGGACCCACAGCTGGTGCCACGCCCTGACGAACGGGTCCCGCGAGTGCGCGGGGAGCCGCGGGGACCTCAAGGTGGCCTCCGTCAGCTCCCAGCACAACCGCTCGACCTGCGCCCGGTCGTACGACGCCAGGGAGTCGAAGCGCCCGCCGACCAGGGCGGCCCAGGCGCACACCCGCGTGGCCAGGTCGAGATCCCGGCCCGTCGCACCGCGGCACGAACGCGCCGCGCCCTCCGCGTGGAGGCGCGAGACGCACTCCTCGGGCCGTTCGCGGCCGTCCGTCAGCCCCATCTCCCGCGTCCAGGCCGCACAGCGGGCGCCGGTGCCGGCCAGGTCCGGTCCGGTGCTGGTGGGGAAGAGCAGATCGAACCGCGGCAGGGCCGCCGTCCGCCGTGCCGCCACTGCTGTTCCGAGGCTCATGGACTCCCCCCACATCGCCGCGCGCCGGTGGCGCCTTCGGTGGTCCCTCCAACTTCCGCTACCCGGGCCGTCATGGCGCATACGCATGCATGTCGCCTTTTCGGATGATGTAGTGGAGATGTTGTCACACGGCGTACAGGCGTGTCGTAAAGGCGGGCCCGGCGACGCCCGGATCAGTAGCGCCTGAGCACCAGGGAGTCGATCACGCTGCCGACGTCCTCACCCTCGGGAGAGCCGTTGACCTCGGCCTCCATCCGCGCCTTGTTGGTCAGTGCGAGCCGCTGGCTCCACTCCACGTACTCCCGCAGCTCCTCCTCGTAGGCCGCGAACGCCCGCCGGTGGTCGCCGGCGGCGGCCTTGAGCTCTCCGGCCAGGACGTATGCGCCGGCCATCGCCATGCTCGTGCCCTGCCCGGACAGCGGCGACCCGCAGTAGCCCGCGTCACCCAGCAGCGCCACCCGGCCGCGCGACCACCGGTCCAGGTGTATCTGGCTCATCGAGTCGAAGTGGAAGTCGGCCGCATCCCACATGTACTTCAGCGCCCGGGGCAGCTCCCAGCCCGCGTCGGCGAGGCGGTCGTTGATGATCCGCTTGTGCGCCTCGGTGTCGCGGGGGTCCCACTGCGGCGGCTCATGGGACTCGAACCCGAGGTAGACCCTGGACTCGCTGTTGCCCCGCGCCGTCATGACGCATGCCCCGGCGTTGCCGTTGCGGTACCACACCTGCCAGCGGTCCAGGTTCAGGAAGTTGGGCGCGGTGAAGACGCCCAGGTAGTTGTCGAGGTGGCTGATGAACCGCGACTCCGGGCCGAACGCCAGCCTGCGCACGGTCGAGTGGAGCCCGTCGGCGCCCACCACCAGGTCGAAGGTGCGCGGGGCGGACCGCTCGAAGGTGACGTGGACGCCCCGGCCGCCGTCGTCTGCGTCCTGGGCGAGGGAGGCGATGCAGTCGTCGAACCGGTACTCGGCCCCCTCGCCCGCGGCGAACAGCATCCCGCACAGGTCGTCGCGCAGGATCTCGATGTCCGGGCTGTCCAACTCGCCGCCGCTGATGGTGCGTTCCGTCGAGCGGTAGAGCTCCCGGCCGTCGGCGTCGACCATCGACATGCCGCGCATCTCGGTGGCGTGCCGTCGCAGGCTCTCGGCCAGCCCCATGCGCTCGGCGACCTCGAGCGCCGGACCGCGCACGTCCACCGCGTGCCCGCCGGGACGCAGCCCCGGCGCGCGCTCCACCACGGTCACGTCGAACCCGTGGCGCCTGAGCCAGTACGCCAGTGTCACACCGCCGATGCCGGCGCCGGAGATCAGGACGCTGGTGTTCCGCATGGAGGACTCCCTGAGTCGGATCGGTGTCACGCGGGCCTGCCCCGCGGACTTCGCCCCACGGTCCCCGGGGCCGCGTACCGTCCCCTGACCGGGCCCTGACCGGGCCCTGACCGTCAGCTGATCCGCCGCCGATCCGCCGCCTGCCTTCCGCCGGGTCGCCTCGACGGCAAAGCGTCCGGTGGGACACAATGACGCCTCATGACGATGCCGACCGAGCTGCGTCGACTCGCGGACGACCTGTTCGTCTGGGCCCCCGACGGTGCGGGCACGTGGGGCCTGGCCAACTGCGTGCTGGTCCGCTCCGGGGAGCGTGCCGGGCTGGTCGACACCCCGTACAGCACCGCCCTGGCGAACGAGCTGAAAGCGGCCGCGCGCCATGTGCTGCCGGAGCGGGTGGTGATCGACACGGTCGTCAACACCCATGCCAACGGCGACCATTCGTACGGCAACGGCGCCTTCCCCGAGGCCGAGATCATCACCAGCCGGACCTGCCGGGACCATCTGGACCGGGAGCCGAGCCCGGCGCAGATGCAGCGGCTCGTGCACGGCGGAGGTGCCGACGGGCCGCTGGGGCGGTACGCGCGCGAGCACTTCGGGCGGTTCGACTGGAGCGACGTGCAGCTGCGCCCGGCGACCCGGACCTTCAGCGGGCGCATCTGCGTCGAACTCGGGGACGTGGCCCTGGAGTTGATCGAGGTGGGGCCCGCGCACAGTTCGGGGGACGTGATCGTCCACCTTCCGCGGTTCCGGACCGTGTGCACCGGGGACGTGGTGTTCATCGGCGACCATCCGGTGCACTGGGCCGGGCCGCTGGCGAACATCGTCACCGCCTGCGAGAAGGTGCTCGCCCTGCGGCCCGAGCTGATCGTCCCCGGGCACGGTCCGGTCGTGGGCGCGGCCGAGGTCCGCGCATACGCCGCGTATCTGCGCGACGTCCGGGAGCGGATCCACGCCATGCACGCCGCCGGCCGCCCGGTGGGCGACGCGGCGGCGGCCATGGTCCGGGAGGCCGACCGCTACGGCCGACTCGGGTTGCCGGAACGCCTGTCGCTCGTGACGGAGATGGAGTACCAGCACCTGGACGGCGATCCGGCCCCGCCCGACATGCTGGGACGGATGCGCCGCAGCGCGGAACTGCTCTACGGCGCCGCCCCGCAGCCGGCCCCGGGCGGTCCGGCCGCCGCCGGTCCCGGGGAGCGGTGACGGCCGTCGCAGCCGGGGGGTTCAGCCGCCGAACAGCACGCTGGTGACCCGCACTCCGCTCGGGGCCCGCCGGCCCGCGGGCAGGTGGTACCAGACACCGCGGCAGCCTCGGTCGCGGAAGAGGACCACCCCCTTGTCGGTGCCGTTGCGGACGCGGTGGCCCTGCCTGCCCAGGTTGACGCAGGACCAGCTCCGCGGGTGGCGCACGACGTGCTCGTGCGTGCTGCGCAGCGGCTGCCACGTCAGACTCCCGGTCACCGCGTGGGCCGAACCGACGGGCAGGGCGACGGCGAGCAGCAGGCCGCCGGCGGCGGCGCCCAGGATCTGGCGGATACGCATCGTGGTCTCCTCGTTATGCCGGGGTCAGGACGCTCGACGGCTACCCATGGCCGGTTCACGACTCACCGGGCGTCACCCGAACGTGGACCGTCACCTCGCCGACGCCGCACGCGCCACCGCGATCGCCTGCTCGGCGTATCCGCGTCCGAAGAGCACGGCGTGCACCAGCAGGGGGAAGAGCTGGTGCAGTCCGACGCGTTCGGCCCAGCCGTCGGCGAGCGGGGCGACGCGCTGGTAGCCGGCGAGCACCCGGTCGAGGTGCGGGCAGCCGAAGAGGCGGAGCATGGCGAGGTCGGTCTCGCGGTGGCCGCCGTGCGCGGCGGGGTCGATCAGCCTGGCGTGTCCGTCGGCGCCCCACACCACGTTCCCGTTCCACAGGTCGCCGTGGAGCCGGGCCGGCGGTTCGGGCGGGCCGGCCAGTGCGGGCAGCCGCGCGCACAGCCGCTCGACGAGCATCGCCTCGTCCCTGCGCATCACCGCGCGGTCCACTGCCGTGCGCAGATACGGCAGCACACGGTGTTCGGCGTACCACTCGGGCCAGTCGGGGCCGGGCACGTTGCGCATGGGTGCGAGGCCGATCCATGCGTCGGCGGGGCCGCCGGGTGGCGGCGCGCCGAACGCGGGGGCGCCGGCGGCGTGCAGCGCGGCGAGTTCGCAGCCGAGCCGTTCGGCGGCCGCGGGGTCCGGGCGCCCGGTCTCGATGCGGTCGATCACCAGCCAGTTCTCGTCCTGGCCGCGCACCGCCGGTACGCGCACGGCCCCGGCCGCGGCCAGCCACCGCATCCCGGCCGCCTCGGCCGAGACGGCGCGCGGTCCGCTGCCGCGTTTGACGACCACGGTCTGCCCGCCGTCCAGCAGGACCTGCGTCAGCCCGGAGGAGAGCGGGCCGGTGCCGAGGACGTCGCGGCCGGTCAGCCTGGCCGCGGCCGAGGCGGGGCCCTCACCCCCGGCCTCGCCCCCGGCGGCAGGCGGGCGGGCGCTCATGCGGCCAGCCGCTCGCGCACCCAGTCGAGCAGCCCGGGCATCGCGGCCTCGATCATCCGCAGGACCTCGTCGAACCCTTCGGGACCGCCGTAGTAGGGGTCCGGCACGTCCATGTCGCCGGCGTCCGGGTCGAACGAGCGCAGGAAGCGCACCTGCTCGGGGCCGCGGGCCAGGCGGCGCAGCGCCTTCTCGTGTCCGGAGTCCATCGCCAGCAGCAGGTCGGCGTCGAGGTGTTCGGGGCCGACCTGGGCCGCGACGTGCACGGTCGGATACCCCTGCCGGATGAGCGCGTCCCCGGCGCGCTCGTCGATCGGCTCGCCGACGTGCCACGGCCCGATGCCGGCGCTGGTGACCCGCACCCGGTCGGCGAGGCCCGCTCTGCGCAGGTGCTCGGCGAAGACCAGGGCCGCGGACGGCGACCGGCAGATGTTGCCGCTGCATACGAAACAGATGTGCACGACCGCCAGCGTACGGCCCCCGGTCCCGGTCTTCGCCCCGCCCCCGTCCACCGCATCAACAGGCGGACCAACGGGTGGAGTTGGCGGCCTGGGCGGGCTGGGCTACTCGGGGACCGCAGTGCGGCGCGGTGCGCACAGGGCCCAGATGACGAACCCGTCGACGATCATCAAGGTGATGGACCAGACGGGCGCGAACGGCAGCCACATGAAGTTGGCGAGCATGCTGAACCCGGCCAGCACGACGCCGACGGCCCGCGCCCACATCGCCCCGGTGAACAGGGCGAGCCCGGCGAGTAGGACAACGATCCCCATGATCAGGTGGACCCATCCCCAGCCCGTCAGGCTCCAGGAGTAGCTGTAGCTCGGTGTGGTGACGAAGACGCTGTCCCTGGAGAGGGCGGAGATCCCCTCGATGATCGCCATGCCGCCGCCGAAGACCATCAGGCATCCGGCGGCCACCGTCCATCCGGCGGCCCAGACGCTCGGCGCGGCGCCTTCGGTGGGAGCGTGTGTCCTGCCCATGTGTGCGGCCATTGCGGCCTCCTTACGGGGAAGGAGATGTCGTGTTGCGGTGGCCGTCAGCCGGTCCCCGGCACGGGCACGCGCCGGAGAGCCGGCGTCGCGGCCTTGCCGTCTCCTGCCTCCAGGCTCCCACTGGTGGCGCGCCCCGGCATCTCGCCGTGCGCGGGGCGGGCGGCGGCCACGTCCGCGGCGCACACACGTCTCGCCGGGCGGCATGGTGTGCCGGTGCCGGGTCCCCAAGTCCGCTGTGGTATAGGGCCGTTGTGCCGGCTGCGGCGGGCTCGTTGGTCGTATCGGCTGTATGTGAGGTCGTAGGTCCCTCGTTTGCCAGGCATCCGGATCAGGGTGTGGTGTCGTTGAGCGGGTATGACCACCGCACATCCACCCAACGAGCATTTCGTCGTGGGCGCCCGCGCCGCCCGGCCCCGGCAGGGGGCGCCGCGTGGATGACACCAGGGCGTTCCACGATGCGCAGCCGTTCATCCCCCACCAGGCCGCCGCGGGGCTGCCCCCGTGGCCGGAGGAGGGCGCGCAGTACGGGGAGTGGGAAGTGCAGCGTGTCGGAAGTCCGCTGTTCGCCGAGGAGTTGACCGGCGGCGGGCCGGTCTGGGACGCCCACGGGTTCTACGAGATGGACGGGGTGGGGGTGGTCGACGATCCGGTGGCCCCCATGCTGGAGGCGCTGGCCGAGTGGGAGTCGGGGGCCCCCGAGCCGGGCCCGGCCGCCGCCCAGGCACCCGGTACACCCCCGGTACGGCACCGGCGCCCGGGGCTGACCCGCGCGGAGCTGCGCCGCGTGGTGGTGCGTGCCGGGCGGCGGGCCTGCGGCTGGGCGTTCGCCGCGACGACCGCGCTGGTGGTGGCCGTCGTCAGCGTCCTCGGGGCGCTGGTCTCCTACGGCCCGCTGCGGGGGCTGGCCGCCGACGGCTCCTCTGCGGGCGCGTTCGCCCGGGTCTGGCCGCTGCTGATCTACGGGCCGTGGCTCGCTGCGGCCATGTCCATCCTGCGGGCCGCCGTGTGCCGGCACCGCGCCACCCACGCCTGGACGGTTCTGACGCTGTCGACCACCGCGTCGGTCCTGCTGTGCGTGGCACACGCTCCGGCCACGGTGGCGGGCATGAGCGTCGCCGGGCTCCCCCCGGTCACCGCGCTGGCCTGCTTCCACCAGCTGATCCGCCAGATCCGCCCCCAGCCCCCGGCCCGCCACGCCCACCAGCTGCCCGGCTGGCGCATCACACGCGGCGCGGACGGCTGCGTCACGGGCGCCTGCACCGCCCCGGACTGCGCTGTGCACACCGGCGTGGAGTGAGGCAGGGGCATACGGTGAACCGTCCACCGGGCCGTCGGGCCCGGTGGACGAGAAGAGCGCGTCCGCCGGCGAACCGCGGCCGCGCTCAAGGGAGTTCGGGCAGCCCGGCCCCATGGCCGCCGCCCAGGGGCACGGCGCCCGGCGGCCGTCAGCGGACCCGGGTGGTGAAGTTCCCCAGCCCCTTGGCGGCCCACAGGTTCGACGGACCCGTCGCGACGAACGCTCCGTCGATCTCCGAGGTTCTGGCGGGCAGGGTGCGGTCCGCCCAGACGCGCAGGCGGTAGGCGGCGGTGGCACCCGGTGCGAGCCTCGCCCCGTCACGAGGGGCGAAGGAGACGGTGAAGCCGTCCTTGGCAGGGGCCAGCGTCTCGGTGACCCAGTGGCCGTGGGCGTAGCTCTGGAGGTGCAGCCCCCGGTAGGAGGCGGCGCTTCCCGCGCGGCTGTCCCACGCCAGGCCGTCGTAGCGGAGGCGGACGCCCGGGTAGGCGTAGCGGGTGCCGTTGTGGACGCTGACGGTGAAGGCGACCGGCGGCCCGCCCCTGAGCACCGGGGTGCCGCCCTGCCGCAGTCCGCTCGTCGACACCCGCGGCGCGGCGACGGCGATCGACCGGTCGCGTGTGTAGTACGCGGGCCGGTGGCCGTCGTCGTAGGAGGCGCTGAAGTCGATCAAGCCGACCGCGTCGTGCGGCATGATGCGCAGGCCCACGGTGACCGGCTGCCGCGAGGGGGGCGGCGCGGGGAAGAAGCCCGTCCCCCCGCCCAGGCCGACATCGGTCCAGCGGTGGGCTCGGGCGTCGTAGCGCTGGGCCCGTGTGGAGCTGTCCGGGCCCTTGCCCTGGCCGAACCACAGGCCGAGCTTGGCGCGCGGCGCCGTGGAGCGGACCGTCAGCGAACCGTACGTCCACTGGCCGGCCGCCGCGTCGTGCGGCACGTGCGCGCTCAGTGGGACGGTGGGCACCGGGGCGTGGGGGGCGAAGCCGCTCGGGTGGGTGGCAGCGCCACAGGCGCTGCTGCCGACGAGCATCGGCACGGCGGCGGCGAGGGCGACGACCGCGCCGAGCGCCCGGCGTCCCGAACCAGCCCGGGCCAGCCCTCGGTCTTCGTATCTCCGCACGGCCGCTCCCCCTGTCCGATCGTGCCGCCCGCACCCCTGACTGCGGCACTGCGCGGGTGGCCGGGCGGCTGTTTGCACACGGAAAGACCGTTTCCAGGCCGTCTTGGTTGCCTCGCGCGGCCGGGTACGTGGTAGACCGGTGCCATGGCCGAAGATCCCGTACCGCTTCCGGACCTCGCACTCGACGAGGGCGCCGAGCGCCGGCCGCGGGTCACGTGCCGGCTGTGCGGGCGGCCGCTGCGGGGGCGGGAGGCTCGCATGCGGGGGCTCGGCGACGGCTGCCGCGACAAGCTGATGGAGCGCGCGGCGCCCCGCCCGCCGGCGCACGAAGTCGACCAGGACGCGCTCCCGGGTCTGTGACGGCAGGCGTGATGCGCCGCCTCCGGTCACGGCCGGGGCGGCGCATCACCGGAACGGTCCGAGGGCGCGACGGCCCGTCGCGGTCGCCGGCTACAGGTCGTCGTCGTCGAGGTTGCTGCCGTATTCGGGCGGATACCCGTAGTTGTAGTCGTCGCCGGGAACGGGGGCGCGGCCGCGGCTCGTGCGCTCGGCGGCGCGGGTCTCCTCCTCGGCGCGCCGGGCGGTGCCCGCCTTCTCGTCGCGCCGGTCACCGCCGGGCGCGGCGTGTGCGAAGTCTCCGCGGGAGGTCTTCTCGCCCATCGTGCTCCTCCGTATCTCACGGATGTCGTCCGCCGGGTGAGCGCGTCACATAATCCCTGCTTTTGTGACATTTGTTACATTACCACCGGCCTCCACGGGCGAGTGGCGTAACGGACCGTAATCCCCTCGGGTGATTAGCGGTGGTGACAGGGAGGGTCGGACCCGGATGCCGGGGACAGGGTGGCGGTGAGTCCGCTCCGGGTCCGCTCCCGGAACCCACCCGACGAAGGGAAGTGGCCCCGTGCCGCCTTTGCCACCGCGCCCGCTCTCACCGCGTCTGCTCTCACCCCGGCTGCGCCGCGGCCTGGTCGCCCTGCTGATCGGCGCCCTGCTCATGGGGCTTCCGGCCTGTTCGAGCAAGAGCAAGAGCACCGGCAGCAGCTCGGTCGCGCCCACCGCGTCCCCGTCGAGTTCCGCGGAGCGGGTCAGGTTCGCCAAGACCAAGTTCGTGGCGAACGCGAGCCTGGCCGCCGGCGCGGTCTACCAGTGGATCTACAAACCCTACAAGGCGGGCACGTTCCATAGGGGCGCCAAGGGGCGTGTGTCGGCCCTGATCAAAGGCAGCCTGGCCGGGCTGTTCGCGTACCACCGGCTCAGGGCCGCGATCCACGACGCCCAGGGCGACCCCTTGCTGTCCAAGGCGCTGGCGCCGCTGACCGGGAGCGTCGAGAAGCTCAAGGACCTCTCGTCGAAGATCCGCAGCGGGTCCGCCACGGACTCGGACTTCAACCAGGTCCAGGGCACGATCGACGGCGTCAAGAACGCGGGCAGGCAGAACGGCGCCAACGTCACCAACAACGTGCCGTCCCAGAAGGAGATCGGCGCCGGCTGACGCCCGCGCCGCGGTCGGCGGCCCGAAGGCCGGCGGGACGGGCGGCGCATCACGCCGGCGCCTGCTCCCCGGCGTGACGCAGGTACTCGGCGAAGAATGCCTCGATACGCCGCCAGGCGTCGGCCGCCGACTCCGGGTGCGGTGCGATCCCGGCCACCCGCATGATCGGACGCAGCACGCGCGGCCCGGTCTCGGCGTCGTTGAGGAAGGAGTGCCCGGCGGCCTCGTACTCCTTGACGTCGTGCGCGATCCCGGCGCCGGTCAGCGCGGCCTCAAGTCTGCGGGCGGCCCCTCTGAGCGGGCGGTCGCGGCCCGCGTAGCTGGCGACGAGCGGGCAGGCGCCGGCGAGGGCGGTCCCGAGGTCCCTGGGGAGCACCCCGTAGTTGGGAGCGGACACCTCGAAGCCGCGGGCGGCGGCGAGCAGGGCGAACCCGCCGCCCAGGCAGAAGCCGATCACCCCGATCCGGCCGGTGCAATCCTCCCGGGCCAGCAGCCACCGGCGGGCGACCTCGATGTCGTGGAAGGCACGGCCGTGGCCGGAGACGACGGCGCGCACGGCGGCCGCGACGCAGCGCACGGCCCCGCCCTCGCTGAACAGGTCCGGCATGAGCGCCAGATACCCCGCCGCGGCCATCCGGTCGGCCTGACGGAGCATCACCTCATTGATGCCGTACGCCTCATGGAGCACCACGACCCCGGGCCACGGCCCCTCCCCCGACGGCCGGGCGAGGTAGCCCCTCAGGTGCGGTGAGCCGGAGTGCTGCCGTGCCAGATCGGACAGGTCGATGTGTGCCATCGCGGCCCTTCCTCGGCGTGAGCGCGCGGCCCAGGTCGCCGTCGTCGCACACGGGCGGGAGGCGGCGCCGGGCACCTGGCGGCCGCCTCGGGCCCGGTGCCCGGCAGCGTATCCGCGCGGTCCCGTCATACCCCGAAAAGCTTCACCCCAAGTGCCGGCGCCGCGGCCTCGCCTCCGCGTGGGCGATGCGCCTGCCGTGTCGTGCGGTGAAGATCCAGATGACAGGTAGGAGATTTCCTACCTATGCTGGGGCCATGACCACCCCGCGGCACACGACCGAGGACGTCGACCGGCAGGACCGGGTCTTCGCCGCGCTCGCCAGTCCGGTACGCCGTGACGTGCTGCGCCTGCTGCGCGACCGGGGGCCGCAGCCCGTGGCGCAGCTCGCCGCGCACTTCGCCATGGCCCGGCCCAGCTTCTCCGAACACCTCAGGGTGCTGCGCGAGGCGGGCCTGGTCAGCGAACGCAGAGCGGGACGCCAACGCCTCTACCGGCTGGAAGCGGTCCCGCTGCACGAAGTTCAGGAGTGGCTCGGGCCGTTCGAACGCTTCTGGCGCGAGAGGCTCACCGGGCTGCGCGACCTGCTCGACTCCATGGAGGACGAACCATCATGACCGGCGAGGCCATCACCACCGGCGGCGGGGACGACCCGACCGCGGTCCACGTCGACGAGTTCCTGCCCCATCCGCCGGCCAAGGTCTGGCGCGCGCTGACCGATCCGGAGCTGATCGCCCGATGGCTGATGCCCGGTGACTTCCGGCTCGCGGTCGGGCACCGCTACACCATGCACGCCATGGCGATGCCCGCCGCCGGGTTCTCCGGCACCGTCCAGGCCGAGGTCCTCGCGTTCGAGCCGGAGCGGATGCTGCGCCTCGGGTGGCGCGACGCCGACCCCGACAGCCCTGGCGGCGCCGACTGGACGATCACCTGGACCCTGCAGCCCGAGGGCGCCGGCACCCGGCTCTTCCTGGCCCACGAGGGCTTCGAGCCGGACAGCCCCCTCCAGCAGCGGGCCCGGCAGATCATGGGCGGCGGCTGGCGCTCGGGCGTCTTCCAGCGGCTCGCGAGCGTCCTCAACCGGCTCGACGCCCCGGCCTCCCCGGGGCGCGCCTGAGACCGGACGCGCGGACCGGGCGACCGCCTCGTTCATGAGGGGTTGCGCACGCTGGTGCGTAAACAGGGGTGAAGGACATCCGGTGGGGGGCGGCGGTGCCGGGCTCCCTCTCCTGTCGAGCAATCCCTGGAGCGCCCGTGGATGCCAAGAACCGATTCGAGACGAAAACCACCTTCGCGCTCTCCAGACTCGAATGGCTGGCCGGTCTTGCCACCGCCATGGCACTCGCGTTCCGGCACCATTCCGAAATCCGCTGGGAGGTCTTCGCGGGCCTGTTCGCGGTGATCGACGTCATCGGCTATCTGCCGGGTGCGATCGCCTTTCGGCGCAGTCCGGACAGGCGCGTCGCACGCGGCTACTACGTGGCCTACAACGTGATGCACAGCCTGGTCACCGCCGGTGCGCTGGCCGGGCTGTGGGCGCTGCTGGTGAAACCGGAGTGGGCCCTGCTGGCGCTGCCGATCCATCTGCTGGGCGACCGGGCGCTGTTCGGGAACTCGCTCAAACCCTTCGGCGTCGCCTTCGAGCCGGCGGCGAACCCCGCCTATCGCGTCTTCGAGCGGGAATACGCGAACCAGGCCGCCCGCGGCACGGGAGACCACGCGGAGGGCGCCCATGCTGTCCGTGTATGACACCCTCGCGGTGCACAGCGACAATCCGAGTGCATTTCTCGCCCTGAACTGCGGCAACGAATTCTTCCGCGACGACCGGTACGAGGGCGCCTGCGCCTATCGCCGCTCCGGGCGGTACGTCCTGCAGTTCGGCGGGCCGTTCGCCGCCGCCGGGGACCGGGCGGGTCTGCTGGACGCCTTCGTCGCCCAGGCCGGGCGCCGGGTGGTCGCCGTGCAGTTGCAGCGTGAGGACGCCGAACTCTACGCGGAACGCGGCTTCACGGTGAACCAGCTCGGGGCGTCGTACGCCGTGGAGCTGTCGCGGTTCACGCTGCGCGGATCGCGTTTCGTGCGGCTGCGCAACAAGATCTCGCGGGCCCGGCGGGCCGGGCTGGAGGTCGTCGAGACGTCCGAGGGCGCCGACGACGCCGAGCTGGACCGCATCGACCGGCAGTGGCTGCGCGAGAAGGGGCGGCACGTCAAGGAGCTGCGGTTCCTGGTCGGCCAGCGCTCCGGGCCGCTCCAGCGGCACCGCCGGCTCTTCGTCGGGCGCATCGAGGGCTCGGCGGTCGGCTACGTCAACTACTCGCCGGTCTTCGGCACCCGCCCCGGCTGGCTGCACGATCTCAGCCGCCGGCGGCCCGACGCGCCGCCGGGCGTGATGGAGGCCGTCAACGCCGCCGCCATGGCACGCCTGGCCGAAGACGGCGCCCAGTGGCTGCACTTCGGGTTCACACCGTTCACCGGCCTGGCCCCGGAACACGAACTCCCCCGCTGCAGCCCGCTGTTCGGACGCGTGGTCCGGCTGCTGGCCGAGCGCGGGGAGCGGATCTACCCGGCGGCCACCCAGCTCGAGTACAAGGCGAAGTGGGCGCCGCACGCGGTCCTCCCCGAGTACATCGCCTTCCTCGGCGGCCCCGGCATCGGCGCCGTCTGGCAGTTGCTGCGCGCGACCAACGCGCTGTGAACCCCATTCGATGACCCGACCGACCTCGGAGGACCCACACCCATGAGATTCCTCGAGCGCGAACGGATCACCCTGGCCAAGCTGCTGCCGGGGCTGGACACCGCCCTCCAGGAGACGCCGCTGATGGAGCTGGAGCGGCCGGGCAGCCCGGGCATCGGCCTGTTCCGGGAGACCGGCGGCCCGGGACTGCTGGTGCCCGTGGCGCACCTGGGCCGCGGCGCCACCGCCCTGGACGCGCTGCGGGTGCAGCGTGCGATCGGCAGCCGCTCCCCGTCGCTGGCCGTCGCCACGACGATGCACCACTTCTCCATGGCCACCCTCGTCGGCCTCGGCGACACCGGCGAGGGGCTGGAGTGGATGCTGGTCGAAGGGATCGCGTCGACCAACCGGATCGTCGCCTCCGGGTTCGCCGAGGGACGCCGCGGCGCCGGCATCCTGGAGCCCACGATGACGGCCTCCGTCACCGACTCAGGGGTGCGGCTCAGCGGCGTCAAACGCCCCTGCAGCCTTGCCCGTTCGATGGATCTGCTGACCGCCAGCGTCATGGTCCCGCGTGCGGACGGGCAGGGCGAGGAGGAGCTCGCGGTGGCGCTGATTCCGGCCGACAGCGAGGGGCTGAGCGTCAGCGGCTTCTGGTCCAGCACCTTCCTGGCCGGAGCGGAGAGCGAACAGGTCTCCCTCACCGACGTGGTCGTCCCCCCGGAGCTCCTGGTGCGCACCGCGGCCCCGGCCGGGCAGCGGCTGGACGAGATCACGACCGCCGGACTGGTCTGGTTCCAGCTGCTGATGACCGGCAGCTACCTCGGCGCGGTGAGCGCCCTGGTCGAACGGGTGCTGCTCAACGACCGCGTACCCGACCACGAGCGGGTCCGCCTCCTGGTGGAGACCGAGGGCGCCATGGCCGCGGCGGAGGGCATCGCCCGCCGGGTGGACGAGGAGCGGATCGGCGAGGCGACCCTGGCCGACGCGCTCTACACCCGCTACAGCGTGCAGGACGCCATCGCCCGGATCGCCCCGCGCGCGGTGGAGCTGCTCGGCGGCCTCAACTTCATGACCTCCGACGAGGTCGGCCATCTGGCCGCCTGCGCCAACGGGCTCGCGCTCCACCCGCCGTCGCGGTCCCGGATGACCGCTCCGATCGCCGAGTACCTCGCCGACAAGCCGCTCGCCATCGCCTGATCCGCGGCCGCCACCGACCCGTTGGGGGGAATCGAACCATGCCGTCGTACCCGTCGCGCCCTGCCGTGAAGCCGCCGCGCCGCGCCTGCCGCGACCGGCCCACCGTGCTGCTCAGCGGCGGGTCCGGCGTCCTCGGCCGGGCGCTGATCGACGAGCTGTCGCCCGACTTCGACCTGGTCTGCCTGCGTCACCGCGCGCCGCTGAACGACCCGCGGGTGCGGGAGGTGCGCGGCGATCTGCTCGCCCCCGGTCTCGGTCTGAGCCCCGCGGCACGGCGCCGCCTCGCCGCCGAGGCCGACGTGGTCGTGCACTCCGCCGCCGCGACCAACTGGCGTACCGAACCGCAGGAGATCGTGCGCACCAACACCGGGGGCACCCGCGGCATGCTGGAGCTGGCCGCCCAGGCCGGGGCGCCCTTGTACTACATGAGCACCGCGTTCACGGCCAACCCGCTCAGCGGTGAGGACACCGAGCGCTTCCCGGGCGCCGCCGCCTACCTGGCCTCCAAGGTCGAGGCGGAGCAGATCGTGCGCACCTCGGGGGTGCCCGGCACGATCCTGCGGCCGTCGGTCGTCATGGGCGACTCCGGCACCGGGCGGATCGCCGGGCAGCAGGGGTTCTCCAAGACGCTGGGCGCGTGCGTGCTGGGCCAGGTGCCGGTGCTGCCGGGCGCCCCCGACGCGCGCATCGACATGGTGCCGCAGGACTTCGTGACCCGGGCCACCGCGGAGCTCATCCGGGGCGGCGTCACCGGCGGCGAGTACTGGTTGACCGCCGGCAAGGGCGCGATGCCGCTGGAAGAAGTCGTCGACACCTGCCGGGAGTTCGCCCCTCGCTGCGGGCTGCCCCTCCCGCCGCGGCCCCGGCTGATCCCCGTGGAGGCGATCAACCGGCTGCTGCTGCCGATGCTGGAGGGCACCGCGCTGCCGGAGTCGATGCGCAAGCGGTTCCGCTACTTCGCGGAACTGCTGCTGGTCTTCCAGCGGGACCTGCCCTTCGACTCCTCGATGGGCAAACCCGGCTGCGGCCCGGAGCCGAGCAACGCGGCCATCCGCGGCGCCTTCGTACGCAATCTGGAGAGCTGGGCCCGGGAGCACGCCGGCCTGCTGGCCAAGTACCGCCGCGCCCCGCAGGAGATGGCGTCATGAACCCCTCCCTCTCGCCCTCCCCCTCAGCGGACCCCGCCACCGCGCCGCGGTACACCGCCCCGGCGCCGCTGCCGAGCGGCACCGAGATCGTGGAGCTGTACCGCCGGCACCTCGGCTCCGGGCGAGCCGTCATGGGCACGGTCCTCGGCGGCATGGCCGAGGTACGCTCCGAGGGCGCCTGGGTCCACACCGACGACGGCCGCCGCTTCCTGGACTTCGGCGGGTACGGCGTGTTCATCCTGGGCCACCGGCACCCGGCCGTCGTCGAGGCGGTGCACCGGCAGGTCGACACCCATCCGCTGGCCAGCCGGGTCTTCCTGGAACCGGTCGCCGCGCGCGCCGCGCAGGCCCTCGCCGCGCACACCCCGCACCGGCTCGACTACGTGCACTTCGTCAACTCCGGCGCCGAGGCCACCGAGGCCGCCTTGAAGCTCGCCCGCGCCCACGGCCGCAACGCGCTGATCACCACCCGGGGCGGGTTCCACGGCAAGACCCTGGGCGCGCTCAGCGTCACGGCCAACGACAAGTACCAGGCGCCGTTCCAGCCGCTCGTCCCCGACGTCGTGCAGGTCGCCTACGGGGACGCCGCCGAGCTCAAGCAGGCGCTGGCCGAGCGGCGCGACCGGGCCTGTGTCGTCATCGAGCCGGTCCAGGGCGAGGCCGGGGTGCGGATCCCGCCGCCGGGCCATCTGAGGGAAGTCGCCGCACTGTGCCGGGAGTTCGGCGCGATGCTCGTCGTCGACGAGGTGCAGACCGGGCTCGGCCGGCTGGGCACCTGGTGGGGGGTGGACGCCGAGGGCGTGGTCCCCGATGTGCTGCTGGCGGGCAAGGGGCTCAGCGGCGGGGTGGTGCCCGTCGCCGCGATGGTGGCCACCAAGGAGGCGTACGCGCCCTTCGGCCGCGACCCCTACCTGCACACCTCCACCTTCGGGGCCTCGCCGCTGGCGTGTGCGGCCGCGCTCGCCACCGTCGAGGCCATGGAGCGCGAGGACACCGTCGCCCGGGCCGCCGCGCTCGGGACGCACATGCTCGCCGGGGTGCGGGACGTCTGCGCCCCTCATCTGGGCGCCCTGGTGCGGGAGGTGCGCGGCCGCGGGCTGCTGATCGGCATCGAGTTCGCCCACCACAGGTCGGTCGGCGACATGATGCTGGAGACGGTGGCGCGCGGGGTGCTCGTCAACCACTCCCTCAACTCCAGCCGGGTGCTGCGTCTGACGCCGCCGGCCGTCGTCGACGACACCGCTGTCGAGATGTTCCTCACCACCCTCGCCGAGGCCCTGCGCGTCGCAGCGGGCCATGTGGCCGTCTGACGGCCCGACGGCCCGCCGTCCCCAGGAAGGAACCGGATCCCATGCCCGACGTCGCCCTGCACGCCATCACCCGCGAGCTGCAACCGGAGGACGCCTATCAGCGCATCAGCGACTTCCGCCGGTACCCCGAACTGACCGAGACGGTACGGGAGGTGCGCATTCAGCCGCCGCTGCCGGACGGTTCGGTGGTCTCGGACTGGACCGTGTCGTTCCGCAACGGCCTGATGCGATGGCGGGAGCGGGACACGTTCTCGCCCGAGACGCTCTCCATCTCCTTCGAGCAACTCAGCGGCGACTTCGAGACGTTCGCGGGGACCTGGACCTGCGAGCCCCGCGACGGCGGCACCCTGATCACCTTCACCGCCTCGTTCGACCTGGGCATCCCGACGCTGGCGGAGATCCTGGATCCCGTGGCGGAGTCCACGCTGCGGGCCAACATCGCCCTCATCCTGCGGGGCCTGGTCGACGCGGAGGTGTTCGGTGAGTGCGCCGTCGCCGCTCGCGGCTGACCCCGGCAGCCTCGCGGGGCCGCCGGGCCGAAGGCCGTGGGTGGCGTGCGAGAGCCCCGGCCCGCGCTGGGACCCGCTGTACGAGGAGCCAGGCCCGGACGCCGCCCGGTGCCTGGGGATGTACGCCAAACTCGCCGCCGGCGTCACCGTGGTCACCGCCAAGGGCGAGGACGGGCCGCTGGGCATGACGGTCTCGGCGGTGACGTCGCTGTCGGTCCGGCCGCCGCTGCTGCTGGCCTGCCTGCGCGACGGCTCCCGCACCCTCGCCGCCGTCCGCGCCTTCGGGGCCTTCGCGGTCCATCTGCTGCGGGAGGAGCAGCGTGCGCTGGCGGCGCGGTTCGCCAGTCCCACCACGAGCGCGGCCGAGCGGTTCGCCGGGACGGACACCAGCCAGGTGCTGGGCGTGCCGGTCTTCTCCGGCGCGCTGGCCTGGTCGGTGTGCCTGGTGGAGGACCTGCGCCGGTACGGGGACCACCACGTGGCCGTCGGCCGGGTGGCGGCGGTGCACGTGGGCGGCGGCCGCCCGCTGCTCTGGCACGACCGGCAGTTCCGCCGTGTCTGCGGGGTCGTCCGGGACGGCGGCGGATGACCGTCCCGGCGGCCGGGACGCCCTGCTGGGACCGGGCGGACGGGGGCCGGGAGTGCGCCGAACTGCCGCCGCAGCCCGAGGTGCACGGGGTCGTCACCGCCGACGCGGCCGTCGTCGGGGCCGGGTTGGCGGGGCTGGCCACCGCCTACCATCTGGCCGACCGGGCGCCGGGGATGGACATCGTCGTGGTCGACGCGGAGCGTCCGGCGGCGGGCGCCTCCGGCCGGGGCACCGGTCTGCTGGGGCCCCGGGTCGGTCCCCCGGTCGACCAGGCCGCCCGCCGCTACGGTCCGGCCGCGGCCCGCCGGATGCATCTGGCCAGCGTGCGGGCGGTGGAGCGGGTGCTCGACCTCGTGGCCCGGCTCGACGTGCGCTGCGGGCTGCGCGCCGGCGAGCAGCTGGTGGCCGCCCGCTCCACAGCGGGGCTGCGGGCGCTGGCCCGGCAGGCCAGGACCTACCGTGCCCTGGGCGTGGAGATCCCGGTGCTGACCCCCACCGCGATCCGCGAGCGGGTGGGCGTGGCGTACCCCGCCGGGCTCCTCTACCGCACCGCGGCCACCCTCGACCCGGCCGCGCTGACCTGCGCCCTGGCCCGGGCCTGCGCCGCCAAGGGGGTCCGCTTCTACGGCGGCAGCCCGCTGCTGGCGGTCCGGGCCGGGGACCTGATAGGCCCGGAGCTGACGTTCCCGCACGGCCGGCTCCACGCGGGCCAGGCCGTGCTGGCGGTCAACTCGGCGGCGGGTGCGCTCGGTCTACCGGTGGGCACCGTGCTGCCGCTGGAGGTGTACGCCGTCGCCACCGCCCCCCTCGGCACCGCGGCGTACCGGGCGCTGGGCGGCCGCAGCGGGTGCGCCGTGATCGACGCGGTCCCGCCGGCGCCGTACTTCCGCGTGCTGCCGGACGGCGGTCTGGTGGCGGGCGGCGGCACCGTGCTGGCGCCGACCGGGCTGTCGGCGCGGCGGGTCCAGACCGTCCGCGAGCGGGCCTGGAGCCGGCTGGAGCGCTGGCTGGGCACCCTCCATCCGCAGCTGGCACGGGTGCCGGTCGCACACCGCTGGGCAGGCCGGATCGGGGTGACCGCCGACGGGCTGCCGGTGGTCGGCCCGGTCGACGGCTGCCCCGGTGTCTGGTACATCGGCGGCTGCTGCGGGCACGGACTGGCGATGTCTGTGGCGCACGGCGCCGACGTGGCCGCGGCGTTGCTGGGCGAACCCGCACCGGGCGGCGCACAGCCGTGGCACCGCTCCCGGGCCCCGCGGCTGCCCGTGCCGCGTCCGGCGCGCCCGGTGCTGCGGGCCTGGCTGGACGTCCAGGGCCGCCGGGCGCTGCGCCCCCGCCGATGACGGCCGCCGCCGTCCGGCGCACAACCCCTGCTCCACCGTTGCAACCGAGACACGCGGCTTCCTGTTCACCCTGCCAGGGAGGGTTTATGACCTACCGTCAGCAAGTTGCCGATCCGGCGATGCCGCCCTGTCTGCCCATGGGCGCGACGGATCTGGCGTATCAGCGCGCCATGCGCGGCCGGCCGCTGCCGACCGGCATCCTCTTCGGCTTCGCGGCCGGCCCGCCCCCGCTGGACGCCGTGCGCACCCGGGTCGCCGAACGCGCCCCTCACATCCCCGCGTTGCGCTACCGCATCGCGCGCGATCGGCGGCATCTGGAGCGGGTCGATGAGATCGCGGTGGAGGACCACGTGCGCGAGATCTCGCTGCCCGGCGACGCGGACGGCACCGAGGCGGGGCGTCTGCTGCTGACCCGTCCGCTGCCCGCGGGCACGCGGCCGCCGTGGGAGGTGTGGCTCATCCGCGGCTCCGGGGGCGGGTACACGCTGTGCCTCCGCACCGATCACACCATGCTCGACGGGGTCGGCACGTCGCACACCGCGCGGGCCCTCCTCGACGACCGGCCTGCTCCGGCCACCGCCGGGCCCGCGCCACACCTGCCGTCCCGGCCCGCCCCCCGGGGCCTCGGCCGCGCGTTCGCCGATATCGCCGGGGTCTTCCGCAGCCCCGGCCCGCGCCCGGCGTTCGCGGCGCCGCCGAGCGGCGAGGCCCGCCTGTGCCACGCCGACACCCCGCTGACCCGGCTGCGCGGCATCGGCCGCACGTTCGGCGGCACGGTCAACGACGTCTACCTCGCGGCGCTCGCCCACGCGGTGCGCACCTGGCACCTGAAGGAGACGGGCCGGCCGCATCCGCCGCTGCCGGTCGCGGTGCCGATGTCCCTGCGCACCGCGGGCGAGCGGTACGCCCCCGGCAACCGGATGGTCACCGCTCGGCTGATGCTGCCGTGCGACGAGGAGTCGCCGGTGGCCGGGCTCGCCCGCATCATGGCGCGTACCTCACGGCTGCGCCGGTACCGGGAGCGTGACGCGTGGCGGGTGATGCTGGCGGCCACGCCTGCGTCAGTGTCGGCCCGGCTCGGCTCCCGCATGGTCAACGGTGAGACGGTCGCGGCGCCGACGAGCGGTGTGCACTTCGGCGACGCGCTGGTGCATCACGGTGCCGCCGCCCGCGACGCCGCCGTGTTCACCGCGCTCGCGGCCGGGCTGCGGTGCTTCACGGCACTCACCGGCCACGGCGACAACGCGCGGCTGACCGTGATCCGCGACGAGGCGCTGGTGGGCGCCGACGCACTGCCGGACCTGTGGCTGGCCGCCCTGGTCGAACTGGAACAGGCGTGACGTCAGGCGGGGAGCCCGGGACCGTGCCGGGGCTCCCCGCCGGAGGGTGTGACGGCGGCCGCGGGGTCAGCCCGGGCGGTGCGATCGTGTGCCGGTGGTGAGGAACACGCAGTCGGCGGCGGCCTCGTTGAGCATCGGCAGGTAGGAGGAGAAGCGCCGTACCGCGTAGGGCAGGGTGAACAGGTCGGCCACCTGCGCGTCCCAGCCCTGCGCGCCCCACCACCCCTTCGGGTCCGCCAGCAGCCAGCGCCAGGCCAGACCGGTGGCCGACAGGCCGTCGAGGAAGGGCGCCACGAACGGCGAGTCGGCCGCGGCGGCGTTGACGCATTCGGCGGCGAACGCGCTGCCCGGCGCGGACAGCCGGCCCATGGTGCCGACCACGGCGTCCACCACGCCGGGGTCGAGGTGGTACAGCATGGTCTCGCACAGCCACGCGGTGGGCCGGGCGGGGTCGAACCCCGCGGCGAGCAGCGCCCCGTCCCACGGTCCCGCGGGGTCGGCCCGGACCGTGGTGCGGCGGCCGCAGGCCGGGCGGGTCTCGCCGAGCACGCCGTCCTTGAAGTCGCACACGGCCGGCCCGTCGATCTCGAAGAGGTGCACCCCGGCGGGCCAGTCGAGCCGGAAGGCCCGGGCGTCGAGGCCCGCCCCCAGCAGCACCACCTGGCGGCAGCCGGAGCGGGTCGCCGAGAGCAGGTACTCGTCGAAGAAGCGGGTGCGCACCACCATCCAGTCGGGCAGCAGCCGGCCGAGCAGCCCGCTGTCCGGTGGCCCCGCGGTGAAGCGTGCGGCCGCGAGGAACTCGGCGGCGAACGGATCGTGGACGCATGGCGGTTGCCGACGGGCCTCGGCGGCGTGGGCGCTCGCCGTCCACAGGGCGATCTGCGGGACCCGCGGATCGGGCGGGGCGTCGGCGGCGGGCCCCGAGGGTGCGTCGGAGAGGGCGTCGGGCATGGCGGATGCCTTTCGTTTCACGTGGTTGCCTGGGGCCGGGCGGTCAGCGGCCGCCGCGGCGGTGGCCGATCAGCAGCGCCAGGGCGCCGAGCGCGAGCAGGCCGCCGGACGGGCGGGTGGGCCGCTGGCCGCCCATCGCGGCAGGCGTGCGGGGCTCGTGGACCTGGAAGGCGAACTGGCGGTTGGCGACGTCGGAGAGCACCGAGCGCATCTGCTCGGGGCTGGTGACGGCCGTGAGCATCAGTTCCATCGTGGTGCGGGCGAACTGCGAGGTGGACAGGAACTCCCGGGCCAGCGAGCGCAGCATGCTGGGCACTTCCGCCTTGAACACCTCGGCCAGGGTGATCTCGGGCGCGAGGCAGCGCACCGAGCCGTCGAGGTTGGCGAACGACTTGCCGAGCAGGGAGACCGCCGGCGGGGAGCCGATACCGCGTTTGGTCGCCTTCTGCAGCACGGTGGTGAGCGAGATGCCGAAGTTGAGGTCCTCAAGGGCGAGATGGGAGACCTTGGGCACGAACGCCGCCATGTCGGCGGCGAACGCCGGCATGTTGGACCAGGCGGTGATCCGCCCCATCTCGGCCCAGTGCTGCGCCATGCCGTGGCCGTCGTTCTGGGCCAAGGTCATGAAGACCGGGAGCAGTTGCAGGCTGGTGCGCCGGTCGAGCCGGCCGACCATGCCCCAGTCGATCAGTGTGGCGGGGCCCCCGGGCACCGCGAAGACGTTCCCGGCGTGCGGGTCGGCGTGGTAGACGCGGTCGACGAAGTAGCCGCGGAACATGTAGCGCAGCAGGTCCTTGCCGATGTCGATGCGTTCGTCGTCGGTGAAGTGGCTGCGGTCGATGTGGCGGACGGAGACGCCGGGCGCCAGGGACTGGATCAGGACCCGGGGGGTGGCGTGCAGCACCTTGGGCACCGCGAGGTTGGGGTATCTGCGGACGAAGGTGTGGGCCTCCTCCATGTTGCGGGCCTCGCCGCGGAAGTCGAGTTCGGGCTCCATGGCGTCGAAGACGGAGCCGAGCATCGCCTCGAGGTCGACGACCTCGGTGAACCTGGGGGCCACCCGTGCCACGATGCGGGAGGCCCTGCGCATCAAGGCCATGTCCGCGACGACGCCGTCGCGGATCCCGGGCCGTTGGATCTTCACCACCGCGGGCCGGCCGCCGGGCAGGGCCACCCGGTAGACCTGGGCCAGTGAGGCCGCACCCAGCGGCTTGGTGGTGTCGACGTCGTCGAACCGCAGCTTCCAGTCCGGGCCGAGGTCCTCGGCGAGGACGGGCTCGAAGACCGAGAAGGGCTGGACGTCGACCTGGTCGTGCAGGTTCTGCAGTTCCGAGATCATGGAGAGGGGCACCATGTCGGGCCGGGTCGAGAGGATCTGCCCGAGTTTGACATAGAAGGGTCCAAGGCTCTCCAGCGCGTGGCGGACCGCCTGGGCACGCCGCCGCTCGGCACCGGCGGAGGCCTCCTCGACCTCCGCCGGCGGCCGATCGTCCCGTCCCCGCCGCCGGCGCTCCCGGGTGGTGCGCCCGACCTCGTCGGCGACCAGGCTTCCCAGAACCTTCACGACGAGACGCAGCCGATCCCGGACTACAGACGCCACGGTGTATGAGCCTCCTTGGTTCGCTTGCACCGCCGTTCGGGGTCCGTGCCCGGCGGGACGTCGGGAAGGGGTCAGGCCTTGGCCACGCCGCCGGTGGCCGCGCCCGCGACGCCCTTCAGGCTCTGGAGGACGGTGGTGAGGGAGGAGATCAGTTCGGAGAGCTGGGCGAGTTGCTGCGGGAACTCGGCCATGGCCTTGGCCATGTCGCCCGCGCCCGCCACGGCTTGGCCCGCCGCTCCTGCCAACTGCCCCACGGAGCCGAGGGCGCCCGCGGCACCGCTCAGCGCGGCCGCCGGGTTGGCCGCACCCGCCAGGGCGGAGGCCGGGTTGGCGGCGGTGGCGAGCGCACTCAGCGGGTTGCCCCCGGCACCGGCGAGCGCGGCCAGCGGGTTGCCCCCGGCACCGGCGAGGGCGGCCAGCGGGTTGCCCCCGCCGCCGGTCAGCGCGGCCAGCGGATTGGCCGCACCGGTGACCGCCGCCAGCGGATTGGCCGCACCGGCGAGGGCGGCCAGCGGATTGACGGCGCCGAGTGCCGCCAGGGAGCCCAGGACGCCCGCCGGCAACCCGGTCAGCGCTGTGAGCGGATTGTCCGAGTCGCGGTCCCGGTCGCGGGAGGAACTCGACGAGCCCGGCCG
The DNA here is from genome assembly GCA_964398515.1 of uncultured Streptantibioticus sp. Lineage (GTDB taxonomy): Bacteria > Actinomycetota > Actinomycetes > Streptomycetales > Streptomycetaceae > CAYNNX01. The sequence continues at coordinate 23,053 of CAYNNX010000005.1, read as the reverse complement.
GTTGAGGAAGTCGTCGAACGCATCCTTCCCGCTGTCGGTCATACTGCCGATCAAGTCCTTGAGGATGTCCTGGGTGTTCTTGTTGGACCTTGACATGAACCGCGCTCCTTTGTCTTCTTCTCTTTTCCGTCACCGTTTTTCGGCAGCGCCTTCCAGGGCCCTGGCACACGCCATGCGAAGTCGCGCCCGACCCCGGGTGAAAGCGCCTTCGGCCGCTTTGACCGAGATCTTGTGGATTCGAGCGAATTCCGCGGTGGAAATTCCGTCGGCCCGTGCGAGTATCACCTCCTGCTCCCTGCCGCGCAGGGAGCGCACCTGGTCCAGCAGCCATCTGCCGAAGTCCTCGTCGCACACGCCCTCCTCGGGCGTCTCCGGCTCGCAGACCACGGCGGCGCGCTGCAGCAGGCGCTTTCTGCGCTCCAGGTCCCGGTAGAAGTCGATGCACAGCCGCATGGCGACGGTCGTCAGAAAGGGGCCCAGCCGCTTCCTGTCCAGACTGCCGTACGCGGCGGCCCGCATCATGGCCTCCTGCACGCAGTCCTCGGCGTCCTGAGAATTGGGGAGTCTTCGCCGAACCAGCCGCATCAGGCGTTCCTGGTGCTGGAATATCTCCTCCCAGGAGCACGCGGCAGCCGGTCGGCCTACGGGATTTCGGAAGTCCATCTGAATCTGGCCCGATATCTCTCGAATGGGCAGGGGTGACCGCGGCCAGTTTTCAATTAGCCGCGCGAATTTCCTACCCGGGGCGACCGGGCAACAAACCAGCCCGTATGTGCTTCGCCCTTTCGTATGAGCAGGAATGATTTTTCATTCGCTTTCGGGACCTCGTCGGACCGTTTTCCACACCATCCGGCAACCGGCCGGTCATCCCTCCGAAGGCGGTGTCGGGGACGGTCCGGCGGCGCCGGGCGGCCGCCGCCGTTCAGGGAATGCGCCCGGCGAGCGGCGCGGGCCGGACAGGGGGCGGGGTGCCGGGCGGCGTGCCCAGTCCTCGTTCCAGCTCCACCAGGTGTCCCGGGCGATCTGCCGCACCAGCGCGGTGCTGCGCCGCAGTTCGCCGGCCCACGCCTGGGTCGCCTCCCGGCCGACGAGCTTCACGCCGCCGGTGAAGTACTTGCCGCGCACCTGCGGTGGCGAGAAGAACCTCCCCCACAGCAGGATCCGCATCACCGGTGCCATGGTGAACGTGCCCGCCGGGCAGTGCTCCTCGGGGTCCCGCAGCCGCCACGAGGCGGGGGCCAACTGGCTTTCGCCCACCAGCTGGTAGAGGCGCGCGATCGTCTCGTCCCGGGTGGACTCGCCCGCCCGGTAGGCCAGCACGGCATCCCGGGCCCGGTTGAAGAGCTGCTCGACCCACGGGTTGTCCTGCCCCTGCAGCCCCCGGTAGGGCGCGGTCTCCAACTGCCCGAAGGATTCCGGGTCGTGGGTCCTCTCGAAGCGCACCGCCGCCTGGTTCTGGGAGTTGGTGCCGTAGAGCGTGGTGATCATCCACACCCGGCTCCAGGCGTTCCACAGCTCGAAGTCGTCCCATGAGATGTAGCTGCACGAGACCATGTCGTCGTAGAACCGGAACATGCGCTTGGTCCACCTCTGGAGGTACTCGAACCGCTCGGTGGCGAAGTCCCCCTGGCGTACGGCGTCGATGAGCCGGTGACCGAGGGCGTTGAGCGCCATCACGGTGACGGCGAGCCCGCTGGAGAAGAGCGGGTCGACGAAGTCGCTGGCGTGCGGCAGCAGGCACCAGCGGTCGCCGACCACCTCGCGAGAGGAGAACTGGGTGCGGTCGGTCGCCACATAGGGCTGCACCGGCCGGGCGTGCTCGAACTGCCGCGCCACAGTGGGGAACCGCCTCACGTGCTCCCAGAACTCGTCCTCGGCAAAGACGCCTTCGGGCCGCGGGTACCGGTCGATGTCGAGGTTGACCCCCACACTGCACAGCCCGCTGGTGCTGGAGACGTGGTTGTCGAAGGGGATCACCCAGAACCAGCCGCCCTCGAAGAGGTGGTGCAAGGTGCCCTGGCTGAAGGGGGTGGGCATCCGGTGCTGCCGGCGCGTCGGGCCGACGGTGTCGAAGGGGTGCACGTTCACCAGGTGCGTGTAGATCGTGCGCGAACGGGTGCGGTACGGCGGCTCCTGGCGCAGCCCGAGGCGCTCGGGCAGCATCGCCCGCATGCCTCCGGCGTCCACGACGTAGGACGCCTGGAAGGTTCCCTTCTCGCGGGTGACGAGGGTGACGCCGTCGTCGTCGAACTTCACGTCCTCGACGAAGGTGCGGGTGTGGGCGGTCACACCGTAGGAGACCGCGACGTGGAACAGGTAGGCGTCCACGTCCTGGCGCAGGAAGTGCGAGTCGGGGCCCAGCGGCGGTGCGAAGGTGAGGTACTGCGTGTTCTCCCTGGGCCGGGTCGGCTCTCCCTCCCGGTGGTAGACGAAGCCGAAGTTGCGCTTGACCCCGCAGTGCGCCGAGACATTGCGCCGCAGTGCCCCGTAGGTGGACAGGTTCTCCAGTTCCGGGACCCCGTAGCGGCGGGCCAGCACCCGGATGCCGAACGTCGTCTCGGGAATGGTGGACTCGCCGATGGCGAACCGCGGGTGGCCGCTCCCTTCGAGGAGGAGTACGCGTACGCCGTTGCGGGCGAGGATGGCCCCCAGCATCGTTCCGCCGATCCCGCCTCCGACGATGGCGACATCGAACACACGCTGGTCGTCTTGCATGGTCTGCAGTTCCTTTCGCGACACGGAAGCGACGGGGTGGAGCGCAGGTCAGTGGAGGGGGGCGGCCGGGCCCAGCCGGCAGGTGGCCACCCGGACGGTGAACGACGCCGCGAACCAGGGAGTGGGGGCCAGTTCGTGCAGCCGGTGCCGCTCGCCGGGCACCCGGCCGCTGCCGCGCCGGGTGACGTCGAGCCAGGCGCCGAAGTGCAGCAGCCGTGCCTCGGGGCAGGCGCCCCGGACGGGCAGGAGCCTCATGTGCTCCCGGACCGCGCGCACCAGCGCGCCGCGGCGCCCGGGGGCCACCGCGTGCTCGGCCAGGAAGCGCTCGAACAGCACGGCCGACCGGTGCGGAAAGGTCCCCCTCGCCTCCCGCCGCGCGGCGGTCAGACCGGTGTCGTGGAAGGCCGCGGCGGCCAGCAGCCCGGGCCGGTCGTAGCCGATGCCGCCGCGGCGGGCGTAGGCGTCGGCGAGCAGGAACGTGCGCAGCGAGTGGACGGCGAGCGACGACGGCACGAGCCGCCGCAGCTCGCGCAGCGCGTCGTCGACGAGCGGGTCGCCGAGCAGTGACGACAGGCCCGGTTGGGCGAGCAAGGGCCGCCAGCCGGGCGGCAGTTGGTCCACCAGCCGCTCCCGGCGGTCCGGATCCGGGTCCGGCCCCGGACCGTGCGCGCCGGACGTCGTCGCGGTCATGGCTCTTCCCCCCTTGTGTCCCCCTTGCGTCCAACCGGCTTGTGCTGCGGGCCGGTTGCGGTCTCACTCTCTTTACGCGCCGGACGCGCTCGACCCTGCCGTCCCTCACCCGATTTGTCGGCGGTTGGGGTGTGGCTTGACCGCGACGGGCGGCGCCCGGGGCCTGGGGAGGCACACAGCCGGCAGGCCCACTGCCGCGGGGGCGATCGGCCCGACCGAGCTCGTCATCCTGAACACCGGCCTGGCGGCAGGACCGCTGTCCCACGCGCTCCTCGCCATGCTGGTGGTCATGGCGCCGGCGACCACCGCGATGACCGGGGCCGTTGCTGCGCTTCCTCAGCCGGCCCGAGGCCGCCACCGGGTGCCAAGAACCCGTTAAGAGTGACAACCGTTCAATATGAACTGTCCGTTTTGTTCGCCGGGGGTGCGTTAAGAAAGCGTTGGCCCGCCAGGGCCGACGCCATCGCACCAGCCAAGCCGAACGGACAGATCCATGGCCACCGCGACGCCGCCCTCACCGGCGGCCGACAGCGCCGCGCAGCGACCCGAAGCGCTCTCGATCGATGTCGACCTCCCCGAGAGCCTCGGGTACCGGCTCAAGAAGATGTTCCTCGGTCCGCCGCTGGTCACCTCGGAACTGCACAACGAGAAGCTCTCCAAGCCGATCGCGCTCGGCGTGCTCGCACCCGACTGCATCAGCTCCAGCGCGTACGGCACCGAGCAGATGCTCACCCAGCTCCTGCCGTACGTCGGCGTCGCCGGGTTCGCCCTGGTGATGCCGGTCACCGGGGTCATCCTCGCGCTGCTGCTCCTGCTGACCCTGGCCTACCGCGATGTCGTCATGACGTACACCCGCGCCGGCGGCTCGTACGTCGTCGCGCGGGAGAACTTCGGGCCGCGGGTGGCCCAGATCGCCGCGGTCGCGCTGCTCATCGACTACATCGTCACCGTGGCGGTGCAGACGGCCGCCGGCACCGACGCGGTCGCCTCGATGCTCCAGCTGCTCTTCCACTGGGACATCGACCCGCACAAACTGTGGATCACCGTCGGCGTGGTGGTCCTGCTGTGCTACGGCAACCTGCGCGGCATCCGCGAAGCCGGCCGGGCCTTCTCGCTGCCGACCTATCTGTTCGTGCTGGCCACCGGGTTGACCGTGGTGGTCGGCCTGGTCCGGCTCGTCCTCGGCGACCTGCCGAGGCTCACCGACGCCCAGCTCCACGCGCCCGGCACCATCGGCCTCGGGCACCCCGGCGGCGGCCTGCTGATGGGCGCCTCGCTCTTCATCATGCTGCGCGCCTTCGCCAACGGCGGCTCCTCGCTGACCGGTCTGGAGGCCATCTCCAACGGCGTGAGCGCCTTCAAGGACCCGCAGGGGCCCAACGCCCGCCGCACGCTGGTGATCATGAGCGTGATCCTGGGCGTCCTCGTCCTCGGCGTGTCCACCCTCGCCTGGCAGACGCACGCCATGCCGTACGGCTCGGGCAGCCCCACGGTGCTCGCCCAGGAGGCGCACCTGGTCTTCGGGCAGAGCGGCTTCGGCAACGTGATGTTCACCTTCGTCCAGGTGGCCACCGCGCTGATCCTCTACACGGGCGGCAACACCTCCTTCAACGGCTTCCCGTTCCTGGCCAGCTTCGTCGCCGAGGACTCCTTCCTGCCCCGGCAGCTGACCATCCGCGGCCACCGGCTGGCGTTCTCCAACGGCATCATCGTGCTGACGGTGGTCTCGCTGGTGCTGCTCATCGGCACCGGCGGCAACCTCACCAAGCTCGTCTCGCTCTACGCGATCGGCGTCTTCACCGGCTTCGTGATGGCGGCCTCGGGCCTGTTCAAGTACCACTGGACACGGCGGGAACGCCACCGCACCGTCAAACTGGTGATCAACGGCGCCGCCGCGATCGCCTCCGGCGCCGTTGTGCTGATCTTCGCGACCACCAAGTTCACCGAGGGCGCGTGGATGGTCGTGGTGCTCTTCCCGATCGGCGTGTGGGCGCTGATCCGCACCAACAGCCGCTACCGCGCCGAGACCGAGGTGCTGCGGGCCGCCCCCGCCTCCTCCTCGCTGCCCACCTGGACCCGCAGCGTCGTCTACGTGCTCGTCGACCGGCTCGACCTCGCCGTCATCAAGGCCCTGCGGTACGCCCGCGCGCTGCGCCCCTCGGAGCTGACCGCGGTGCACTTCATGGTCGACGACCGCGACTCCGAGCGGCTGCGCACCGAGTGGGAGGCGAGCCGGGCCGCCGACGTGCCGCTGGAGATCATCGAGTGCCCGGACCGGCGCATCCGGCGTGCCGCGGCGGAGCTCGCCGCCCGCGCGGCGGCCGAGGGTGACACCGAGGTGACCCTGCTGATACCCCGGCGCACCTACGGCCCGCTCGTCGGCCGGCTGCTGCACAGCCGGTTCGGCGACTCCATCGCCCAGGCGGTCAGCGGACTGCCCCATGTGGCCGCCACCATCGTGCCGTTCGACGTGGCGACCGCCATCGAGGAGTCGGACGACGGCTACCGGCCGCTGGGCCGCCGCCTCGTCGAGCCGGAGCGCCGCACCCCCGCGGGGCGCCGCCGGACCGCGCCGACGCTGCTGACCCGGGCCGAGGTCCCGGACGGCATGCCGCCCGCGCGCTCCGACGGCAGCACCGCGATCGGCGATCTCGCCTGGCGGCACCGGGCCTGCGTCGCGGGACGGATCCGCTCGGTGCAGGTCACCCCGGTCTCCGGCTCGCCCCGCCTGGAGTGCGAGCTGTACGACGAGACGGGCGGCATCACGCTGGTCTTCTACGGCCGGCGCACCGTCCCCGGCATCGAGACCGGCGTGCGGCTGCGCGCGGAGGGCATGATCGGCGCGACCGACGGCTACCTGGCCATGGCCAATCCGACCTACACCCTGCTGCCCCGCGAGCCGGAGGAGGCCACGGAGGCCTGAGCCCGCAGGCGGCCGACCCGGCGAACCGCTACGACGCGGGCGCCGGGCCGGCCGCCTGCTGCGCGAGCGCCTCCCGGACGGCGTCCGGCCGGTCGGTGATGACGCCGTCCACGCCGAGCCGGGCGAGCCGGACCGCGGTGCCGGTGTCGTCGACCGTCCAGGCGAAGATCCGCATCGGCCTGCCGTGCGCTCCCCTGACCGCGTGGACCGCCCTGACGTATCCGGCCGTCAGCCCGACCCGGGAGGCGTCGATCTGGTCGGCGAAGGCGGCCTCCCGCGGCAGCCGGCCGACCGGCGGGTTGCCCAGCAGGGCCGTGCGCACCTGCGGGCACCGGCGGTGGAAGGTGCCCAGGGAGGCGGCGGAGAAGCTGTGCACGATCAGGCGGCGCCGCACGTGGTCGCCGTCGAGCCAGCCGTCCCGCCGCAGTTCTTCGCAGATCTGCCGTTCGATCCCCGGGTAGGCCTGCGGGTTCTTGATCTCCAGCAGCAGACTCTGGCGGTTGTGGTCGAGACGCCGCAGATACCGTCCCAGGGTGGGGATGCGCTCCCCGGCGTAGCGGGGGGCGAACCAGCCGCCCGCGTCCAGCCGCTCGGTCTCGGCGAGGGTGAAGTCCGACACCTTCCACGGCGAGCGCCCGGGGAAGAGCTTCTTGACGTTCGTGGTGCGGGCGAGCGTGGCGTCGTGGATCACGACCAGGGCGCCGTCCCCGGTGCGCTGGACGTCGTTCTCCACCCACTCGACGCCGAGTTGCCGGGCCTTGTCGATGGAGGCGAGCGTGTTCTCGGGGGCGTAGGCGGCGGCCCCGCGGTGCCCCAGGACGAGCGGGACGGCCGGAGGCACCGTCGCCGGCGGCGCGGACGACGCCAGGAGCAGGGCGGACGCTCCCGCCAGCACACCGCCTTTCAGGATCCCGGGGCGAAGACGCATGAGGACTCCTTCGTACCGATGAGTATGCCTTTGTGCTCGGCATCCCGGCGAAGAAGGTATCGCCCCGCCCGGCAGCGGGTGTTGACGCCATGCCGGGCGGGGCGGAGTGGTCTCACTCGGGGTCAGCGGCCGGGCGGGCCGACGACCGCGAAGGCGAAGACGTGGATCACCGGCTCGTCGGGCAGCGTGATGCTCTTGAGCGTCTTGCCGGGCGTCAGGGGAACGCTGTCGGCGAACACCTTGTACGCGATGCCGTAGTTCCCCGGCCCGGACGGGGTGTCGCGGTGGTCGGTGGTGACCACGGTCCGCGCGCCGTACTCGGTCCCCGTGGTGCAGCACCAGTTGGGAAAGCCCAGGGTACCGGTGCTGGTGGTGCCGTCGGTGTAGGCGACGGTCACCTGGCCGGAGGCCTGGCCGGTCTCGGCGCCCAGGAACGCCACTGCGCTGCCCTGGCCGCTCGCCGTGACGACCTCTCCGGCGGATGCGACGTTGTCCGGTGTGCCGGGTGCGGCCGTCGGCCAGGTGAAGGCGGCGCCGCCCGCCCGGTCGGTGACGGTGGCTCCGGGGGTGACACCCGCCGCGGCCAGCGCCTGCGCCGAGTAGCTGTCGCCGCCGCGGTCGAAGTCGCCCGGCGCCGGATCGCTCTCGCTGGTCACTCCGACGTTGTCGTAGGCGGCGGCCAGGTCGGGGTAGGGCACGACGGTGACCACGGTGGCCTGGCCGGAGACGCTGCTTCGGCCGCTGCGGCCCGAGCGGAAGACGGCCGTGGCCGTGATCGGGGTCCTGGTGGTGCCCGGGGCGGCCGCGGGGGCGGTCACCGCGACCTGCGCCGACGCCGAGTGCCCGGGGAGTACGTCGGGCAGCCGCACCGACGCGGGGGTGGTCTGCCAGCCCTCCGGGGCGGTGAAGGCGAGCACCGGGTCGGTGAGGGCGGTCGGCCCGTCGTCGCTCAGGCCGACGCGGTACGTGGTGGTCGCCCCCTGGCCGGACAGCGGGGTCCAGGTGATCGCGGTGGCCGGGGGTATGGACGCCGAGTCGGCGGCGCGCACCCGGTACAGCACGGTGGCGTGCGGGGGCACGTCGGCGGCGATCGTCCCGGTGGTCCGGGTGACGGCCTTGGTGACCAGGTCCCGCAGCAGGTAGGACGACCCGGCGGGCAGCCCGGCGCGGGCAGCCGTGGTGGTGATGGTGCGGGCGGTGTCGCCGGAGTTGAACAGGGCGACGGCCCGGTCGCCGCCCTGCAGGGGCTTGGACAGCACGTCGTAGCCGGTGCCGTGCTGCACGATCCGGCCCTGCACCCCCAGCGGGTCCTGGTCGACCGCGATGACGTCGCGGTTGCCGAGCACCCTGAGCGCGGCCGGGGACGCCTTGGTCAGGTCGGTGCTGGAGATCAGGGGTGCGGCCATGACGGACCACAGCGACATCTGGCTTTGGATCTCGTCGGTGGTCAGCCCCGAGTCCCCGGCGAGCAGGAAGTCGGGGTCGTTCCAGCGCCCGGGCCGCTGGAGGTCCGCGAGCCGGGCGTTGTAGCCGTAGTTGTAGGCGATCGAGGACCACTTGGCGGCGCCGCTCGACTGCTGGAGGGCGATGTCGCGGCCCTCCCGCCACAGGTTGCCCACCTCCGCGGACCAGCCGATCACCTTGTGCCAGACGGCGTCGCCGTCGTACTGGAAGTAGGCGGGCGCGGAGACCGAGAAGACGATCGGGCGGCCGGTGTCCAGCAGGGCCCGGCTCATCTGGGCGTACAGGGCGTGGTACGTCTGCTCCTTGGTCTGCCCGGCGGCGGTGGGCACGTTGCAGCCGTCGAGTTTGAGGTAGTCGACGCCCCACTTTGCGAACAGGGCCGCGTCCTGGCGGTAGTGGCCGTAACTGCCCGGGAAGCCGCCGCAGGTGCTGGTGCCCGCGTCCTCGTAGATGCCGAACTTCAGGCCCATCCGGTGGAGTCGGCGCCCTAACGAGGCCATGCCGTGCGGGAACCTGGCCGGATCCGGCACGAGTTCGCCGTGGCCGTCGCGCTGTGCGGCCATCCAGCAGTCGTCGACGGTGACGGTCCGGTAGCCCTTGGCGGCCAGCCCGCTGCGGACGAGCGCCTTGGCGTTGTCGAGCACGATCTGCTCGTCGACGCCACAGGTGTAGTAGGACCAGTTGTTCCAACCCATCGGAGGGGTGGGGGCGAGATTGGGGTAGCCGGCCGGGGGATCGGCCGCCGTGGCGGTACCGGCCGAGAAGAACGCGCCACCGCAGCAGAGCGCTGTGGCGGTCAATGCGGCCAGGGTGGAACGGAATCGGCGGAGCAACGGACGATGCACGGATCACCTCACGGGTGGGCTAGACATCCGATGTCCAAACAACGCCGGACCCTAGGAGGCCGCTGTAGCAGTGTCAAGGCAACCCGGCACCCCGCGCAAGAGGCCGCGGCGGCGCTCACGTGGCGTTCCGGGTGATCCGCACGATCGGGCGGAACCTGGTGCTCAACTGCGTTCCCAGCCGGTCGATCTCGGGCAGGGCGCGCGGCCCCGCCGTGGCGACGGCCATCGCCGCGGCCACCCCCGACCAGGCGACCGGCCCCAGCGGTGTGCAGCCGAAGAAGTGGCTGACCACCGGGGTCTGGACCACGGCGGCCATGGCGACCGCCGAGCCGAGCACCGTGAACAGCACCAGCGGGCTGTGCCGGCGGCCGATGACCGTCTGGGTGAGCTGGGCGCCGACCAGGCCGCACATCGCCATGGTGCTGGTGCGCCGCGCCGAGCCGGGGGTGAAGGTGCCGATCAGCCAGGCCGTGCCCGCACCGAGCCCGGTGATCACTCCGCGGTGCCGGATCTGCCGGGCCAGCGGCTCGCCGAGGGCGGCGATGCCGATGGGGGCGGCGTGGTCGGCGAGGGCGGCCTCCGCCTCACCCGTGGCCTGGGCCTCCTTGGCGGCCTCCTCGGTATCGGGCCGGTCCTGCGGGGTGACCGCGACCGCCATCGCCGGGAACATGTCGGTGAGCAGGTTGACCAGCAGCAGTTGGCGAGTGGACAGCGGCGAGGCGCCGGCCAGCAGGGTGCCCAGGACGGTGAAGCCGACCTCGCCCGCGTTGCCGCCGAGCAGGATGCTGATCGCGTCGGCCACGCTGCGCCACAGCGCCCGCCCTTCGGCGACGGCGTCGACCATGGGCGACAGTTCCTCGCCGGTGATCACCAGATCGGCCGCGTTGCGGGCGGCCGCCGAGCCGCGGACCGCGACGCCGATACCGATGTCGGCGGCGCGGATGGCGGCGGCGTCGTTGGCGCCGTCACCCACCATCGCCACCACGCGTCCGGCCTCCTGCAGCGCCTCCACGACCTGGAGCTTCTGCTCGGGCGCCACCCGGGCGACGACCCCGCAGTCGCGCAGCAGGGCGGCGCGGCCGGCCCGGTCCAGGTCGGCGAGTTCGTCGCCGGTGGCCACCTTCACGTCCCGCGGCCAGCCCAGGGTGAGGGCGACAGCGCGGGCGGTGGCCGGGTGGTCGCCGGTGAGCATGACCGGCCGGACCCCCGCCTTGAGGAGATCGGCCACCAGCGGCGCGGAGCTGGCCCGGGGCACGTCGGCCAGCGCCACGAAGCCGACGACTTCCAGCTCCTCGAGCGGCTCGGCGAGCGCACCGGCGGCCCGCCCGGCCGGAAGGCGGCGCCTTGCCACGGCGAGCACGCGCAGGCCCTCGCTCGCCAGCGCCTGCGTGATGGCCTCGGTGTCGACGCCGCCGGCACGGCAGTTGGGCAGGATCACCTCGGGCGCGCCCTTGACGACGAGCACTTCGGTTCCGTCGGCTTCGCGTCCGACCGCGGCGGCGTAGCCGCGGCTGGCCTCGAAGGGCTGGGCGTCGATCTCGGTCCACTCCGGATCGGGTGGCGCCGCGGCCAGGACGGCCTCGTCGGTGGCGTGGGCGTGGACACCGATGGCGTCGGTGACCTGCGGGCAGGCCCTGGCCGCGATCCGCAGTACGGAGGCGGCGGAGGGGTCGTCGGCCGGCAGTTGCGTGCCGTCGGCGGCCACCACGCGCACCACGTGCAGCCGGTTCTCGGTGAGCGTGCCCGTCTTGTCGAAGCAGATGGTGTCCATCCGCCCCAGGGCCTCGAGGGTGCGCGGGGTGCGCACCAGCACCCCCAGCTCGCTGAGCCGCCGCGCGGCGGCCATCTGCGCGACCGTGGCCACCAGCGGCAGGCCCTCCGGCACCGCCGCCACCGCCACCGCCACCCCGCCGCGCACGGCCTCGCGCACCGCACGGCCGCGCAGCAGGGACAGACCGGTGACCACGGCCCCGCCGGCCAGGGTGAGGGGCACGACCTTGCTGGTGAGCTCCTGCAACCGCGCCTGGACGCCGGCCGAGACCGGGACCCGCGAGGCCAGAGCCGCCGCGCGGCCTGCCTCGGTCTGGGTGCCGGTGCCCACGACCACGGCGCGGCCGCGGCCCGCCACGACCGTGGTCCCCTCGAAGACCATGCTCCGGCGGTCGGGCACGGCCGCCTGCGGGGTGGCTTCGACCTGTTTGGTGGTGGGCAGCGACTCCCCGGTGAGCGAGGACTCGTCCACCTCCAGGCCTTCGACCTCCAGCAGCCGCGCGTCCGCGGGCACCACGTCGCCGGTGCTCAGTTCGATCACGTCGCCGGGGACCAGCTTGGCCGCGTCGACCGTCGTGACGCCCTCGCCGGGTTCGGTGACACGGCGGGCCTTTCGCCGCTGGCCCGCCGCGAGCGCGGCCAGCGCCCGTTCGGCGCGCAGTCGTTGCACGCCGCCCACGAAGGCGTTCATCCCGAGTGCTCCGGCGACCAGAGCTGCGTCCACGGTGGAACCGAGGAGCGCCGACGCCGCGGCTCCGACGCCCAGGACCGGGGTGAGCGGATCGTCCAGCTCGGCGCGTACGGCGCTCACCAGGCCGGCCGTCGCGCGGGCCGGGGCCAGGAGCGGATGGCGCACGACCGCGCGCACTCCTTCGGCCGCCTTGGCCCGCACGACCTCCGCGGGGGAGCGCGGGACCCGGCGGGTCGCCGCCAGCCGGGAGAGCGCCTCCTCCGGTTCCAGGGCGTGCCAGGGCACCCGCGGCCGGGGGTGCGGCTCGGGGCGGGCGGCGACGGAGAGCGCGCCGCGCCACCCGGAGACCAGGGCGGCCGCGGCTGCCGCGTTGACCGGGCTGAGCCGGTAGCCGAGGGTGAGCGGTGCGCGGTGGTACCGGGATCCCCGGGTGATCACGAGTAGTTCGGACAGGGCGGCGCCCGCCTGGGCGAGGATCTTGGAGTGACTGCTGACGGTCCGCGCGGCCGGGACCGCGGCCAGCAGCCGCCACACCCCGGCCAGCCCGCTCAGCGGCAGCAGGTCCGCGCCCCACACCACCGCGCTGTCCTCGTCGGTGACGGCGACCGCGAGATCGCTGGCCAGCAGTCCGGCGCGGGTGTCGTCGGCGCGTGCGGCGCCGTCCGCGGGCACCCGGGCCACCGTGAGCACCACCCGGCCCTGCTCGCGCAGCCCTTCGACGACGTCGGTCAACGGCCGCTCGGGTTCGGTCACTTCGTCTGCGCGGGAGCCGAAGTCGCCGAGCGCGCTGTCGTCGGCCACCACGACGTACAGGCCGGCCCGGTGCGCCGCCTCCAGCACCGGTTCGGCCAGGGGGTCGGTCTCCCAGCCGACCAGGACGGTGCCGATGTCCTCGCCGCGCACGGAGGCGATCATCAGGCCCGTCTCCTCGGGCCCCTGGTCGGGGACCGGACGCAGTCGCAGCAGCGGCAGGTCGGAGGGGGGTACGTCCTCCTCGGGCGGGCGCAGCGTCGCCGCCGCCGCACGCCACAGCCGGTCGTGGTCCCAGCCGGCGACGTTGGGGTTCACGTCGAGCACCGTGCGCCGCCTGCTGCGCAACGCCTCGGGGTGGAGTACGACGGTGTCCACGATCTCCAGCCGCCGCAGCCGTTCGAGGTCGCGCACGAGCACGCCCGAGCGGGACAGCATGGTGCCCAGGGTGGCGGTGAAGGCGGCCGGGCCGTAGCGCGCGGCCTTCGGGGACGCGGCGAGCACGGCCTCGGCCGCCTCGCCCACGTCCTGGGTGAAGATCAGGGTGGCGGCGGCTCCGACCAGGCTTCCGGCGACGGCCTGGTCCGCGTACTCCTCACCGGGGAAGCGGCGCAGCGGGGGCCGGCCGGTGCGGTCCGCGGCCACACTGGTGCGCTCCGCGGCGCAGAGGGTGTCGTGGGCGGCGTCGAAGGCGGTGATGCGGGTGACCGACTCGATCAGCTGACTGGTGCGCAGGGCGGCGTCCAGGACCAGGGCGGTCGGGGACTGCCCGATGCCGTGGGCGGCCGCGTTGGCCGCGGCGAGCAGCAGGTCCGCGCCGTTCGGGCCGAACCGGCGGCGCAGCATGCGGCGTACCCGCGAGTCCTCGCGCAGCAGGGTGACGGCGGCCGTGACCAGTCGGGGGGAGCTCTTGAGGTGTGCGGTGCGGGCGGTGGCCGCGGTGACGGCGCCGACCGCGTCGCAGGCGATGGCGGCGGCCGTGGCGCGCACGGCTCGCGGGTCACCGGGGTGGACCGGTTCGGCCTCCTCACCGAGGTTGTCGAGCCCCTGGTCGGCGGCGAGGGCGCAGGCCTTGTCCACCACGCGGTCGGCGACCGCGTTCTCGGTCAGCTGCACCACGAGGCGGCCCAGCCCGCCGTCCCAGTAGGCGGTCAGCACGTCGGGGTGGTCGACCAGGGCGACGGCGACCTTCTTGGCCCCGGCCTCCAGTCCGCGGGCGCCGCGCACCGCGAGCTCCGGGCGGGGCCGCAGCGGCATCTGCAGGCGGGCGCCGGCCCGCCAGTACCCGACGCCGGGCAGCAGGGTGTCGCGGGCGACCCGTCCCACCCGCACCGCCGTACCGGCCGCCGCCGCCGCACCGTCGGCCGTGGTGCGCGCCCCCGCACCGGCGATTCCGACCGCGGTGCGGACGACGACACCGGCGGTGGGGACGAGGTGCCGGGTGGCCTGGGCGGAGGTGGACACGGCGAGGTCCAGTCCCAGGGCGGGCAGCGTGGTCAGCAGGCGTGGCAGCATGTCCCAACTTTCGCGAGGAGGTCACCGCGCCGGCCGTGCGCGAAGGTGCCCCGGGGAGGCGGCGGCCGGTACGGCGGTGCGGATGGGGCGGGTCGCCCGGCCGGCAGTGCGGCGGCTAGGCGTGGTGGTGGCGGGAGGCACGGGTCTTCGCGGGCTTCGAGGGACCCGTGGTCTTCGACGGCTTGACCGGTGCCTTGGCCTCCGGGGCTTCGGCGGTCACGGTCGCCGTGGTCTGCCCGCTCTGCCGGGCCTGGCCGTTCTTGCGGCGCGCCTGGGTGAGCCACACGGCTGCGGCGCCCGCGGCGGCCACCGGCCACTCGATCAAGCCCGCGGCGCCCAGCAGGCCCGCGCCGGTGTAGGCGGCGACCCGGCGGGTGCGTGGCGAGACCGACTCGACCTTGTCCAGTACGCCGCCGACGACTCCCTTGACCATGCCCACGCCGGGTACATGGTTCACCGTCTCGGTGACCGCGTGCATCGGGCGCGCCAGCGTCTCCTGTACGGTGTGCGCCGCGGACGCCACCGTCGAGGATGTTCCTTCCGACGTGGTGCCGGTGGTCTCGCTCATTGCCTGCTCCGATCGCCTCTCGTCGGCGGGCACCCCGGTCCTCCGGGGAAGGAACCCGCCTCGTTCATCCCCTCTACCCCTGCCGTTTCCCAAAAGTTGCCTTGACACGCTACGGCAAATCCACCGATTCTCGACGTAATACAGCGCCTCGACGGGTGACGCGGGCTCACCCCCCGGCCTCGCGGCGGACCTGCGGGCGCTGAGCCGTCGCCGGGCACCACTGCGATGGCGCCTCCCGCGCGCACGGCGGCCATGGCACGGCCGGACTCCGCTTCGCGTGACCGTTCGCGATCCCCGTTCCCCATGGAGTACCCCACGTGCGCATCGAACTGACCTGGCCGCGCCCCGAGGCCGCCGATCGGACGGTCGCCGTCACCCTCCCGGACGTGGCGCCCGTCGCCGCGCTGCTGCGGCCCGCGCTGCACCACGCGCGCCGGATGTGCCACTCGGGGGCGGTGCGCGACGGCGTGGCCCTGGCCGCACCCCTCATCGGCGGCGCCGCCCGTGCCACCGGCGCGGGCGCCCTGGTCCAGCTCGCCCTCCCGCTCGTCGTACGGCTGGCCGCGCCCCGGGAGCAGGAGCCCGGCCGAGGCGGTGGCGCGGCGCCGCCGGACAGCGGTCACTGAACGGACCCGGAACGCTCGTCCTCGAACGGCACATCGGACACAGCGGTTTGCTATATTGCGCAATCTGGCAAACGTGTGAGGCGGAGCCGAGCACACCGCCGACGCGCACAGCGGCCGGGACCGGGGAGTGAGCATGACGAGCCGACAGGCGGGTGCGCGAGCCGCGGGCCCGTCCGTGCCGCCGGAGAGCCCCGAGCCCCTGAGCGCCGTCGGCGCACCCGGTGTCCGCTGAGACCGCCGCCGGGTCGGCCGCCCCGCACCGGCAGGGCACCGGCCCGCATCCGATGCGGCGCCGTCCGGCGAAATCCGATCCAAGGGGGGAGCGTCACCGATGCCGTCACGGGGACAGGCACAGCGGATCCGCGAGGAGAACCTGCGGCTGGCCGCCGCCGTCGCCGACATAGAGGGCCTGTACACGGCCTTATTGCGCGCCACCGGCCCCGCCGCGCGGCTGCGGCTCCTCGCCGATCTGGCGGTGGCGGGCCGCAGGCTGGCCAGGATCGCCGCCCTGCCGGGCGACCGGCGGCACGCCCCGGTGCTCTCCCGCTCCCGCCGCAGGCGGCGCCGCGCCCTGGCCGCACGCGGCGCCGACTGGATCGTGGCCCGGTTCGCCGACCCGGACGGCTCCGACCGCCGCTAGCCCCTCATGACTGCGGCTGGCGGTCGGCGGGCGGCGGGGCGTCGCGTGGCCCGGTGCCCCAACCGGACCGGGTGCGTCCCACGGTGAACGCGATGTCCCGGCCTTCTTGCACGTCATCGCTGGTCACGTAGGTCGCCGACCACGGCCGGCCGCCGACGCGGACCGACCGCACATACCGGTTGGCGTCCGAGACGCCCGGCGCGGTGATGGCCAGATGGCCGCCGCGGTACAGACGCGGGTCGAGGGTGAGGTCGATCCGCTCGAACGCCGGGGTCGTCAGCCCCCACACCGGGGCACCCGGCTCGACGGGGAAGATGCCGAGGTCGGACAGGACCGCCCAGGCCGACATCGTGCCCATGTCGTCGTTGCCGGGGATGCCGTCGGCCCGGTCGCTGTAGAGCGTGAGGGCCGCGCGCACCACGTCGGCGGTCTTCCACGGCTGACCGGTGGACAGATAGGCGTAGGGCGCCAGGAGGTCCGGCTCGTTCTTCGGGTTGTAGACGTTGCGGTGGTAGTAGTCGAACGGGCCGCTCACCCACACCCGGCGTGCGGTGCCGGCGGGGTCCTTGAGGACCTTGGCGTAGGCGAAGAGGGCGTCGAGCCGGGCGTCGGCCGCCTTGGCTCCGCCGATCAGCCGGATGAGGCCCGGCATGTCCTGCGGGACCAGCCACATGTACTGCGAGGCGGTGCCCTCGTGGAAGCCGATGCCGTCCTTGGGGTCGGCCGGACCGACGAACCTGCCCGTGGTGTCCCGGGCGCGGAACCATCCGGTGCTCTTGTCGAAGATGTTGCGGTAGTTGCGGCCGCGGGCGAAGTAGCGGTCGGCGTCCTCGTCGTGGCCGAGTTCGCGGGCCATGATGCCCATGGCTCCGTCGGCGAGCGCGTACTCCAAGGTGGCCGACGGGCCGTGCGCGGGGTCGAAGTCGCCGGGCTTGTGCGAGGACCGGGTGTCCAGCGGCACGTAGCCGTTCTTGAGGTAGGCCGGGTTGCCCCCGCGCCCCTCGAAGGGCGAACGGGCCGGCGGCAGCGAGTCGGCGTTCCGCTTCAGCACCGCGTACGCCTCGTCCTCGTGGCCGTCCAGCAGGCCCTGGCTGAAGGCGTCGACGAGGTACGGCGTGACGGGGTCGCCGGTCATCACGTTGGTCTCGACTGTGGCGTACCCCCACTTGGGCAGCCAGCCCTGCTCGCCGGTGCGCACCAGGGACAGCGCCATGTCCCGCGCCTCCTTCGGTGCCAGCAGCGCCAGCAGCCGGGCCTGGGTGCGGTAGGTGTCCCACAGGGACCAGAACTGGTAGTAGGTGAAGCCGTCGGCCCGGTGGATTCTGTTGTCCCAGCCGCGGTACGCGCCGTCGACGTCGCTGCCGGTGTTCGGCGAGAGCAGGGAGTGGTAGAGCGCGCAGTACAGGGTGCGCCGCCGGCTGTCGCTGCCCCCCTGCACCCGGACCGTCCCCAGCCGGCGCTCCCATTCGCGTTCGGCCGCCGCCCGGGCCGCGTCGAAGCCGCCGCGGCCCTCGCGCGCCAGGTTCCTGCGCGCGCCCTGGACGCTGACGTAGCTCACCGCGGTCGTGGCGGTCACCACCCGGTCCGAGCGGGTGTCGAAGCGGACGTAGGCGCCCCGCCGCCCGGACCCCTGCGAGGTGCGGGAGCCTGCGCTCACCTTGCCCCCGTTCCAGGTGCCGAAGGCGGTGAAGGGACGGCTGAACCGGGTGACGGTGTACAGGGTGTACGGCTGGGTGTCCGCGCAGAACCCGCGGCCGGTGATCGCGGTGATCACCGTGCGATCGTCCACCACGGCGACCTTGCTGGAGACCACCTTGTGCAGCGCCTGCCCGGTGTTGAGCAGCACGTTGGCCTTGCCCGTGGCGGGGAAGGCGTAGCGCTGCCAGCCTGTCCGGGTGGTGGCCGTCAGCTCGGCGGTGATCCCTCCGTACGAGGACATGCCCACGCGGTAGTAGCCCGGTGACGCCTTCTCCCGCGCGTGGCTGAAGGCGGCGGCGTAGGAGCCGTAGTCGGTGGAGGTGATGTCCCCGGTCGTCGGCAGCATGGGCAGATCGCCTCCGCCACCGCAGCCGACGCCCGACAGGTGGACGGTGCTGAACCCCCGGATGCGGTTGAGGGCGTAGTCGTAGGCGCGGTAGTGGCCGCTGGCCAGGCTGCGGTCGGAGCCGTAGACGTACCCGGTGAAGTAGCCGGTGTCCGGCGACACCTGCACCATGCCGAAGGGCACCGCGGCGCCCGGGAAGGTGTTGCTGTCGGCTTTCGATCCGACGAAGGGGTTGACCAGGTCGGTGAGGTGGTTGCGCGGGGCCTCGGCGGATGCCGTGTCCGGCGGCGGGGCGGCGGAACCCAGCAGGAAGGCCGCCGCGGTGACGGCCGCCAGCGGCGTCCACGGTCGCGAACGGAGTGATCTCATTCCCGTAGAATGCGTGACGGAACGGTATCTTTCCGTGATGGCCGCAGGTCGCCTGAGGGTGTGTCGGACCATCCCCGCCGCAACGGAACGGGGCGCGCACCGCAGCGGTGCGCGCCCCGTTCGGCGCGGGCGCCAAGGCCCGGACGGTGCGTCAGCGAACCGGCAGCACCGGGGTGTGCTCGCGCTGGACGGCCTGGAGGCTCTGCGGGTCGAGGCCGAGGAGGGCGAGGACGGTGGGCGCGATCTGGGCGGTCTTGACCGGAACGGCCTTGGTCACGCCCGCCGGGGCGCCGGCGCCGGCGATCACGAGCGGGACGTTCAGGTCGTCGGCGTGGGCGCCGCCGTGCTCGGCGATCTTCTTCTTGCCGCCGGTGTAGACCACTCCGTACTTGGCGATGCCGAAGACGTCCGGCACGCGCGGGTCGCCGGGCTTGACGCCGAAGTACCCGGCGGCTTCCCTGCCCGCGTAGACCTTGCTGAGGCCGCCGTCGGTGAACGCCTTTGCGGCGCCGTTGATGTCGTTGCCCTGGCCGCTCTGGGCGAGCAGGTACTGCTTGGCGAACGACGTGGCCTCAGCGGAGCGGTCGTTGAGCCACAGCAGCATGCCGTCGTCGTCGACGGAGTGCGCGACGAGGTCGCCGGCACCCGGGTGCTTCTTCTTCCAGGCGGCGTTGAGCCCGTCGAGCAGCGCGCCGTCGTCGATGCGCGTCAGGGCCTTGGGGTCGGTCGGCGACTGGCCGTGCTTGGCGGACAGGACGATGTCGGTGCTGGAGGCGAGCCCCTTGGCCTGGATGTCCTTGACCATCGTGCTGATCTCGGCGTCGACGAACTCGAGGTTCTTCTCCACCAGCGGGCCGGGGACACCCTTGGCGGCGTAGCCGCCCTTCAGGCCGTCGGAGGCGGGCAGCTTCTGGGCGGTGGAGACCGCCTGGAAGTTCATGCCGAAGATCGCCGGGGTGCCGACCTTGTGGGTGCGGGAGTGGTCGTAGCCGTCGATCTCGTTGAGGACGGCCTTGACCTTGTAGGCGTCGTACTGCTCGGTGGCCTTGTTGTCGGTGGTCCAGTCGTTCCCGGCCGGGTAGCCGTTGGCGTCGCTGTTGATCTCCGGGGAGAACTGGTCCTGGATGCCGGTGCCGGAGGGGCCGTTGAGGATGTCGTAGGCGATGTGCTTGTCCGACCAGGCGGTGCGCAGGCCGGCCTTGCGGGCCACGTTGAAGACGGTGTTCACCTGCAGGTAGGAGTGCGGGTACACCGGCTTGCAGGTCTTGGGGTCGACCGGGAGCTTGCTGGGGTCGAGCAGGCTCTGCGGCCGGCCGGTCATCTTCAGGATGCTGCCCGGCAGCCCCTTGAGGCCCTGGCCGGCGTCGAGGGCGGCCTTGTTCTTGTCCAGGTCCTCCGTGAGGTCCACCTCGACACCGGGCTTGGCGCCCTTGCAGTTCTTCGTTCCGGCCGGCAGCAGGGCGTGGTCGTAGGTGTCGTCGTAGTAGACGCCGGTGGTGCCCGGACCGCCGCCGGTGACCTGGGCGGTCATGCCGGGGAAGGAGTCGGAGGGGGTGGTGGTGCTCGCGTGCGTGTACTGGACGCCGCTGCGCACCAGCCGGGCCAGGGGCGAGCTCGGGTGCCGGGCGACGTACCACGCCAGGTCCGACTGGTGCAGGCCGTCCACCGAGATGAGCAGCACGTGCCGGGCGGCGGCCTTGCGGTGCGCGGCGCTGTCCTGGGAGGCGGACGCCTGGGCGATCGTCACACCGGCGAGGGTTCCGGCGACGCCGAGGGTGGCGGCCAGTCGGATGAAGCGGCGGTTCACGGGTCTCCCCTGAGGCTTGTCGTTGTACGGGGACGGGTGTCGGCCTCATGAGTAGCCCCGGCGGATGTACCGTCGAGGGCGCCGATGTGAACGCCCGGGGAAGGGCGGCGGTGCTGCCGGGGAGCCGCCGCTCAGCGGGCGTCCGGCGGAACCTTCGGCGCGGCCCCGGGCTCGCGCCGAACCGGGCCGGACGCGACGTCACCGGCCGCGGTCCCCGCTACTCGTACGGCCGCGGTGCCGAGGTGTTCGCCGCGAGGGCCCCGATGGACAGATCGCCGACGCCCTGGCGATTCCGCGTCCACGGCGTCCAGCAGGCGGCAGCCGATTCCGCGGCCGCGGCACTCGGCTTGGGGTGCAGGGCCTGCCACAACGGCTCCGGTTCGCCGACGGCCTCGGCTCCGCCTTGTCGGTTGCCACATCCTCGTCCGCTCTCGTGGGGGACGATCAGGCGCAGCACCTGAGACCGCCGCGGGGGCCGCCAGGCGGGGTGTTCCGGCGGCGCGGGATCGCCGGGCGCCGGAGCGGTGGACGTCAGTCCAGGATCCGTTCCTGCCAGTGCGTGAACTGCTGGAGGGGGTCGCCGTCCAGTTCCCAGGGCCAGGCCGTGACGACCGGGCCGATCGCGCGGAAGACCGGTGCCGCGTCGCCCATGCGGGAGGCCCGTACCAGGGCGTAGGCGAGCAGGTTGAGATCGGCCAGCGCGGCGGCGTGCGTCAGGAAGCCGGGCTGCGGCCACTCGTGCAGTGCCCGGTCGAGCACGGCCTCCACGGGCGGCTGGCTCCACAGGCGGCTCGACGTGAGCGCGGCGACGCCGCCGGAGGTGACGGTGCGGCGGTACCGCTGGATCATCGACACCAGTTCCAGCCCCACGGCCGGGGACTGCGGCGGCATGCCGGACCGCACGGCGTCGACGAAGTCGAGGACCTGGGCGTGCGAGCCGCACTCCTCGGGCGAGAGGTAGCCGAGCATCTGGAGGTAGGCCTCGCGGTTCCACGGGTCGCGCGAGGTGACCTCCCGCCACACCGCGAAGACCTCCTGCTGGGGGTGGGCCAGCAGCCGCAACATCGCCACCAGTGCGATCCACGGCAGCGGGCTGGCGGGCTGGAGCTCGGCCGCCCGGTAGCAGGTGTCCATCGCGGCCCGCGGGTCGGCGCGGATGGTTCCCCCGTCGCCGCGCACGAGGTCGACCCAGACCGGGAAGAGCACGGCGTCCGCGCTGCGCGGCCGGCGCCGGATCCAGATCCGGGCCAGAGTCATGTCGCCCGCGCCGGCGAGCACCAGGGTCCGGTGGGTGCGGCGGTCCCAGTCCGTGCCCGCGTCCTTGAGCACCTCTTCCATCTGGTCGACGCGGATGTCCATCATGCCGGGCATCGACGCGGACTCGAGCTGCTTGCGGACTCTACCGAGCTTGTCGTCGTCGAGTTCAGGCGTCAGACGCGGGCTCGCGCGTCTGCGGGATCCAAAGATCGGCATGGCGGGGAGCTTAGAGGCCGTCCGGGAGTGTGGCACAGACAACGGACTGGATCGTTACACTTACCGTGATCAACGGTCCACACTGTGGTCATCCCCGGTCCGCGGCACCCGGAAGACGGGGTGGCCGGGCCGCCCCCGCGGTCACGGCTTGCGGGCCAGGCCCGCCACGATGAGCTGCTCCCAGACGGTCAGCTCCCGGCCGGTCCCGCCGATGCGGGAGACCTCGTCGGTGTCGTCGGGCCGCCAGTGCACGGCCGGCACGATCCCCGGGTCGAGGAGCTCCAGCCCGTCGAAGAGGCCGCGGATCTCCTCGTCGCTGCGCCACCGGCCCCTGCCGAAGGTCGCCTGGAGCACCCGTTCGGCCTCGGCGGTCTCCTCGTTGTGGCCGGAGCGGAAGTGGCTGATGAAGAAGCAGCTCCCGGAGGGCACCTGGTCCCGCCAGTAGCCGACGACGGCGCCCGGGTCCTCGTCGTCGTTGAGGTGGTGGAGGATGGCGCTGAGGATGACGGCGACCGGTTCGCCGAAGTCGATCAGTCCGCCGGCGGCCGCCTGCTCCCGGATGGTCCGCGGGTCGCGCACGTCGGCCCTGATGACGGTGGTGCGGTCGTTCTCCGCGAGCAGCGCGCGGCCGTGCGCGAGGACGATCGGGTCGCTGTCCACGTAGACCACGCTCGCGCCGGGGGCGTGGCGCTGGGCGACCTGGTGGACGTTGTCGGCGGTCGGCAGGCCGCTGCCCATGTCGACGAACTGCCGTATGCCCGTCCCCGCGGCGATGTCCCGGACAGCGCGTACCAATGCCCGGCGGTTGGTGTACGCGATGGCCACAGAGCCGGGCATGTCCTCCTTGAACCGGTCGCCGATCTCCCGGTCGACGGCGTAGTTGTCCTTGCCGCCCAGCAGGTAGTCGTAGACACGGGCGATGCTCGGCTTGGTCTGGTCGATCTCGGGAGCGCTTCCGTCCATCGCAACTGCCCCTTTTCCGCGGTGAGTTGTCCGGCGGTCATCCTAGGAGCGGCGACCCCCTGCCCGTCCCGATTACTACTGCCGAGTAGATAAGATTTACCCCTTTTGCTACGAGTCGTCGCGATGCATCATGGCTATGGGCCTGCGAAGTGAGCGAGGGAGTTCGACCGCAGGAGGCAGCGGCGACAGACCGGTCGATCTGCCGCTGGTACCTCGGTCGACGATCGGACTGAGAGGCCGAAGGACCAAAAGGTCCATGAGGAGACGGAAAT
>CAYNNX010000004.1:0-56166 GCA_964398515.1 uncultured Streptantibioticus sp. | reverse complement strand
GCTTCGGCTTCATCGAGCAGGACGGCGGCGGCGCCGACGTCTTCGCCCACTACTCCAACATCGCCACCTCGGGCTTCCGCGAGCTCCACGAGGGCCAGAAGGTCTCCTTCGACATCACCCAGGGCCAGAAGGGCCCGCAGGCGGAGAACATCGTCCCCGCCTGATTCGGGGGCTCGCACCCGGCAGCCGGGACCCGCGCCTTCGCGGCGCGGGTCCCGGCTTGTGCTGTCCGTGAGGCCCAGGAAGGTATTTGCCCATGACTCGATCCGAACGCCCCGCCGGCAGGCGGCCGGCGAATTCTCGTGGCAGGGCCCGCGCCCGGGGCTCCGCCCAGGGCACCGGCAAGGTCCCCGCACGCAAGGCCGCGCCCCCACAGGAATTCAGGCTGCCGGAATCCGTCACCCCCGCGTTGCCCGCCGTCGAGACGTTCGACGCGTTGGAGCTGCCTGCCGCCCTGGCGAAGACCCTCGCTGACCAGGGGATGACCGAGCCCTTCCCGATCCAGGGCGCGACACTGCCCAACTCCCTCGCGGGACGTGACATCCTCGGCCGGGGCCGGACCGGCTCGGGCAAGACACTCGCCTTCGGCCTCGCACTGCTCGCGCGCACCGCGGGCCGTCGCGCCGAGCCGAAGGCGCCGCTCGCGCTGGTGCTGGTGCCCACGCGTGAGCTCGCGCAACAGGTCACCGACGCCCTCACGCCCTACGCGACGGCTGTGAACCTGCGTTTGGCCACGGTCGTCGGCGGGCTCTCCATCGCCAAGCAGGCAGCCACGCTGCGGCGAGGTGCCGAGGTACTGGTGGCCACGCCCGGGCGGTTGAAAGACCTCATAGAGCGTGGCGACTGCGCCCTCGAACGGGTGTCGATCACGGTCCTCGACGAGGCCGACCAGATGGCCGACATGGGCTTCATGCCGCAGGTCACGGCGCTGCTCAAGCAGGTCGAGCCGGACGGGCAGCGGATGCTCTTCTCGGCGACGCTGGACAAGAACATCGACCGGCTCGTCCAGATGTTCCTGACCGATCCCGTGGTCCACTCCGTCGACCCGTCCGCGGGCGCGGTGACCACCATGGACCACCATGTGCTGCATGTCGCGGACGAGACCGAGAAGAAGGCCGTGGCCACGCGCATCGCGGCCCGCGACGGCAGGGTGATCCTTTTCGTGGACACCAAGCGTGCAGCGGACCGTTTCGCCAAGCGGCTGCTGGCCAACGGCGTACGAGCGGCCGCGCTGCACGGCGGCCGGTCGCAGCCGCAACGCAATCGCACCCTCGACCAGTTCAAGAACGGCCAGGTCACCGCGCTCGTGGCGACCAACGTGGCGGCCCGCGGCATTCACGTCGACGATCTCGACCTGGTCGTGAACATCGATCCGCCGACCGATCACAAGGACTATCTGCACCGTGGCGGGCGCACCGCCAGGGCGGGGGAGTCCGGCAGTGTGGTGACGCTGGTGCTGCCCGAGCAGAAGAGGGAGATGTCGCGACTGATGGCCGACGCGGGGATCAGCGCGTGCACGGCCAGGATCAGGTCCACCGACGAGGAGTTGGCTCGGCTCACGGGTGCGCGGGAGCCTTCTGGTGTGCCCGTGGCGCTGGAGGTGCCGCAGCCCGCCGCCCAGCCGAAGCAGACGGCGAGGGCGGCCAAGGCGAAGGCGGCCAGGGCGAAAGCGGGGCCGCAGCCCAAGGGGCGGCAGGCACAGCGCAGCGGCCAGCGGAACACGACCGTCGGCAGCACCGGTGCCGGCACCGGAAGCGGCACCGGCGACGGGCGGTCGGGCGAACGTCGCCGCGGCCGGCGCCGTCGCCCGGAGCGCGGTGATCAGGGAGGCGGCAGCCATGAGGCTGCCCGAACCAGCTGACAGAGAGCTTCGCGGGGCCCCCGCCATGGCTGCGGCGGCCCGTCGGACACGTCACGGGGGAAGGCCCGACTGCGGCTGGTGACGGACGACTTGCGGCGGTGGGCCGAGCCGGTGCCGCCGGTCCGCGAGCACAGGCCGCGCATTCAACGCCGGACGTCTGCTGCCGTACGGCCGTCGGCGTGTGTGGCGGATTCTGTTCGTGCTGTGTGCGTGCGGCGTCGCGTTTTCGGGTTCCCACAGCCTCAAGGCCGTGGGAACCCGTTGGCGCTCGCGCACCCGCCGAGCGGCTCAGCCGTTACGGCGGCGGGCCAGCAGAGCGGCCCGCCGCTCGTCGAAGCGCTTGGCCTGGTCGTCGAGGCCGCCCATGAACAGGCCGATCTCGTCCTGCGCTTGCAGCCCCTGAGCGCCGAGCCCGGAGATCTCCAGCACCTTCAGATGGCGCAGCACCGGTAGCAGCACGTCGTCGTGGTGGATGCGCAGGTTGTATACCCCGCCGATGGCGATCCGGGCCGCTGCCCGCTCGAAGCCGGGCATCCCGTGACCAGGCATCCTGAAGCCGGTGACCACGTCCGCGACGGCCCGCATCGCCTGGTCGGGTGCGAGCTGCAGGGCAGCCGCCAGCAGGTTGCGGTAGAAGACCATGTGCAGGTTCTCGTCGGTGGCGATCCGGGCCAGCATCCGGTCGCACACCGGGTCGCCGGCGTGGAGCCCGGTGTTGCGGTGCGAGATGCGGGTGGCCAGCTCCTGGAAGGCCACGTAGGCCACCGAGTGAAGCATGCTGTGGCTGTTGTCCGACTCGAAGCCCGCCGACATGTGCTTCATGCGCAGACGTTCGAGCTCGACAGGGTCGACGGCCCGTGAAGTGAGCAGGTAGTCGCGCATCACGATGGCGTGCCGACCCTCCTCGGCGGTCCACCGGTGGACCCACGTTCCCCAGGCGCCGTCCCGACCGAAGAGGGTGGCGATCTCGTGGTGGTAACTGGGCAGGTTGTCCTCGGTCAGCAGATTGACCACCAGCGAGATGCGGCCTATGTCGGAAACCTTGGACTGCTCGGGGGACCAGGCCTCGCCGCCGAGCTCACCGTCGAAGTTCCGGCCGTCGCTCCAGGGCACGTACTCGTGGGGCATCCACTCCTTGGCGACCCTGAGGTGGCGGTCGAGCTCGGTCTCGACCACTTCCTCCAGGGCGTGCAGCAGCTGGACGTCACTCCACGTCTGCGAAGTACGGGGACGGGCGGCGGCAGTGGTCACAACGGCTCCAGGCGGGGGGATGGCAACAGCGGCACCTACGGCACGGTAGGTTACGACACCGTAGGTTGGATCCGTGTAAGGGGTTCAAGCGGTGTGTGGGAGCCGCAATACGAGCCTGTGGGCCGGCCCAGCACGCGACCGCCACCTGCTGCCGTACCTGCCTCCAGCGCTGGCACCGGATCCCCGAGGGACGGGAACTGAGCCGCGCGGAACGCGCCTATGTGGCCGACGTGATCTGCCGCTGGATCGAGCGCGAGGTGGCGGGCTCGCCAGGGGGAGAGTGGGGCTGCGCGTCAGGCGGGGATGAGCCGCGTGAGCTCGTCGGAGGCGACCCGGGCGGCCGGGGCGACCCAGCGCCGGCGGTGCCGGGTCAGCTGCACCGGTACCGGTGGGATCGCCGGGCCGTCGACCACCGCCAGGGTCCCGTCGCGCAACTGCCGCTCGACCGTCGCCCGGGGCAGCAGCGTGAGCCCCAGCCCCGCGGCCACGCACGAGCGGGCGGCCTCGATGCTGCCGAACCGCGTGAGCCGGGGCTGCGATCCGGGCAGCGCCAGCAGGGTGCGCACGAGGTGATCGCTGTACGAGCACCCCTCCTCGTGCACGAAGAAGCTCTCCCCGGCCAGTTCCTCCCACCCGGCCTTGCGCCCGGCGAGCGGGTGGTCGGGGGATGCCACATACACGAGCGGTTCGCGCGCTATGAGCCGGGCCACCAGGTCGGCGAAGTTCACCTCGGGCTCCAGGAGCAGCGCTATGTCGAGCCGTCCCGCGCGCAGCCCCGCCACGGCCGCGGCGCTGCCCACCGGGCGCAGGTGGACGTCGATTCCGGGATGGGTGCGCCGCAGTGAGGCGATCACTCCGGGCAGTCGCGACGCGCACAGCGACTCCCCCGCCCCTACGGTGACCTGTCCCTCCACCGTGCCGTCGCCGTTCCCGGCCGCCGCCGCAGCCCGCAGCCGGGCCTCGGCGTCCAGCACCGCCTCGGCTTCTTCGAGCAACCGCCGCCCGGCGCTGGTGAGCAGCGCGCCCGTGGGCACCCGGTCGAACAGCCGCGTTCCCAGATCCCGTTCCAGCGAGCGGACCTGGACGGTGACGGTCGACTGGGCGAGGTGGAGTTCGGCGGCCGCGGCGGTGAAGCTCCCGGTCTTCGCCAGGGTGGTGAACGTGCGCAGGAGTCGGGTGTCCACCACCTGATCGTACCCGCCTATCGCAGTATCCGATCGGCCCAACCGAAAACAATCGTTGGACGCGATATCGCATGGGTGCGAACGTTGCACCCATGACCGACCCGATCGCAGAAGCCACCCCGCAAACGAGCGCGGACGCCGTCGACGTCCTGCGCTACTCCGCCTTCACCACCGACCCTTCGGGCGGCAACCCCGCCGGTGTCGTCCTCGACGCCGGAGCGCTGGGGGACGACGAGATGCTGTCCATCGCCGCCCGGATCGGGTACTCCGAGACCGCGTTCGTCACCGAGCGGGACGAGGCGGCGCGCCGCTATCGGCTGCGCTACTTCAGCCCCCGCGCCGAAGTCGCCTTCTGCGGGCACGCCACCGTGGCCACGGCCGTCGCTCTCGCCGAGAGCGCCGGCCCCGGCGAACTCGTCTTCGACACCCGGGCGGGGGTCGTCCGCGTGGCGACGGAAACCGGCGACGGGCCGCCCCGAGCCACCCTCACCAGCGTCCCCGCTCGCTCCCGCCCGGCGGAGGACGCCGAGATCGAGCCGGCGCTGAAAGCCCTGCGCTGGAGTCGGGAGGAGCTCGACCCGGCCCTTCCCCCGCACGTCGCCTTCGCCGGCAACGACCACCTCGTCATCGCCGCCCGCACACGCCGGCGGCTCGCCGCCCTCGACTACGACTTCAGCGCGCTGGAGGCGGTCATGCGGCTCCACGGGTGGACCACCGTCCACCTGGTGTGGCGTGAGGACGCCCACCGCTTCGGCTTCCACGCCCGTGACCCGTTCCCGGTCGGCGGTGTCGTGGAGGACCCGGCCACCGGCGCCGCGGCCGCCGCCTTCGGCGGCTACTTGCGATCCCTGGGCCTGGTGGACCAGCCGACCCGGGTCCGTATCCGCCAAGGGCAGGACATGGGCCGCCCCAGCGACATCCTCGTGGACGTGACCCCCGGCGATCCCCGCGTCCGCGTCACCGGCCAGGCCGTTCGGATCCCGGAGGGCCCCGGAGGAGTGGAAGCACGATGAACACGACGAGGACCACGGTGGAGACGGTGACGACGCGGTACTACCACCTGCCGCACTTCTCCGGAGTGGACGCCCTGCGGATGGACGAACGCGACGTGCCCGCTCCCGGACCGCGCGAGGTTCTCGTCCGGATGCGGGCGTGGTCGTTGAACTACCGGGATCTGATGATCGCCGCGAACGCCTACGGGCGCGCGCTGAAACCCGGAGTGATCCCGCTGTCCGACGGCGCGGGCGAAGTGGTCGAGACCGGAACCGAGGTCACCCGGTGGCAGCCGGGGGACCGGGTCATCGGCATCTTCATGCCCGGCTGGCTCTGCGGTCCGCCCAGCGCGGAGAAGGCCCGGACTGCGCTGGGCGCCACGGTGGACGGAGTTCTCTCGCAGTACGTGCTCCTCGACCAGGAAGCCGTGGTCGCCGCCCCCTCCCACCTGGACTTCGCCGAGGCCGCGACGCTGCCATGCGCGGCGGTGACCGCGTGGCACGCGGTGGTGGTGCGCGGCGGACTCGCTCCCGGCCAGACCGTCCTGACCATGGGCAGCGGCGGCGTCTCACTGTTCGCGCTGCAGTTCGCCGTCCTGGGTGGCGCCCGGGTGACCGCCGTTTCCAGCAGCGACGCCAAACTGGAGCGACTGCGCTCACTCGGAGCCGCGGACGGGATCGACTACTCCCGGACGCCCGGATGGGGCGACGCGGTCCAGGAGTCGACCGCGGGCGGGGTCGACCACGTCGTCGAGGTGGGCGGGGCGGGAACGTTGCCGCAGTCTCTGACTGCCGTGCGCACGGGCGGGCGGATCAGCCTGATCGGAGTGCTGGCCGGAGGTGGCGGGATCGACCCCTCGCCGGTCCTCCGCAAAGGCGTCGATCTCCAGGGGTTGTTCGTGGGCAGTCGCGAGATGTTCGAGCAGATGAACCGCGCGATCGAGCAGCACCGGATCCGCCCCGTCATCGACAGCACCTTCCCCTTCTCGGACGCTGTCGCCGCCTACCGCCACTTCGAGAGCAGGGGCCACTTCGGCAAGGTGGTGATCACGGACGAGTGACGGGGAAGCGGTGTTCCTGCCGCACGGGGCGCCTCTATCGTTGGGACCGTCGGGTGCCCGGTGAGCACAAGGGGGGCGTGTGGAAGCCGAGTTGGCGTCGTTGGCGGTCTCCGGTGCCACAACGCTGGTGGGGCTGATGGCCGGTGACGCGTGGGCCGCGGTGAAGTCCCGGTGCGGCGCCCTGTTCGGGCGAGGGAGGCCGGAGCAGGCCGAGCTCGTCGAGGGGGAGCTGGAGGAGTCCCGGCGTGAGCTTGCCGCCGCCCGGGGCGACGGGGACGAGTCGGCGGCCGCCGACATCGAGGCCATGTGGCGGCTGCGGCTGCGGCGGCTGCTTCAGGAGGATCCGGCGGCGGCCGACGCGCTCAGGGCTCTGATCGCCGAGGCGGCCTCCGCCCAGGGGCCCGCGCCCGCCGTGCACAACACCATCAGCGGCGGCGACATCCGCGGCCCGGTCATCCAGAGCGGCACGATCACCGGCGACGTCCGCTTCGGCTGACGGACGGGTGCCTTCGGCCGACGGCCGCCGGGGCCCGGTGGCGGTCCGGGCCGCGGTCAGCGCTTGCTCTCCACCAGGTCCTTGAACCGCTCCAGGTCGTGCCGTACCAGTTGCTGGATCCTGTCGGACTGAGCGAACCCCTTGGGGCCGCCGAAGGTGTCCCGGGTGCGCGCCGGGTCGTACTCCACCCGCACCTGCACCTGCGTGTGCCGGTCGTCGATGGCACGCACCGTGAAGGCGCCCTTGAGGTCGGCCTCCTCGGTCTGCCAGGTCATGACCTTGCCCTGACCGCGATCGGTGATCCGGGCGTCGCACTCGCGTACCCGGCCGCCCTCCTCGAAGTCCAGATGAGCCCGGTTGTGGCCCTCCGGCCGGGCCTGGCGGACTCCGTCGATGAACTGCGGATAGTTCTCCACCTTGTGGAGGTACTCCCACGTCACCGCGGCGGGGGCGTCGACGTCGATCTGCTCTTCGAGCGTACTCATCAGGAACCTCCATGATCATCCGGGCCCGCGCGGCCGGACCTCACTTCCACGATGCGCCGTCCCGGCGGCCGTCGCACCCTGGAGATATGACGAACACCGCGAACCAGGGCGAGCAGGAGTACCTCGTCGTGGTGGCCCCCTACGACAGCGACAGCCGGTACCGGCGGGTCCGGATCAAGGGCGGCGGCTGGGCACCGATGGAACGGGAGGAGTTCGAGCCGCGGGTGCGACAGGCCTTCCCCGGCATCGACCTGAACGACCCGCGGCAGGTCCACTGGGACGACCGGCCCTGGGAGTGGCCGCCCTGGCACCCCGGCGAGGCCTGATCCGATCCGGAGCCGGAGGACCCCTCCGGCCCTGGACGCCGCCCGCGCACCGGCGTCTGAGACCGTTGGGGGATGCACGAGAACGATCACGCCACGACGGGGGGCGCCCCGCGGGTCCTCGTGGTGGACGACGAACCGGACGTGCGCGCCGCGGTGGAGGACGGCCTCGCGGTCGCCGGATACGCCGTGCGCGGCGCCGCCGACGGGCACGCGGCACTCGCGGAGGTGGCCGCCTGGCAGCCGGACGCCGTCGTCCTGGACGTGCTCATGCCCGTCCTGGACGGCCTCGCGGTCTGCCGGCGGCTGCGCGGGCTCGGCGACCGGACCCCGGTGCTCGTGCTCACGGCGCTGGACTCGGTGCGGGAACGGGTCGACGGGCTCGACGCCGGAGCCGACGACTACCTGGTCAAACCGTTCGCGCTCGACGAACTGGCGGCCCGGGTGCGGGCCCTGCTGCGGCGCTCCGCACCCGCTCAGCCCGCCGGGGCGGAGAGCCGGCTGGCCTTCGGCGACCTGTGGGTCGACCCCGTCACCCGCACCGGCGAGCGCGGCGGGCGGCCGCTGGAGTTCACCCGCACCGAGTTCGCGCTCCTGGAACTGCTGCTGCGCCACCCCGGCCGCGTGCTGCCCCGGCAACTGATGGTGGAACGCGTCTGGGGCGGCGACTTCGGCCCCGACTCCAACTCACTCGCCGTATACGTCGGCTACCTGCGCCGCAAGCTGGAGGCCGGCGGCGAGCCCCGACTGGTGCACACCGTGCACGGGGTCGGCTACCGGCTGGACGCCGCCCGGTGATCCGGCGAGCCGCGGGCGACGCCCCGAGTGCCCAGGTCCGCGCGTCGGGCCCGCCCGGTGACGGCGAACCGCGCCGCGGCGCCGACGTCCGAGGCGCCCTGGCCCCCTCCCGCGGCTGGCGCGTGCGCAGGCCGCTGCGGACGCGCCTGGCGTGGATCACCTCGGCGACGGTCGCCGTGGTGCTGCTCGGCGCGTGTGCGGCGGCGTTCGTGGTGGTGAGGTACGAGCTGACGCGTCAGCTCGACCTCCAGCTCATGCGGCAGGCCAACCAGTTGCGGCGGGCGCAGCCGCGGATGGCGCCGGAGGTGATCCAGGGGGAGTGCGACTGGCTGGCGGCGCCCGCCTGCGCGCAGGTGGTGCCCGGGACACCGGCCGCCGACCCGCCGACGCCGTACCTGCTGCCGGTGACGGCCACCACCCGCAGCATCGCCGCCGGTGAGCACCGGGGTGCTTACGGGGACATCACCGTCGCCGGCCATCCGGCGCGGATGCTCACGACCTGGGCGGGCCACGGCCGGGCCCTGCAGGTGGCGGTGCGCTCCGACGGCGTGCGGGACGCGACGCGGCAGGCGGGAGAGCTGATGGCGATGGTGGGCGCGGCCGGGGTGGTGCTGGCCGGCGTCCTCGGTTACGCGGCGGCGCGCACCGGGCTCTCGCCGGTCGCCCGGCTGACCGCGGCCGCGGAGCGGATCGCCGCCACCCGGGACGCCCGGCACCGCATCGAGCTGCCGCCGGTACCGCCGCCCCTCCATCGTCGCGCTCACCTCCTCGCCCGCTTCGCGGGAGGCTTGCTTCGCGGCACCCCCCACTCCGCGGGCTCGTCGGCTCGCCGCTCCCAACGGCAGGACGAGGTGACCCGGCTGGCGGCCAGCTTCAACACCATGCTGGGCGAGCTGGAGGAGTCCGTCGCGGCCCAGCGGCGCCTGGTGGCCGACGCCTCCCATGAGCTGCGGACCCCGCTGACGGCCCTGCGCACCAACGCCGAACTGCTGGCGCGCACCGAACTGCTCACCCCCGCCCAGCGGGACCGGGCGGGCGGCGCCCTGCAGAGGCAGTTGCGCGAGGTCACCCAACTCGTGTCGGACCTCGTGGAGTTGGCCCGCGACGAGGAGCCGCAGCCGCTGGTGGAACAGGTGGACCCGGCCGAGCTCACCGAGCGCTGCGTGCGATCGGCCCGCGACCACTGGCCGGGCGTCGCCTTCGACCTGCGCATCCCCGACGCCGCAGCGTCGGCGACCGTACGGGGTGTCCCGGCCCGCCTGGCGCGGCTGCTGGGCAACCTGCTCGACAACGCGGCCAAGTTCAGCCCGCCGGACGGGACGGTGGAGGTCGCGGTGGCGTGCGCGGCCGGTGCCGTCGAGGTGTCGGTGCGCGACCACGGCCCGGGCATCGCGCCCGAGGACCTGCCGCACGTCTTCGACCGCTTCTACCGGGCTCCGGCCGCCCGCGCCCTGCCCGGCTCGGGGCTGGGGCTCGCCATGGCCCGGCAGATCGCCCGCGCCCACGGCGCCGACCTCACCGCGGAGGCGGCGCCCGGCGGCGGCGCCCGTTTCCGCCTGCGCCTGCCCGTCGAGGCCGTACCCGGGATCGGTTCCACGGATTCTAAGGAGCGCTCTTAGAACCGCCCGGCACGCTCGCTGGGCATGAAGTCCACGAATTCCATGAACTCTTCCGGTTCCCCGAAGCCCCCGAAGTCCGTGAATTCGACGACGTCCCACCGGGCGGTCCGCTCCCGCCGCCGGGTCGCCGCGGTGGCGCTGGCCGGTGCGGGAGCGGTCACCCTGTCCGGGGTGGTCTGGTCCTCCGCGTCCGGCTCACCCGCACCGCCCGCGGTCCGGGTGCACGGCGCCACGGTCGACGTCCCCGTCACCGGCGGAACGGCCGAGGTGCGGGCCGACACCCTGGCCGTCAGCGCGGTCGCCGCCGACGGCAGCCGGCTCACCCTGTCGGCGCCCTCGGCCAGGCCGCTGGGCCGACCGGGCCCGGTCACGGCCGAGGGCGGCACGGCCCGCTGGTCCTATCCGGGCCAGGGGCTGACCGTCAGCGCGAGCGCCGAGTCGGGCCGGCTGCGGATCACGGTCCACGGCGACCGGGACGGCTCCACTCTCTCCTGGCCCGTCACCGGCACCGACCCCGCGGCCTCCACGGTGCAGATCCCGCGCGGCGAGGGCCTGGGCATACCCGTCGCCGACCCATGGTGGAACGCCGACGCGAACGCCAACGCGGTGGCGGGCCACGCCTACGACCTCGTCGCCGATCTGACGATGCCGTTGTGGGGCTACACCGTGGGCGGCCACGGCGTCAGCTACCTCGTGCCGCAACCGGTCGGCACGCGGCTGGGCTTCGCCTCCGTCGGCGGGCGGTTGCGGGGCACCCCGGTCCACACCTTCTCCCGGCGCGCGGACACCCGGGACTACACGGTCACGTTCGCCCTCACCGACCCCTCACCCGTCGCCCCCGCGCAGGACTACCGGCGCTGGCTGGCCGACCACGGGCAACTGGTCACCCTCAGGCGGAAGATCGCCGCCAACCCGGCGGTCGCGGGGCTCCTCGGCGCCTTCCACGCCTACACCTGGGGCACGGCCCGCACGGCCCAGGGCGTCCGGCAGCTGAAGGCGCTCGGCTTCACGCGGCTGTGGCTCGGGTACGACGCCGACGGCCACCCGATGGACGCCGGCGCGGTGGCCGCCGCCAAGCATGCGGGCTATCTCGTCGGGCCCTACGACTCGTTCGCCAACGGCCAGGACCCGGCGACCTCCGACGCGCCGACCTCCTCCTGGCCGTCCCCGGTCTACCCGGACTTCTGCGTGCGCGACGCCGACGGCTCGGTGCGTTCCGGCTTCCACGGCCGGGGCTGCTACCTCAGCTCCCAGGCGTTCCGGGCGAGCGAGCCCGCAACGCACCAGCTGGCCCGGCGCACCCGGCAGATGACCGCGAACGGCGCCGACAGCTACTTCCTCGACGTCGACGCGGCAGGCGAGCTGTACGACGACTTCAGCCCCTCGCACCCGATGAACCAGCGGCAGGACGAGGCCAACCGGCTCGCCCGGATGCGCACCCTGTCCGGCCCGGACAGGCTGGTCCTCGGCTCGGAGAGCGCGGGCAGCTGGGCGGCGCCGGTCGTCGACTTCAGCCACGGCTCGCAGACCCCCGTCGCCGACGGGCTGTGGCCGCTGGAGAAGGACAAGGCCGCCTGGGGCGGTTACGCGCCCGCGGGCGCACCCGGCGTCTACTTCAAGCCGGTCACGCTGCCGCCCGACCTGGCCAAGGCGATGTTCGACCCGGCCTACCGGATCCCGCTGTACCAGACCGCGTTGCACGACTCGCTGGTCAGCCTCGACCGGTGGGAGCTGTCGTACACCAAGCTGCCGGCCCTGGAGCGGACCCGGGCGCTGCTCGCCGTGCTCTACGACACGCCGTTGAACCTCGTGCTGGACGGCCCGGCGCTCGACCGGGACGGCCGGCGGCTCGCCGCCCTCCAGCGGTACTTCGCGCCGCTGCACCAGGCCGCCGGTACGCAGCCGATGACCGGCTTCCGCAGGCTCACCGCCGACGGCGGGGTCCAGCAGACCACCTTCGGCGACGGCGTCCTGCGGGTCACCGCGAACTTCGGTACGAAACCGTATGGTTCGCTGCCCGGTGGCTGTGTCGACGCCGAACTCGCCGGGGACCACCAGGCACGCAGGCTCTGCCCGGCCGGCCCCGGGCACTAGTCGGCGCCGCGCAGCCGGGGGGACGTGCACGTGGCCTACGAGCAGGAGCGTCAGCCAGGCTCCCGCGGTGAGGACCGCGGCGCACGTCCCCAGGCGGATCAGGGTGGGGCGAACACGCTCACACCGTCATAGCGGCCTTTGAGCGTGGGCCAGTCGGACCGGCGGCGTATGCCGCCGCCGGAGCACAGCCGGTAGAACCCGGCCCGGGCCCGCCGGGAGGACGGGATCGTGCCGGAAGAACCGCCGGAAGGGCGGGGCGGGCGGCGGCCGGGTCAGCGGTCGCGCTCGTCGACGACTCGGCGGATCTTGCCGACCGAGCGCTCCAGGGTCTCGGGGGCGACCACCTCGACCTCGACGGTCACCCCGACGCCGTCCTTGACGCCCTGGGCGATCGCCGCCGCCGCGCTGCTCCGCCTGCCGGGGTCGGCGTCGGCACGTGCCTCGACGCGTACGGTCATCCGGTCCATGCGGCCGCGGCGCGTCAGGTGCAGCTGGAAGTGGGGGGCGACGCCCGGGGTGCGCAGGACGATCTCCTCGATCTGGGTGGGGAAGACGTTGACCCCGCGCAGCACGATCATGTCGTCGCAGCGGCCGGTGATCTTCTGGATCCGGCGGAAGGCCGGGCGTGCGGTGCCGGGCAGCAGGCGGCTCAGGTCGCGGGTGCGGTAGCGCACGACCGGCATGGCCTCCTTGGTCAGGGAGGTGAAGACGAGTTCGCCCTCGGCGCCCTCCGGCAGCACCTCGTCGGTGACCGGGTCGACGACCTCGGGGTAGAAGTGGTCCTCCCACACGTGCAGACCGTCCTTGGTCTCCACGCACTCCTGCGCCACACCGGGACCGATCACCTCGGACAGGCCGTAGATGTCGACCGCGTGGATGTCCATGCGCTCCTCGATCTCCCGGCGCATCTCCTCGGTCCACGGCTCCGCTCCGAAGATGCCCACGCGCAGCGACGTGCCGCGCGGGTCGACGCCCTGCCGCTCGAACTCGTCGAGCAGGGTGAGCATGTAGGAAGGGGTGACCATGATGATCTCGGGCCGCAGGTCCTGGATCAGCTGTACCTGACGGGACGTCATGCCGCCGGAGGCCGGGATCACCGTGCACCCCGCCCGCTCGGCGCCGTAGTGCGCACCCAGGCCGCCGGTGAACAGCCCGTAGCCGTAGGAGATGTGCACCTTGTGGCCGGGGCGGCCGCCTGCGGCGCGGATCGAGCGGGCCACGACCTCGGCCCACGCCGACAGGTCGCCGTCGGTGTAGCCCACCACGGTCGGCCGCCCGGTCGTCCCGCTGGAGGCGTGGATCCGGCGCACCCGCTCCATCGGCACGGCGAACGTCCCGTACGGGTAGCCCTCCCGCAGGTCGGCTTTGGTGGTGAACGGGAAACGGGCCAGATCCGCCAGGGTGCGGCAGTCCTCGGGGCGCACCCCGGCGGTGTCGAACTTCCGCCGGCAGGCGGCCACGTTGTCGTACGCGTGCCGCAACGTGGCCTGCAGCCGGGCCAGTTGGTGGGACCGCAGCTCCTCGCGGCTCATCCGCTCGCCGGGGTCCAGCAGTGCGGGCGGGAGCGGCTCGCCGAGCCGTGCGGGCGACGCGGCCGGTGCTGTCGGGTCGCTGCTCATGGTGTCTCCTCACCCGCGGAGGCGTGTACCGACCGACCATTCGGTTCGCGATATGAGGAGTTAAGCCAGCGACGGTTCGGCCTGTCAAGGGCGGTGCGGCGGGGTGCCCGCTCGGGGTGAAGGCGCCGTCGCCGGGGTGCAGTGACGTGAGTCACCATCGGTCGTCTCGGGCCCAATCGCCGCTTAACCTTGCAAATCGAATGAATGCCGCAGGGGTGTGCTGACAGGGATGTAATGAGCATGACCGAGGACTATGCAGTGCCGGATCCGTCCGTCTACGCCCGGATCCACCATGAACAGCATCCGCGCCTCGTCGCCTACGCGCGCTCGCTCACCGGCAACCCGGCACGCGCGGTGGACGTGGTGGCCCAGGCGCACTTCCGCGTCTGGCGGCGTCTCGCGGCCGGTGAGCCGGTGCGGGACGTCCCCGCCGCGCTGACCGAGGCGGTCCGCGACGCCGCCGCGGACACCGACCCCGGACGCACCGCCCCGGAGACGGCCCAGCAGTGGCCCCGCACCGACGTCGCCGTGCGCGCCCTCGGCGCGATGCCGCGGCGCTGGGTGACGGCCCTGTGGCTCGGCGAGCTGGAGGGGCTGTCGGCGACCGCGACCGGGCGGCGCCTGGGGATCGGCCGGGCCTCCGCCGCCGCGCTGGCGAACCGGGCCCGCGAGGGCCTGCGCCAAGGCTTCCTCCAGGCCCACCCCGGCACCCCCTGGGACCCCGCGTGCGCGGCGCACTGGGACCGGATACCCGCAGGGCTGCGGGTATCCGACGCCCCCGGCGACGTGCGCGCGAGCCTGCGCCACGCAGCCGCGTGCGACGACTGCCGCGCCCGCGTCGCCCTGCTCGAACAGGCCGCGGACCGCCTCCCCGAACTCGTCGGCCCCGCTCTGCTCTCGCTGCTCCTCAGCGGTACGGCGGACTGGCTGATCCCGTACGTCGGCGCGGGCCGCGCCTCGGCCGCGCCGATGTACACCAAGGTGGCGGGCGGCTTCCGCCGCGTGCTGCACGGGCGGCGGACACCGATGGCCGTGGGCGCGACGGGCATGGCATGCGTGGCGTGCGCGGGGGTCGCGCTGGGACTGGCGGTCACCGGCGGCGGGCCGAAGGCGTCGGCGGTCTCGGCCCCCGCGGCGGGGCTCCGGGTCCCCTCGCCGTCGGCCGCGTCCGCGTCGCCTTCGGCATCCCCGGCCAAGGCGTCGGCCACGCCGTCGCCAGGGCCGTCGCAGGCGTCCGCGGCCACCCGTCCCGCCCCGGGCGCCTCCGCCGCGCCGACCGGTCCGGCGGCACAGCTCGCGACGTCTGGCCCCGTGCCCGTGACGCCGGTGTACGGCCTGCCTGCGACGCGGCCTGCGACGCCTCCCGTGACGCAGGCGGTGGCCGCTCGGTCCACCTGGACCCCCGCGCCCACGCATGCCGCCTCCACGCCCACGCACCCGGCTGCGACGACCGCCCCGGCCCCGCGGCCCTCCGCGACCTCGGCGGCGCCCGCGTCCCCGACGCACACCGCGACGCCCGTGCAGAGCCCGCAGAGCCCGGCCCCGACCACCGCCGCCACGGCCACGGGCCCGACGGCGACCCCGACCCCGACGGACTCGACGACCGCGACCGGCTCGCCGACCCCGGCCGACTCACCGACCGCGACGGGCGTCCCGGCGCCGCCGGCGCCCGCCACCGCAACCCCTACGGCCCCGGGCGTGCCGACGCCGACCGCCACCACGTCACCGTCGGCCGTACCGGCCCTGACCAGCTCTCCGTGAAGGAAGTCTTGACGCAAACAAGCGAATAGGTACTGTTTTGCCCACTCATGGTCCGGGCCACCCGCCGACCCAGTCGGTGACAGCAGCGCCGCAGGTCCGGGCAGCACGACCACCACGGCCGAGGCATCCGACGAGCATGTCCGCGGCGCGAGGCGCAGCGTCAGCCGCGGGACGTGCCCCCTCCACTCCCAACCGACAGACGGGGTAACAGGCAAGGACGGACACACGTGGCACCATCGACACCCCCCTCGGACCCGGCGGGCCGACGCCCCGCCGACCACGCGGACACACCCTTCCCACCCGCCGGGCCCGCCCGGTGGCCGGGCGCCGTCAGCCCGCCGGACTCGCCCGGTTTCGAACAGTCGGCCAAGGCCTGGCTCTTCGACCTGGCGCCAGCCCGATGGCGCTACGAGGAGGTGCTCCACAAGCACCCCGTCGAGCTCGCCTCCATGATCCGCATGCAGCTGGAGGCCGAACTCGCCGCCGTCCAGGCCCGGTTGCGCACGCTGCACGCATCGCTCTTCGCGGACAAGCCCCGGCCCGCCGAGGCCCTGGACACCTCGGGTGTCTACGTGCGGGAGCAGATGTGGGCCAGCGCCATGCTCGACCAGGTCAAGCTCATCGAGGAGGCCCTCGTCGCGGCGTGTGCCAGGGCCAAGCGGCGGCGCTCGGCGGCGGGCAGGCCGCGCTCCGCCCTGCCCCGCCCGAGGACGGCCGCGACGTAACGCAGCCCGCGCCTCACGGGCGGGTGCGGCGGACGCCGGGGCCGGAGTCCCCCGCCGTCCGGCCCGGCCCGCCCGGTGCGGCAGGCTCGGCGGCGGCCTCGTCGAGCAGGGGCGAGCGGGCGAGGACCAGCACCCCCGCCACGACCGCGACCCCGCCGGCCACCGCGAGCAGCAGATAGCCGCCGCCGCGGACCTCCTCGTTGAGGACGAGCACCCCCCACAGCACCGAGACCAGCGGGTCCGACAGCGTCAGCCCCGGCTGCGCGGCGAGCAGCCGGCCCGCGTGCAGCGCCGCCTGGAGCAGGACCATCCCGGCGACGCCCGCCACCACCATGGCGTAAAGCTGCCAGGAGGTGACGACCGCGCCCACGCCGTAGACCGATCGGCTCATCGCGCCCTTCATCAGCGCCGCCGTCAGGCCGAACTGCGCGCCCGCGGCGAACCCGAAGGCCGCCGCCCGCCGTCCGCCGCGCCGTGTGGAGCCGCGCCCGCGCCCCCACACGATCACCGAGGCCACCAGCAGCAGATTGGCGGCGACGCCCATCAGCCAGTCGTACCAGGGCACCTGCAGCGGGTCCCCGGACGAGGGGGCGAGGGCGTACAGCATGAGTGCGAGACCGGTGGTCATGGCCAGGGCCGAGCACCACTCCCGGGTGTGCAGCCGGGTGCGGAAAACGCGCGAGGCGACCAGCAGGGTCAGCGGCAGCTCGAAGACGAGGATCGGCTCCACGACCGACAGGCTGCCACGGGACAGCGCCGTGGCCTGAAGCAGGAAGCCCGCGATGACGGCGAGCACCCCGGCGCACCACACCGGCCGTCGCAGCAGGGTCAGGACCAGCCGCGGACTCGCCCCGAAATCCCCGGTCAGCTCCCGATTGGCCTTGCGCTGGAGTACCGACGCCGCCGCGTTGGCGCAGGCGGCCAGGACGGCCAGGAGATACGTCAGCACCGAAGCATTTCCCTGTTTCCCGGGTGAACCCGACCGACGGGTGGGGCATTCGTCACGTACCGTACCAATTTGGGAGTATCTGCAAAGCAGCTGAGACGTCCGGCAACGTGGCGACGAGGAGAGGCCATGCGGGACCGCGCGCCGTGGAACGCGGCGAACACAGCGATGGCGGACCCCGCGGGCGCGCGGGCGTCCGCCGCCGCCCGCCGGGGGCGGGGTACGCACCCGGTCGCGATGGTGACCGGCGCGTCCTCGGGGATCGGCGCGGCCGTCGCCGCCCGGCTGGCGGCGTCCGGCCGGTGGGAACTGCTGCTGAACGGCCGCGACACCCAACGCCTGGACGCGGTCGCCGCACGGACCGGCGGCCTGCCGCTGCCCGGGGACCTGTCCACGCCGCAGGGGAGCCGGGAACTGGCGCGGCGGGCGATGGACGCGGCCGACCGGGTGGACGTACTGGTCGCCAGCGCCGGGGTCGGCTGGGCGGGCCGCTTCTGCGAGATGCCGGTGGAGGCCGTCGACCGGCTGCTGGCGGTCAACCTGGCGGCGCCGGTCCACCTCGTGCGGGCCGTCCTCCCCGGCATGGTGCGCCGCGGCTCGGGCCACGTCGTCCTGGTCGGCTCCATCGCCGGGACGGTCGGGGTGGGCGAGGAGGCGGTCTACTCGGCGACCAAGGCCGCCCTGCACGCCTTCGCCGACAGCCTGCGCTACGAGGTCCGGGGCGCGGGAGTGCACGTGTCCGTGGTCGTCCCCGGCGCGGTGGACACCCCGTTCTTCGCCCGCCGCGGCGCCCTCTACACCCGCGACACGCCGCGCCCGGTGCCCCCGGAAAGGGTGGCCGAGAGCGTGTACCGCGTTCTGCTGCGCCACCGGGAGGAGGTCTTCGTCCCCCGCTGGCTGCGCGTCCCGGCCCGCCTGCACGGCGTGGCGCCCGGTGTCTTCCGCCGCCTGGCGGCACGGCTCGCCTGACGTGGTGCGGGGGGCGCAGCCAGCGGCCCGTCACCGGATCGGGGCGCCGCCGGTCACCGGGGGTCGCCGGTGATGCCCGCTGCCGGGTTCCGGCCGGGGACGGCACGGGCGGCGGCCACGACGGCGTCGGCGGCGTCGCCCGTGAACAGTGCCCGCCCGGCGGCGATCCGGGCGCGCCGCACCGGTCCCTCGGGCGCCAGCTCGGCCAGGGTCCGCAGCAGCTCGTCGGGGGTGCCCGCATGGCTCGACAGCCCGGCGTCGGCCATCCGGCGGGCCCCGTCCACGCCGTGTCCCGCGATCGGGCGGTAGCTGACCACCGGCAGGCCGGCCGCCAGTGCCTGCGCCGCCGTCTGCCCCGCGGCGTTCTCCACCAGGACCCGGACCGCCGACAGCAGCGCCGGCACGTCGTCCACCCAGCCCAGCGCCACGGCCCCGGGCACCCGCTCCAGGCGCCTGCGCAGCGCCGCGCCGCGGCCGCACATCGCCACCGGCAGGTACCCGTCGCGGCCGAGCAGCGCCGCGGTCCGCTCCAGCCCCGAGCCCACGCCCCACGCCCCGGTCGAGAGCAGGACCGGGGCGCGGCCCGGCGCCCGCTCGGCGAAGAGACGGGCGAAGCGGTCGGCCCGCGCGGCGGCTGTCCCGTCGCGGAACGCCCCGGGCACCACCGGTCCCACCGGCACGGCACGGCGTGCGCCCAGGCGGCGGGCGTCCTCGGCGGTCTGCGGGGTCGGGCACAGATACAGGTCGTTGGCGGGGTGCACCCACTGCCGGTGGACGGCGAAGTCGGTGACCACCACGACGCTCGCGGCCCGCAGCGCGCCCTCGGCCCGCAGCCGGCCGCCGATCTGCGCGGCCAGGTGGAACGTGGA
The DNA here is from genome assembly GCA_964398515.1 of uncultured Streptantibioticus sp. Classification (GTDB taxonomy): domain Bacteria; phylum Actinomycetota; class Actinomycetes; order Streptomycetales; family Streptomycetaceae; genus CAYNNX01. The sequence continues at coordinate 37,113 of CAYNNX010000004.1, read as the reverse complement.
GACCACCGCGTCCGGCGGGTCGTCCGCCAGGCGCCGCCGCAGCGCCCGGGCCGCCGGACCGACGACGGGCGAGGTGTCCATGGCGCCGTGCGGGGACACGCCCGGCCGCGGGGCGAAGTAAGCCCGGTAGATCGCCTCGTAGACGGCGGGCGCGTGCCGGACCGTCGCGGCGTAGAAACCGCGCAGCGCCGCTCCCAGACGGGCCGGGAGCAGCCCGAGGACGTCCACGGTCTCCGGGCGGTGCCCGCGGGCGGCCAGCCGGTGTGCCAGCTCCGCCGCCACCGCGTCGTGTCCGGCGCCCATCCTCGCGCTGAGTATCACGAACCGCTGTCCCACGCGTTCACCGCCTTCCCGGCATCCGCCCCCCTCGCGCCCGCCCCTGACGGCGGCGCGCGCACCGGCGGGCCACCAGTACCCCGGTCGGACGTATCGAACCGGACCGGCCGGAAGAGCTTCGGCCGGTCCGCTCCGGGCGTGCCGGTGGCCAGGGCGCGCGGTGGCCCGGGACCGGGGACACTGGGCAACGTGCGCGCCGACCGCCCGCTGCCCGGGCCCTTCGTGTGGGGTGCGCCGTGCGCGTGCGCGCTGGTCGCGGGGGCGCTGCACATCGGGCCCGCGGCGACCTGGCTGCCGCCGGTGCGGCGGGCGCTTTTTCCGGTGCTGGACGGCCGCGGGCGCCCGGACCACGTCGCCCTCACCTTCGACGACGGCCCCGACCGCACCAGCACCCCGCTCGTCCTGGACACCCTGGACCGGCTCGGGGTGCGGGCGACCTTCTTCGTGCTGGGCCGCGCCCTGCTCGACGATCCCGGGCTCGGGCGGGAGCTCCTCGCGCGGGGACACGAGGTCGGCGTCCACGGCTGGGACCACCGGCGGCCGTGGCGGCCGGCCCCCGTGCGCGAGCTGCGTGATCTGCGGTGTGCCGTCGAAGCGGTCACCGGCGTCTGCGGCACCCGGCCGCGGTGGTACCGGCCGCCGTACGGCATCCTCACCGGCGGCCGCTGGGCGGCGGCCCGGCGGCTCGGGCTGCGGCCGGTGCTGTGGTCGGCGTGGGGGCGCGACTGGGAGCCCGGGGCCACCCCCGAAACCATCACGCGAACCGTGGACGCCGGGCTGTGCGGCGGCGTGACGGTCCTCCTCCACGACACCGACCGCGTCTCGGCCCCGGGCTCCTGGCGCGTCACCGTGCAGGCGCTGCCGACCCTGATCGACCACTGCCGCAGCCGGGGCCTGGCCGTCGGGCCGCTGCGCGACCACGGCATCACCGCCTGACGGCTCCGCACGGCATCATGGACGCATGCCGCGATCCCGCCCCCGTCCCCCGCAGGCCGCCGACTCCGCGGGGCCCTGCCCCTGCGGGCTGCCCGCCTCCTACGGCCACTGCTGCGGGCGCCTCCACCGCGGCCAGGGACAGGCCGCCACCGCGGAGGCCCTGATGCGATCGCGGTACAGCGCGTTCGCCGTCCGCGATCGCGCCTACCTGCTGCGGACCTGGCACACCCAGACCAGGCCGGCACGCCTGGACCTCGACCCGGCCCTGCGGTGGCGCCGGCTGGAGGTCCTCGCCGCCACCGACGGCAGCCCGTTCCATGCCGAGGGCACCGTCACCTTCCGGGCCCACTACACCGAGGGCGGCCGCGACGGCGTGCTGGAGGAGCGCAGCCACTTCGTGCGCGAGAGCGGCGCCTGGGTCTACCGCAGCGAGCTCCCCGCACGCTGACGCCCCCCCGCGGTACGACGTTTCCGCGGGTGCGGGTGACCTCACCCCACCGCCGGCTCCTCGGCGCTCACCGAGACGCCGTCGCCGAACGCCGCCCCCAACTCGCGCTTGGCGCGGGCCAGATCGCCGGTCACGCCCACCTCGACCACGCCGCGGCTGAAGCTCGCCTCGCTGCCGGCGCCGACCGACAGGATCCGGTAGCCGGTGGTGCCGCCCATCATCCGCTCCACCCTGCTTCTCGTGGCCTCCAACTGCCGGTGCGACCGCGGAGCGTTGCGCAGGTCGGTCCGTACGCCGGTGTGGAGCCGGGCGAGCGCGGCGTCGAAGGCCGGGTCCGCGGTGCGGTAGACCACGAGCCGGTCGCCGGGGACGTCCACCGCAAGGCCCGTGTAGGAGCCCGGGTAGGACGCGCCGAGCCGTTCGACGGCGCCGGCCGCCTGGTCGAGCCGCTGCTGGACCTCGCCCGCGGCCGCGGAGTCCAGGGCGGACGGCCGGGCACCGGCAGTGGGGCTGGAGGCGGGGGCGGAGACGGAGAGCGTGGGGGAGGGGGCCGCGGCGGTACGGCTTCCGCAGGCGGACGTGAGCAGGGCGCCCGCGGCCGCGAGGGCGGCGGCTGTGGCACGCACGGTGGTCCGGTGGGACGGCATGGGCGGGGCCTCACTTCCGGCAGAGCGTCGGGCGACCGTTGTCGGCCCTGATTCGTCCGCACATTGTGCCCGGCCGGTTCTCCGCCGCCGGTTCCGCCCGGCCTGCCCTGCTCCGCAACGGGCCTGCCGCGCCCTCCGGTTCCCCGGATCCCGGCCTCGCGCGCGGTCCCGTCACCAACGCCAGCCGTGGCCGCCGCTGTTGTGGCCCAGGGCGAGGACCGCGGTCGTCAGGATCAGCGGGCGCAGGAGCGGACCGCGTGGCAGGCAGGCCGCCATCGCCCACACGATCGCGGTGTACCAGGGCATCGACCAGGGCGCCGCGAGGATCCACGCGAAGGTGAACGCGAACGCCCACGCGGCGGCCGGCGCGGCGTGCCCGGCGATGCGGCGGTGCAGGGCCCGGGCGAGCAGGACCATCAGCACCGGCCAGCCGAGGGCCACCGCGGTCCTGGTCGCGTCAGGGCCGAGGACGCCGTGGGTGACGGCCTGGAACGCGGCCCACACCGACGGCACGGACACCAGGTGCGAGGCCGCCGAGAGCGGCGCCAGGGCGTGCGTCCCGTACCAGCCGTAACCCGCGACCAGGACGGCGGCGCAGCCGGCCGCCTGCCGGGCGGCGCTCCCGAAGGCGCGGCGGCGCAGCGACGGCCACAGCACGGCCGGTGCCAGCAGCAGCGCACTGATCTTGACGTCGCAGGCGAGGCCGACGAGGAGGCCGGTGAGCAGCTCGTCCCGCGGCCGGGCCGTCCGGCGGGCGAGGTGGACGGCGCAGACCCCGAGCGCGGCGACGAAGGTGTCCAGGTGGCCGCCCGCGACCAGCACCACGATCAGCAGCGGGTTGGCGGTCCACAGCAGCGCGGCCCGCACGGGGTCGCCGCAGGTTCGGATCAGCAGGTGCCCGGTGGCCAGGAACACCGCGGCGTTGGCGAGCATCAGCAGCCAGATCGTCAACCAGGGCCGTTGACCGCCCAGTTGGGCCGCTGCCTCCTGGAGCCAGGTGGCGGCCGGACCGTAGACCGAGGGGGTGGTCAGCCAGGTGTCGCTGACCATGTGGGCGTAGGAGCCGCCCAGTTGGGCCGGGGTGGTCAGGTAGGGGTCGCCGCCGAGCGCGGCGATCCGGCCGTAGGCGGCGTAGCTGGCCGTGTCGGAGGAGCCGACCGGGGTCAGGTCGGCGACGAGGAGCACGGCCGCGGCGCCCGCGGCGTAGAGCCTGCGCCTGTCGGGGCGCCAGCCGCGGCTGTTCGCCCCCAGCAGCCCGCACAGCCCCAGGCAGGCCAGCGTGATGGCGGTGAGGGTGGCCAGGGTGGAGGCGAGCCCGGGCATCGGAGGCAGCAGCCGCAGCGGAAGCGGCGCCGGGAGGGTGTGGTTGTTGGGGGCGCTCGCACCGGTCAGCACCAGCAGGACGACGGCGGCCACCGACAGGCCGACGGCGACCCGGGGCCGGCACAGCACCCGCTCGTACGCGTGGGCGTACAGGCGTTGGATGGCGGTGACGCGCGGATCGGGAGCGACGGCCACTCGCCCGGCTCCCGGCAGCGCCGTCGCGGCGGCGATCCCCTGTGGCATCCGAGACCGGCTGTCCGGGACACTCATAGGGCGGCCGCCCCCATCGCCCTGCCTCCTGTAGGCACTTGGCCCCTCACCGCGCTTTCGAGTGTGTCACCGGTCACAATAACGCGTTATTATTAACCAGCGTTGTGGCCGACGTGACGCGAGGGGGAGCGGCGGGTGACGGTCGAGGACGCGCGGCGGCAGCATATCCTGCGGGCGGCGGCACGGATGTCGGCGCAGCGCGGTCTGGACGGGGTGCGCCTGCGTGACGTGGCGAACGCGGCCGGGGTGTCCATCGGCTCGATCCAGCACCACTTCGAGACCCGGGAGCTGCTCCTGCGGGAGGCCTTCGAGTGGGCCCTGACCGACCTCGTCGGCCGCCGGCGCAGCGCGTCCGCCGGCGAAAGCGGCCCCTGGCGCCGATTCGAACTGCTGGTGAGGGAGCTCTCCGGCGACCCCGACCTGCTGCGCCGGTGCGCCACCTGGACCGAGTTCTGCGCCGGCGCCTCCCGGCACCCGCGGTTGCGTGAGGGCGTCCGGCGCGTCCACGACGAATGGCACTCCCTGGTCGCCGACATCGTCGAAGCGGGCGTGCGCTGCGGGGAGTTCACCCCCGCGGTCCCGGCGGCCACCGCGGTCGGCGCCCTGACGGCCCTGGTGGACGGGTGCGACATGGCGGTCGCGGCGGGCGGCGGCATGACGCCCGACCGCTACGCCGACCTCGTCCTCGGCACCGCCCGCGCGCTCCTCGGCGTCCGGGAGGAAACCGGGTGAACCGGGCGATCCCCCCGGCTTGACCGCAACCGTCCGACCCTCGCGGGCGGTTGCGTGACTGGCCAAAACGGAGTGCCCCCGGGGGCGGCGGCAGGACATCGTGTCACCTGCGCGCACCCCTCGCCGCGGCCACAATGGGCGCCGCGCGGCAGCGGCCGCGCGGATCGAGCAGGAGGCAGCCGGTGACCGCGACCCCCACCCCCACCCCGCACGGCACGCCCGGCGGCCCTCTTGAGGGCATCCTCGTCGCCGACTTCGGCCGAGTGCTCGCGGCCCCCTACGCCACGATGCTCCTTGCCGACCTCGGGGCGGACGTGGTCAAGGTCGAACATCCGCTGCGGGGCGACGACACGCGGGCCTGGGGGCCGCCGTACGCGCACGACGAGGCCACGTACTTCCTGTCGGTCAACCGCAACAAGCGCTCACTCGGTGCCGATCTGCGCGAGCCGGTGAGCCTGCGGCAGGTGACCGAGCTCGTCCGCCGCGCCGACGTGCTGGTGGAGAACTTCCGCCCGGGCACGATGGCCCAGTACGGCCTCTCCTACGAGGAGGCGCGCAGGCTCAACCCGGGTCTGGTCTACTGCTCGGTGACCGGCTTCGGCTCCGGCGAGGGCGCCGCGCTGCCCGGCTACGACCTGCTGCTCCAGGCGGTCGGCGGGCTGATGAGCGTGACCGGGCCGGGCCCCGGCGAGCCGGTGAAGGCCGGAGTCGCCCTCGTCGACGTCCTCACCGGGCTGCACGCCGCGGTCGGGATCCTGGCCGCGCTGCGCGACCGCGACGCGACCGGCGAGGGCCAGCACGTCGAGGTCGACCTGCTGTCCACCCTGCTGTCCAGCATGGTCAACCAGTCCGCCGCATACACCCTCGCCGGAGTCGTCCCCGGAATCCTCGGCAACCGCCATCCCTCCATCGCCCCCTACGAACTGTTCGCCGCGGCCGACCGGCGGATCGTGATAGCGGTCGGCAACGACCGGCAGTTCGCGGCGCTCTGCCACGGGCTGGACGCCCCGGAACTGGCCGCCGACGCCCGCTTCGCGAGCAACGCCCGACGCGTCGCGAACCGCGAGGAACTCGCCGCCGAACTCGCCCGGCGCCTGCGCCGCCGCACCGCGGCCGAGTGGTTCGACCTCCTCACCCCGCTGGGGGTGCCGTGCGGCCCGGTCAACGACCTCGCCGGCGCCTTCGACCTCGCCGAACGGCTGGGGCTGCGGCCGCGGGTCACCGTCGCAGGCGAGGGCGGCGCGCCGATGGACCTGGTCGCCAACCCCATCGGGCTCTCCCGCACCCCGCCGCGCTACCGCAGCCGCCCCCCGAGGCTCGGCGAGCACACCGCCGAGATCACCGCCTGGCTCGACGCCGACGACGGCCACGCCTGAGCCCCGCCGACCCGGCCGCGGGACAGATCGGTCGGCGCCCGCCGGGCGGGTCACTCCCCGGCGCCGCGCTCGCGTTCGGCGCGCAGCATCGCGGCCTGCCACAGGGCGAGTGTGTCCTCCCGGGTGCCCCCGGCGTTCCCGGCCCAGCCGCTCAGGCCGTCGGCGGCCCGTGCCGCCAGGCGGGCGACGAGACGGCGCAACTCCCCGGCGTCCAGGGGCAGGATGAGCGCCCCGAGGCCCTCGGCGTCGTCGCGCAGCGCGCAGGCGATCGCGGCGTCGGCGGTCCGGTCGAGATCGTGCCCGTCCATATGACACCTCCGGCGGGATCGTGCCCGGCCCGCGACCGGCTCAAGCGGGCGGGCCGCGGCGCACGCTCAGCGGCAGGTGAGCATCCCGGCGCTCTGCTTGGCTGTGAGCACCCGGCGGACGCTGTCGTCGACGTCCCTGCGCAGCGCGGCGTCGGTCGGCAGTCGCCCGAGGACGGCCGCGGTCATGGGGGCCACGGTCCGCGGGTCGTCGGTGAGCACCATGTCGCCCCCGGCGGTCAGGAACCGCACGGCCCGCTGCCCGGCCGGGACGGCCAGGACGGCGGCGGCGTGCCCGAGGTCGTCGGAGATGACGACCCCCCGGAACCCCAGATCGCCGCGGAGCATCCCGCGGATGACCACGGGGGAGAAGGCGGCCTGCCGGTTCGGGTCGATCCGGCTGTAGACGGCCGACGAGACCATGACGAACGGCGTCCCGGCCTGCACGCCTGCGCGGAACCCCGCCAGGTACGGGTCGTTGCGCGTGGTGACCGTGTCGGTGACGTTCGCCGCGAAGTCGGTGTTGCCGGTGACCCGGCCGAGGCCGGGAAAGTGCTTGAACGTGGCGAGGACGCCCGCCTGCCGCATGCCGCGCAGGAAGGCCGTGCTCGCCTGCGCGACCGTGGCGGGGTCGCTGCCGTACTCGCGCGACAGCCGGCCGATCGGCGCGTTGACGGACCTGAGCGCGGCCGGCACCACGTCGGCCACGGGTGCGAGGTTGACGGTGAGGCCCGCGGCGCGCAACTGCCGTCCCCACTGCGCCGCCTGACGCTCCAGCTGTGCGGGGGGCCGCCGGCCCTGGACGACGGCGCTCGGGATCGGTGAGAAGCCGGGCCCGTTCAGCACCTGCACGGTGCCGCCCTCCTGGTCGGTGGCGACCAGCGGCCGCACGGTCGCCCCGGGAACCGACAGCGTCAGCGAGCGCAGGGCGTCGACGACCCCGCGGATGTGCGCCGCGCCCGCGCTGGTGTGCCCCGTCAGCATGACCGAGCCCACGTGGGCGCGGCGCAAGGCCTCCACGCTCGCCGCACCGGCCCCGGCGGTGCTCACCGACCCCATGAACAGCTGCCCGACGCGCTGGGCGGGGGACATCCCCGCCAGCGCCCGCTCCACGCACGACCGCGCGGGCCGGTCGGGGGGCGGCGGCAGCGGGGCGTGGCTGGTCGCCCCTGGCTGCCTGGGCGGGGCCGTGGTGGGTCCGGCGGTCGGCACGGGCCTCGACGGCCGCGCAACCGAGCCGGAGCTCAACGAGGGCGCCTTCTGCGGCTGCCCGCCGCCGCAGCCGGCGACGACGAGTGCTGCGCTCAGCAGCGCGGCTGCCGACCCGAGTCGGCCGGCGGCGGGAGACTGCGATGCGGACACGGCGGATCAGCTCCTCGTGCGTCGGTCGGCACCGGGCGGGCGACCCGGGACCCGTTTCAGCCGACCACAGGCCGGCGCACACCGCATGCGGAGATCGGCCAGGCGACTTTCGCTTTCCTTGTCATGAACTTAAAATCTGACAAAGCGGACTGTGTCCGGAGAAACGCCCCGAACATCCCCCATACCGGAACAAGGGGTGCATGCACATGGAGACGCAGTCGGCACCGGCCCCCGCAGCGCCGCAGAACCCCGGACTCAGGCGTGAGATCGGGCTTATCGGGCTGATCTGGACCTCGGAGGGCTCGATCATCGGCTCGGGGTGGCTGTTCGGCGGGCTGTTCGCGGCGCAGGCCGCCGGCACCGCGGCTCTCCTCTCCTGGGGAATCGGCGCCCTGGCCATCATCGTCCTGGCCTTCGTGCACGCCGAGCTCGGCGCCATGTACCCCGTCGCCGGCGGTACCGCGCGCTTCCCGCACTACGCCTTCGGCAGCGTCGCCGGTGCGTCGTTCGGCTGGTTCTCCTGGCTGCAGGCCGTCACCGTCGCCCCCATCGAGGTGATGGCGTCTCTCAACTACCTCAGCGTCCACGTGCCGTGGGTGCAGACCGGCAAGAACCACCTCACCCCGGCCGGCTACGGACTGGCCGTGGCCTTCATGGCCTTCTTCGTCACCGTCAACTTCTTCGGCATCAAGTGGCTGGCGCACACCAACAGCGCGGCCACCTGGTGGAAGGTGGCGATCCCGGTCTTCACGATCATCGTGCTGGCGGCGACCACCTGGCACAGCGGGAACTTCGGCTACCAGGGGTTCTCCCCGTTCGGCGCCAAGGGCGTGCTCTCCGCCGTCAGTACCGGCGGCATCATCTTCGCCCTCCTCGGCTTCGAGCAGGCCGACCAGCTCGCCGGCGAGGCCCGCAACCCGGCCCGGGACATCCCCCGCGCCGTCATCGGCTCCATCCTCATCGGCGTCCTGATCTACGTCGCCCTCCAGGTGGTCTTCATCGCCGCCCTGCCGCACAGCGCCTTCGCCCACGGCTGGGCCAACCTCACCTTCGCCGGCAAGACGGGCCCGTTCGCCGGACTCGCCACCGCCGTGGGGCTCGGCTGGCTCGCCACACTGCTCTACATCGACGCGGTGGTCTCCCCCTCCGGCACCGGCCTGATCTACACCACGACCACCTCCCGCGTCTCCTACGGCCTGTCCCGCAACGGCTACGTGCCCGAGATCTTCGAGCGCACCACCAAGCGCGGCGTGCCGTGGTTCAGCCTGCTGTTCGCCTTCGCCATCGGGCTCGTGGTCTTCCTGCCCTTCCCCACCTGGCAGAAGCTCGTCGGCTTCGTCACCTCGGCGAGCGTGCTGATGTACGCGGGGGCACCGCTGGCCTTCGGCTGCCTGCGCAAGCAGGACCCGGACCGGCCGCGCCCCTACCGGCTGCCGGGCGGCATGTTCTGGGCGCCGGTGGCCTTCATCGTCTCCAACCTGATCATCTACTGGTCGGGCTGGGACACGCTGTGGCGGCTCGGCGTGGCCATCGTCCTCGGCTACCTGCTGCTGGGCCTGTCGGCGGCGCTGCGGCTCAACCCCAAGGTCCCGCACATGGACTGGAAGTCCGCCCAGTGGCTGCCGGTCTACCTCCTGGGCATGGGCGTGATCTCCTGGCAGGGCGGCTTCTGCAGCACCGGCCCGGCCACCAGGGCGGCCTGCGGGGCGACGGACCGCATCCCGCTGTGGTGGGACATCGCGATCGTGGCCGCCTTCAGCCTGGCGATCTACTTCTGGGCGCACGCCGTCCGGCTGGCCGACGCCGAGACCCAGGAGTACATCGGCTCCGTGGAGGTCGTCCCCGGCGGCTGAGCCGGACCGGCGGCGGTTGTGCCTGGCCGCACGGCGGGACGATGCTGGGAGGACGAAACGCGGCGGGCTGGTGCGATGAACGCATGGGACACGGGTGACAGCGGAAGCTTCCGGGGCCCCCTCGACGTACGAAGAGCGGTCACCGCGGTCGTGGACGCCGCCGGCCGTGTCGCAGGCTGGAGCCCCGTCGCCACCGACGTGCTCGGCTACCGGCCGGAGGAGATCATCGGCCGGGAGGCGGCCGCGCTGCTGGCCGACCCTGCGCAGGCCGCCGCCGGCCCGGAACCCTGGCCGCGCAACCTGTCCGGCGACGACGACATCCCCAGCACCGTCCTCGACCTGCGTCACCGCGACGGCCACGCCGTCCGCGTCGTGATGGGCGCCTGCCCGCTCGGCCACGCGGGTGACGGACCGGCCGTGATCCTGATGGCCGCCAGGCTGGACGAGGTACGCCAGTGGGAGGGCGTCCAGGCGATGCTGCGCGGCCTGGTCACCCAGTCGCCCGTACAGCTGGCCATCTACGACACCGATCTGCACCTGGTGTGGGCCAACACCGCCGTCGGCAAGGAGCTGGGCGCTCCCCTGTCGCAGTTCTCCGGCCGGCCCGCCGACGACCTCTACCCCGACGGCCGGGTGCTCTCCCCGGGCCACCCGTCGAGCCTGGAGGAGCTCATGCGGCAGGTGCTGGAGACCGGCGAACCCGTCGTCGACGTCCACTACCGGGGCCGGATCCCCGCCGATCCCGACCGCGGGCACGAGCACGTGTGGTCGTGCTCGTACTACCGGCTGCTCGACGCACGCGGCGACCCGCTGGGCGTCTGCGAGGAGGCGGTCGACATCACCGACCGCTACCACGCGCAGCAGCGGCTGGCGCTGCTCGTGCGCGCCGGCTCGCGGATCGGCGGCTCCCTGGACGTGGCCGCCACCGCGCACCAGCTCGCCGAGGTCTGCGTGCCGCAGTTCGCCGACGACGTCCTGGTCGACGTGCTCGAACCGGTCCTGGAGGGAAAGGAGCCCGACGCCGCCGGACTGGGCGGCCGGCGCCTGGTCTGCGTCGAGGGCCGGGTCGGGGACGCCTCCCCGTTCCACGGCCGGGCCCTGATCGACCACCCGCCCGCCTCCGCGCAGGCCCGCGCCCTGGCCTCGGGACGGCCGGTCGTCGAGGGCGCCGGGGGCGAGCGGCGCGAAGCCGGGGCACGGCTGTTCGTCCCGCTGCGCGCCCGTGGCACCACCATGGGGCTGGTCACGCTCGTCCGCAGCCCCGGCCGCGCCCCCTTCGACCCCGGCGAACTCGCGCTCGCCGAGGAGCTGGCCGCCCGCACCGCCGTCTGCGTGGACAACGCCCGCCGCTACGCGCGCGAACACGCCGCCGCGCTCACCCTGCAACGCAGCCTGCTGCCCCGGCACGTGCCGCCGCAGACCGCCGTCGAGGTGGCCCACCGCTACCTGCCCGCCGACAGCCGGGTCGGCGTGGGCGGCGACTGGTTCGACGTGATCCCGCTGTCCGGCACCCGCGTCGGGCTGGTCGTCGGCGACGTCGTCGGCCACGGGCTGCAGGCCGCCGCCACCATGGGACGGCTGCGCACCACCGTGCGCGCCCTCGCCCAGCTCGACCTCGCCCCCGAGGAACTCCTCGCCCGGCTGGACGACCAGGTCGAGCAGACCGCCCACTTCAGGGCCGGCGAGGACGACGAGGACCCCGAAGCCCTCGGCGTGACCTGCCTCTACGTGGTCTACGACCCGGTCTCCGGATGGTGCAGCATGGCCCGGGCCGGGCACCCCGCGCCCGCGGTCGTCCATCCGGGACGCGGTGTCTTCTTCCCCGACCTGCCCCCGGGGCCGCCGCTGGGCCTCGGCGGGCTGCCCTTCGAGAGCGCGGACCTGGTGCTCCCCGAAGACAGCCTGCTCGCCCTGTTCACCGACGGGCTCCTCCAGACCCACGAACGCGACGTGGACGTCGGCCTCGACCGGCTCTCCCGCGTCCTGAAACGGCGCCACGCCCCCCTGGAGGAGCTGTGCGACCACGCGCTGGCCGACCTGCTCGCCGGCCCCCCGCCGGACGACGCCGCCCTGCTGCTGGCCCGCACCCGCATGCTCGGCGCCGACCACATCGCCGTGCAGGAACTGCCCCCCGACCCCGCGGCGGTCCAGGACGCGCGCGCCTTCAGCAACGACCGGCTCACCAACTGGGGCCTGGAGGAACTGGCGTTCACCACCGAACTCATCGTCAGCGAGCTGGTCACCAACGCCATCCGCTACGCCGGCGGACCCGTGCACCTGCGGCTCATCCGCGACCGCACGCTCATCTGCGAGGTCTCCGACAGCGGCCACACCTCCCCGCACCTGCGCTACGCCACAAACGAGGACGAGGGCGGCCGCGGACTCTTCCTCGTCGCCCAGATGACCCAGCGCTGGGGCACCCGCTACAACCCCGACGGCAAGACCATCTGGACCGAGCAGGCGCTCCCGGACGCCGCGGTCCCGCTGCACTCGGCCGCCTGAAAGCCCTCCGCCCTTGACGCGCGGCGGTCACGACCGGTTTGCTGTGCGTGACCACTCACGTCGATTGCCGCAACACGCGACACGCCACCCGGGCATTCCGGCACCCCTGTCACGTGTGGTGAGCGGACGCCCTGACCAAGCGTCCGGAGGGGACGCACGCCGTGGAAGCTGCAGGCCGATGACGCCTCCGCCCCGGTGGAAACGCAGCCGCCGCGCGGACGGTGTGTGGCTCGACCCCGCCCTCGACGACTCCGCCCTGGCCGCCGTGCGCGACGCGCTGGCCCGCGGCAGGTGGACCGGGGCCCGCACCCTGCTCGCCGAGACCGGCGACGACTGGGACCGGCGCGGCCACCGGCTCGTCGTGCTCGCCGAAGGCAACGCCAGCGCCGCCTGGGCACGTGAGTGGCAACTGGTCGAGCCCGACAGCGCCGACGCCGCCGCCCTGCTCGCCTGCGCCGTCGTCTTACGCGCCGTCCGCGGCCTGGAGCCCCCGTACGCCGCCCGCGACGCCTGCCTCGCCGCCGCGGCGATGGCCCCCGCCGACCCCTCGCCCTGGCTCGCCCTGCTCGTCCTCGCCCGGCGCACCGGCACCGACGACGACTGCGCCCGCGCCTTCGACCAGGTCCGCGCCCGGCACCGCGAACACCACCACGCCCACCACCTGATGGCCGCCAGCCTGGCCGAGCGCCGGGCGACGGTCGGCGACCCGCTGCACGAGGTGTACGACTTCGCCGACTGGGCCGCCGAACAGGCGCCCGCCGACTCGCCGTTGGCGGTGCTGCCGGTGGTGGCCCACGCCGAGCGCTACCGGGTGCTCGCCCTGTCCGGCGCCGAACCCGCCGATCCCGCCGCCTCCGCCCACTGGACCGGCCGCCGGGCCCGCCAGGTGATGAAGGCCGCCTTCGACTGGTGGCTCGAATGGGGCGGCGAGGACCACCACCCCCGGCACAAGGTGGACCTCAACTACCTCGCCCACGCCAAGTTCCACGAGGGCCGCATGGCCGAGGCGGCCGCCCTGATCACCCGCATCGGCCCCTACGCCACACACGCCCCCTGGTGCTATCCCGGCCGGGACCCGGTCCGGGCCTTCCAGGCCGCCCGCACCACCGCGCTCAGCTCCTCCTAGACCCCATGGAGAAAGGAACTCCCGCATGCTGACGGGCAGTACCAGCGAGATCAGCACCTACCTGGGACAGGAGCGGCGGCTGCGCGCCGACCGGATCGGGCTGCCGGGCCTGCTGCTGTCGGTGCTCGCCGCCAGCGCACCGCTGATGGTGGTCGCCGGCGTCATGCCCACCACCTACGGCGTCATGGGGATCGTCGGGCAGCCGCTGCTCTTCGTGATCCTGGGCGCCGTACTGATCCTGTTCAGCGTCGGCTACGCCGAGATGAGCCGCCACGTCCACAACGCCGGCGCCTTCTACGCGTACATCGCCCGCGGCCTGGGCGGCACCGCCGGCGCCGGGGCCTCGGTGGTCGCGCTCGTCGCCTACAGCGCCATGCAGGTGGGGATCTACGGCATGTTCGGCTTCGAGATCGCGAGCCTGGTCGGCGAGCACACCGGTGCCGACCTCGCCTGGTGGATCCCCGCCTTCGCGGGCGTGGCGGTCACCGGCGTCCTCGGCTGGCTCAAGATCGACCTCAACGCACGGGTGCTCGGCGTACTGCTCCTCGTCGAAGTCGCCCTGGTCGCCGTCTTCGACGCGGGATGGATCGCCTCCCCGGGCCGCGAGGGGCTCTCGCTGCACGCGTTCGACCCGGCGACCTTGTCCGGCGCGGGACTGGGCACCGCGCTGTGCTTCGCCATCGCCGCGTTCGTCGGCTTCGAGCAGGCACCGGTCTACGCCGAGGAGGCCAGCCGCCCGCAGGTCGTCGTCGCCCGGGCGATGTTCCTCACCGTCGGCTTCGTCGCCCTGTTCTTCTCGCTGAGCTCCTGGGCGCTGTCCGTCGCCACCGGCCCCGCACACATCGTCGAAGTCGCCCGGAAACAGGGCTCGGGGCTGCTGTTCTCGCTCAGCGGGGAACGCCTCGGCACCGGCTTCACGGACGTGTTGGAGGTCTTCTTCGTCACCGGCATGTTCGCCGCGATGCTCAGCTTCCACAACGTCGTCGCCCGCTACGCCTTCGCCATGGGCCGCGAGGGGCTGTTGCCGGCCGCCTTCGGCCGCACCAACCGGGCCAGCGGCGCACCGGCGTACGGCTCGCTGCTGCAGACCGCGGTGTCCGTGATGGTCGTCGCCGCCTTCGCGGTCACCGACCACGGCCCGGCCGGGGATCCCACCGCACCCGTGCTGCACCTGTTCACCTGGATGGGCAACGTGGGGGCGCTGGGCGTCATCGTGCTGATGGCGGCCGCCTCCTTCTCGGTCATCGCCTTCTTCGCCCGGCGCGGAGCGGCCCGCGCCCAGGTGTGGCGCATCGCCGCCTCGGCGGTCGCCGGGATCGTGCTGACGGGGATCGTCGTCTACACCGTGAAGGACTTCGGCGTCCTGCTGGGCGCTGACCCGGGATCCGCGCTGAGCTGGATCCTGCCGGGGGTCGTCGGCGCCGCCGTGCTCGTGGGCCTCGGCCACGGCCTGCTGCTCAAGTCGCTGCGCCCGACGACGCACGCGCGCATCGGCCTCGGCAACGAGGCGTTCCGGCTGGACCAGGCCGCCGGAACCGGGACGGAGGCGTAACCCCCGATGGCCCAGGAAGAGTCCACCATGACCACCACCTGCTGCGCCCACCGCGCGGGGAGCGCCGCGCCGCACCCCCTCGACCCGCTGTCCGCCGAGGAGTTGACCGCCGCCCGCCGGATCCTCGACGCGGCGGGCAGGATCGCCGCTGCCACGCGCCTGCCGCTCGTGCTGCTCGACGAGCCCGACCGGCACACCGCCGCCGCCCACCGGGACGGCGACCCCGTGGTGCGCCGCGTGCGGGTCACCCTGCTCGACTCCGCCACGGGCGCCACCGCCGAAGCCCTCGTCGACGTCACCGCCGGACTGCTGCTGTCCTACCGGGAACTCGACCCGGCCTGCGACGGGCAGCCCCCGGTGACCTTCGAGGAGTACGAGATCGTCGACCGGGTGGTCAAGGCCGACCCGCGCTGGCGCAAGGCCATGGCCGACCGAGGCATCACCGACACCGGACTCGCCGTCTGCGCACCCCTGGGCGCGGGAGCCCTGCGCGTCGACGACGTCCCCGGCCGCCGCATGATGCGCTCGCTGACCTGGCTGCGCTGCGACGCCACCGACAGCCCGTGGGCCCACCCGGTGGGCGGCCTCGTCGCCGACGTCGACGTGATCGAGCGCCGGGTGCTGCGCGTGGTCGACACCGGAGCCGTACCCGTACCCGCCGAATGCGGGCGCTACGAGCCGCAGTTCGCCCCGGCTGCCCGCACCGACGTGCGCCCGCTGGAGATCAGCCAGCCCGAAGGCCCCTCGTTCCGGCTCGACGGCCACCGGCTCAGCTGGCAGAACTGGCGCTTGCGCATCGACTTCAACGCCCGCGAGGGACTGGTACTGCACCGCATCACCTACCGCGACGGCGACCGCGACCGCTCCGTGCTGCACCGGGCCTCGCTCGCCGAGATGGCGGTGGCCTACGCGGAGGCCGAGCCGACCCGCAACTGGGTGGCCTTCCTGGACGCGGGGGAGTACCTGCTCGGCCGCAACGCCAACTCGCTCAGGCTGGGCTGCGACTGCCTCGGCGAGATCCGCTACCTCGACGCCGTCCTCACCGACGACCACGGCAACCCGCAGACGCTGCCGAACGCCGTGTGCATCCACGAGGAGGACGCCGGCCTGCTGTGGAAGCACACCGACATCTTCAACGACATGGCCGTCGAATCCCGCCGCGCCCGCCGCCTGGTCGTCTCCTTCATCGCCACCGTCGGCAACTACGACTACGGCTTCTACTGGTACTTCCACCAGGACGGCACGATCTCCTTCGAGGCCAAGTCCACCGGCATCGTGCAGACCTCCGCCGTCGACCCCGCCGCCGGCTCGCCGTACGGCACGCAGGTGGCCCCCGGGCTGCTCGCGCCCTACCACCAGCACCTGTTCTGCGTACGGCTGGACGCCGCCGTGGACGGCCTGGCGAACACGGTTGAGGAGGTCGACGTGGTGCCCGTGCCGCCCGGTCCCGGCAACCCGGCCGGCAACGCCTTCACCGTCCGGGCGACGCCGATCGCCGACAGCGCCGACGGCGGGCGGCTGGCCGACCCCGCCGTCGGGCGGCGCTGGCGCATCACCAACCCGGCGGTGCGCAACCGCATGGGGGAGCCTGTCGCCTACACCCTCCTCACGCAGCCCGGGCCGGTCCTGCTCGCACAGCCCGGCTCGGCGGCGGCCCGGCGCATCGCCTACGGCACGAAGCACGTGTGGGTCACCCGGCACCGAACCGACCGCCGCTACCCGGCCGGGGACCACCCCAACCAGCACCCCGGCGGCGCGGGGCTGCCCGCCTGGACGAGCGGCGGCGAACCCCTCACCGACACCGAGCTCACCGTCTGGCACACCTTCGGCCCGACGCACCTGCCGCGGCTGGAGGAGTGGCCGGTGATGCCCGTGGACGTGTGCGGCTTCACGCTCAAGCCGACCGGCTTCTTCGACCGAAACCCGGCGCTCGACCTGCCCCGGGAGGCACCCCGGGGCGGCCATCGCTGACTCAGCGCGACCGGCGGGCCCGCAGGTACTCGCGCGCCAGCACCCGCAGCGCGCCGAAGGCCGGTGGGCTCGCCGACGAGCGCAGCAGCCCCGCGCCCTTGGCCTCGGCGGCGTCCGCGGTGAGCCGCTCGACGTCGATCAGGGCCCGCACCAGCGGACGGTGGGCCGGCGGTGTCACGTCGACCAGGGCCCGCGCCGACTCCAGCACCGCGCGGGCCTCGCCGAGCAGATGGCTCAGCAGCGCACGCACCTGCGGAAGGTCCCGGGCCTGCGCCAGATCCTCCCGGGTGACCGAGAACCGCTCCAGCGTCCGGGCCGGAAGGGCGAACCGCCCCTCCCGCAGGTCCTCGGAGAGGTCGTTGACGAAGTCCAGCCGCTGGCTCGCGTCGATGAACGTACGGCAGGCCGCCCGGTACTCGGCCGGATCGTCCTCGGGCGCGATGACGCCCGCGACCAGCATGAACGCGGGCAGCGAATAGGCGTCGACATAGCGGGCGTAATCTGCTTCGGTGGCGAAGCCGGTGAACTCCAACTCGGCCGTGGCGGTGGCCAGATACGCCTCGATGTAACCGGGCAGCCTCGGAACGGCGGCCGCCGTGTGCAGCACGGCGCGGATCAGCGGATCCTCGCTCCGCCCGGTGGCGAGCCCCTCGCGCACCTGCTTCTCCCACCGCGCCCAGGCGGCCGCCCGCCCCTGCTGCGGGCCGCTGTCCAGCAGGTTGTCGCCGTGGTGCATGAACGCCGTCATCGCGATCACGTGGGGTAGCACCGCCCGCGGCAGCAGCAGCCGGGCGGCGAGGTAGGAGGTGCGCCGGAACCGTGCCACCAGTGCGCGCTGCGCCGTGTAGTCGTGGCGCGATCCGGTGCCGTGGACGCCCGCGGCGTCGAGTGCCTGGTTCCATGCGCTCATGCGGGAATCGTAGGGTGGGGGCCGGTCACGATCGACAGTTGGGGGGTCGGCTGTGCGTACAGCGGTCGTACTGGGGGGAAGCATCGCCGGGCTGATGGCGGCTCGGGTGCTGAGCGACCACGCGGAGAACGTGGTGATCGTGGAGCCGGACGACCCGCACGATGGGCACGACGGCCTCGACCCCCGTCCCGGCGCGCCGCAGGCGCAGCAGTTGCACGTGCTGCTGGACATGGGCCGCATCCAGCTGGAGCGCTGGTTCCCCGGGATCGGCGCCGAGTTCGTGGCCGACGGTGCGGTCCACAGCGGCGGCACGGGCTTCCACAGCTACATCGACGGGATGCTCAAGGCGCGCGTCCCCGACGGCGAGTTCATCAGCGCCACCCGCCCGTTCCTGGAGTCCCGGGTCCGCCGCCGGGTGCTGGCGCTGGAGAACGTGACGGTGTCACGCGGCCGCGCGGACGGCCTGACGTTCCTGGGCCGGCGGGTGGACGGGGTGCGCTACCAGCCGCTCGGCACCACGGACCGGGAGCGCCTTGCGGCCGACCTGGTGGTGGACGCGACCGGCCGGTCGAGCCGGCTGGGGGCGTGGCTGGAGCGGGCCGGCTGGCAGGGCCCGCAATTGCAGCGCATGCCCATCGACCTGGGGTACGCGACGGCCTTCTTCCGCCGCGGCGCGGAGCTCCCCGGGGTCGGGCTGGCGGCCTCGGCGTTCGGCCCGCAGGCGCCCGGGTGGCCGGAGCTGGACGGCAACGCGGTCGCCGAGGTCGAGGGCGGCCGCTGGATGGCGATGATCGCCGCCTACGCGGACCGGCGCCCGACGAAGGATCCCGAGGAGTTCGTCGCCAGGCTTCGCCGGTCCATCGCACCGCCGTTCCGGGAGATCGCCGCGGAGTGCGAGATGCTCGGCGACGTGGCCGTGCACCGGGTACCGGACAGCCGCCGGCGGGACTTCACCGCCCTGCGGCGCTTCCCCGGCGGACTGGTCGCGGCGGGCGACGCGGTCGCCGCCTTCAACCCGGTCTACGGCCAGGGGATGTCCTCGGCCGCCCTGCACGCCTCCTGCCTGTCGGCGTGGCTGCGCTCGGGCGCCTCGCCCGCCGAACCGGCGTGGGACTACTTCCGGCGGGTACGCGTGGTGGTCGGCGCCGCCTGGGCTTTCTCCACCCTGGGCGACCTGGCCCTGCCGCACGTGCCCGGCCCCTACCCGGCCGGCTACCGCGCCGCCCGGTGGTACACCGCCCTGCTGGCCCGGGCGACCGTCGAGGACACGGAGGCCCACCGCCGCTTCCTGGACGTGGTCCACATGCGGGCCCACCCCCGCACGCTGGCCCGCCCGGGCACGCTGGCCCTGGTGGCGCGAACGCTCTACGGGCCCGGGCGCTAGGAGCTGCCCAGGGCGGCGCCGGGACGCCGGGGCTCCAGCAGCGAGCGCACCAGGGGATCGCCGAGGGCGCGGGCCACCCGCACCAGATGGGCCCGCTCGCTCTCGGGCGCCACGTCGTCCGGGCGGGGCGTGGGACCGAAGCCCGGCGCCTCGCCGCGCCTCCTGCGGTCCACCGCGTCCAGCAGGATCACCGCGCAGGTGACCGCCCTGACGTCCGCCGGCGCCAACCCGCGCCGCCTGCCCGCCTCCTCGGCCCGGCGGGCCAGCTCCGGGTCCATCCACGGTGACAACGCCCGCTCCGCGTCGCAGATGTCGGCCAGCCGCCGCAGCAGCAGCCACGCCCCGGCGCTCAGCAGCGACCACCGCTCGACCATGCGGCTGGGGGGAGGGAGCGCCACGGTGCGGTCGGCGCCGCCGACCGCGGTCTCCCACAGCACGCGCAGCCGCAGGTAGTCCCGCCGGTCCCGCCACCACACCTGCACCACGGGTCCGGAGAAGCCCCAGTTGAGGACGAACGCCCCCACCGTGCCCGAGGCGGCGCCCAGATCGGTCAGGAAGTCCAAGGCGTGGTCCCCGGCGGCCGCCGCCGCGAGCGAGGGCCCGGCGAAGACGACGTACCCGAAGATGAACAGCGAGGCCACGCTGATGTTGCGCAGCCCCCGGCGCAGCCGCTCGTGCTCGGTGCGGGCGCCCTGGCGGCACTCCCAGGCGGTGGAGAGCATCGAGTACGACAGGCCCGCCATGAAGACGACGAGGAAGATGATCACGTCCGGGTCGTCCGCGTGCGTGACGTTGAACTTCAGCGGACGCTCGGGGCCCGTCAGACGGGCCCGCCAGAAGACCGCCGCCATGGCCGCGAGGATCACCGCGTAACTGACGGCATGGCAGGTGATCCGCCACCGCGGGGCGGGGCCGCCCCTGACCTCGGCGGCCCAGAGGACGGCCAGCAGGTGGGCGTGGGCGCCGAACAGGACGATGAACGAGTAGACCACCAGCGTCGCGAGCCCCAACCGCCCGGACAGATGGTCGATGAGGCGGTAGACCACCGGCGAGGCGGTCAGGAAGGCCAGCGCTCCCACGACGTGGCAGGAGATCATCACCAGCACCGAGACCGAGAAGCCGCGGCGCAGCGCGGAGACCTTGACGGCCGCGCTGCAGGCGCCGATGGCGACCACCACCAGGTAGATGACGTTTGCCGCGCTCTCAGACACCGGGCCTCCGCATCTCCAAAGCCGAGGTGTACGCGCCCGTCGCCGCGGCCCCCGGGGTGAGGTCGAGCATCTGCATCAGCTCCGTGCCGCCGATCTCCGCGAGGCGTTCGACCGCGTCCGGCGACTCCTCGCCCTCCAGGCAGCGCCCGAGCAGGACCATCTTCACCATGTCGGGCGCGAGCCCGGGCATCAGGGCGCGGGCGGTCTCCTCGTCGATCGGGCAGTCGTCGGGCGGTTCGTCGTCGTGCAGCAGGTGGAAGAGCTCGTGGCAGGCGATGACGATCTGCAGGAACCTGGGGGCCGTCGCGTCGACCACGACCACGTCCCGGTCCGGCCGCACCGCGCAGAACCCGGTGACGCGCGGCGCCAGTCTGCGGTGGACGACCTCGATGGGCTTGCCCCGGGCGGCACCGACCGCGTCGACCAGGTCCTCGAGTGCCAAGGGGCGGCCCTGGGGGAGGGAGAGCCTGTCGTGGATGTACTTACGGGCTCGACGTCGGTCACCGGCGATGCCCATGAGTCCCTCCTCAAGCATGTCGCACAGTCCGGTCGTGCGTGGCAGCGCGACAGAGATCGTAGTGCGGACCACCGACAACGGGCATCCATGCACCTCGCGGCCACCGTCGCCGCGGGCGCCTCCGGGCCGTCGCCGCGGGCTAGTTGGGCCAGCGCCGGTCGAGCACCCGGCCCACGACCCGCTGCACCCGTTCGTCGCGCAGGGCGATCAGCGTGCGCAGGGAGTCCTCGATCTCCCGCACGGCAGGGGTGTCGTCCTCCTCCGTCAGATAGACCTCGGGCACCCGGAAGTGCCGGGCCACCAGCGTGACCGGGCCCTGGACGAAGTACTCGACGGAGATGCCGAAGAAGCGGGCGAGCGCGATGGCCACGGGCAGGCCGGGTTCGTTGACACCGCCGCGCAGGTTGCCGATGTACTGGCCCGACTTGCCGACCGCGGCGCCCACCTCCCGGTTGGAGTAGGGCTTTCCGGTGGCCGGGGAGACGCGCAGGCACAACTGGTCGAGCCGGGCGGCGAATCCGGCGTCCGCCAGCGGGGCGCCCACGCACATCCGGCGGACGTCCTCGACGGGCACGCCGCCCGCCTCGGCGACCTCCTCGTGCGTCCAGGGGCCGCGTCCGGCCGGGTAGATGTCGCTGAACAGCAGGTTGAGCCGGCGGGCCGTGCGCTGCCAGGCGCTGATCCGCGGATCGCCGTCGTCCGCCGTCAGACAGACCGGGTCGACCCGGAAGTGCCGGGCGACCGCCAGCAGGTGGGCGTCCGCGACGGGCGGCCGGCCCGCGCACAGGTCGTCGACGGCCGATACGGGCAGGCGGCAGGAGTCGGCGACCTCGGCCCGGGTCCAGGGGCCGCGTCCGGCCGGGTGGAGCTCGGAGAAGAGCACGCGCAGCCGCCGGGCCACGCGCAGCGCGTGTTCTTCGGCGTTGCTGCCCACGGACATGCGGCGGTCGGTCTCCTCCGGCGGGGCGGTGACGGGCGGGCGTCGGGCAAGCCCCCCTGATCATGGCACTCACTGTGGCAGCGCCCCCGCGGCGCGGCAAGAGCGCAAGGGCCACCGTAGGTGTAGCAGGTGAAAGTATACTTGACAATGCGTCGGCGGGTGCCGGAGGATTCAGAGCAACGGCGGCTCCGGCCGGTCCTGTTTCCGTGCGGGACCGTAGCCGCCGGGTATCGGGGGTAGTCGCAGCTCAAGGCGTGGATTGTTACCGCGCCTTGAACTGTGGCTCCCGAATCTCCCCCTGATCGCGCCCGCAAGGCACAATGCTGGTCCCACGCACGCGCGCTAGCGAGGAGACCGGTTCGTGACAGAACGTCAGATGCCCGAAGAGGCCGGAGCCCCCCTGGTGCTCACCCAGGAGCGGCGGCTGCGGCGGGAGCTCGGTTTCTGGGGTCTGACGGCGATCGGCTTCTCCAACATCGTCGGCTCCGGCTGGCTGTTCGCCGCCATGTACGCGGCGCAGACCGCGGGGCCCGCCTCCCTGCTGTCGTGGGTGGGAGCGGGCGTGCTGTGCGCTCTCGTCGCCCTGGTGATGGTGGAGCTCGGCGCGTCACGCCCCGAGGGAGGCGGCACGGTCCGCTGGCCCCTTTACGCCAGCGGCCGGCTCGTCGGCACCCTCATCGGCTGGTCGACGCTGCTGTCGGTGGGCGGTACGGCCGCGGAGATCAGCGCCATCATGCAGTACGCCGCCCACTACCTGCCCGGCATCACCGAGAGCCACCACCTCACCCTGTCCGGTCTGGGCCTCGCCGCCGGGCTCAGCGTGGTGCTCACCGCGCTCAACTGGTTCGAGGTGCGGCTGTTCGCCCGCCTCAACAACGCGGTCTCGGTCCTGAAGATCCTCGTGCCCCTGGTCACCGTGATCGCGCTCCTCGCCTCCGGATGGCACCCCGGGCACCTGACCGACCACGGCGGCTTCGCGCCCTACGGCTACGTGGCGTGCCTGAGCGCGCTCGCCGGCGGCGGCATCGTCTACTCGGTCAACGGCTTCCAGGCCCCGCTCGACTTCTCCGGCGAGGCGCGCAACCCCCGGCGCACCATCCCGGGCTCGGTCCTCGCCGGGATCGGGCTGGCCCTGGTGATGTACCTGGGCCTGCAACTGGCGTTCCTGCTCGCCGTCCCCGACCACCTGCTCGGCCACGGCTGGAACGGCGTGAACTTCGACTCCCCCTTCGGCCAGCTGGCACTCCTGCTCAACCTGCACTGGCTCTCCAGCATGCTGTACGCGGACGCGGTCCTCTCGCCCGGCGGATCGGCCTACGTCGGCGTGGCGCTGGACGCCCGGCACACCTACGCGCTGGCCAAGAACGGCACGCTGCCGCGGTACTTCATGCAGGTGGACCCGCGTCACGGCATCCCGCACCGGGCGCTGGTTCTCAACCTCGCGGTGATCGCCGTCTTCCTGCTGCCGTTCGGCGGCTGGCAGAACATCGTCAGCGTCATGGGCGACATGTACCTGCTGATCTACGCGTCCTCCGCGGTCGCCGCCGCCGTCTTCCGCGCCGCCCCCGGCGAGCAGGAGGCGGGCTGGGTCCCCGGACTGCGCTGGATCGCGCCGCTGAGCTTCGTGGTCTCCAGCGAGTTCGTGTACTGGTCCGGCTGGCACGACCTGCGCATCGCGCTGCCGCTCGTCCTCGCCGGGCTCCTGGTCTACGCCGCGATGTGGCGCACCAACCGCGCGGGCACCGCACTCGGCGCCGAACTGCGCACCGGCGCCTGGCTGGTGGTCTACCTGCTGGCGCTGACCGCCCTGTCGTGGGCGGGCACGTTCAAGGGCTCGGGGAACCTCCCGGCGCCGTTCGACTCGCTCGCGGTCGCAGCCGTCGCCCTGGCCGTCTTCGCCTGGGCGGTCCGCTCGGGCGTGGCACACCGGGCCGCCGCCGAGGCCGCCGCGTAGGGCCCGGACCCTGCGCGGCGGCCCGGGGCCGTCAGGCGTGCGCGTCGCAGCAGCTGTCCCGCCGCAACTGGCGCCCCACCTCAAGCCACCGCTCGTCGCCGCCTTCCGTCGCCGCCCGCGCCCGCGGACCGGCGAACGCGGCCACCAGGTCGGCCTGGTCGTACGGGAACCCGCCGCGCAGCACCGAGACCGTGCGGACCAGGGAGGCGAAGTCCGTGAAGGGGTCGCCGTCCACGATCGTCAGGTCGGCCAGCCTGCCGGGGACCACCGTGCCCAGGTCGCCGTCGAGGCCGAACAGCCGGGCGGGCAGCACGGTCGCCGTGCGCAGCGCCTCGGCGGGGGACAGTCCCGCCCGGTGCAGCGCGCGCAGCGCCAGATGCAGATGCAGGCCGACGGGGACCAGCGGCGAGTCGGTGCCCAGCGCGACCAGTCCGCCCGCGGACAGCAGGCGCCGGTAGACCGCGGTCTCCCTGTCGAGCGTGTCCAGTTGCGCCGGGGTCGGCGCACTCGCCGCGTACTGGCGCACGACCGCGGTGTCCCACGGCGGCATCAAGGTGGTCACCCGCGGATCGGAGGCGACCGCCGGGTTGGCCCCCACCAGCGGCAGCGCGGGGAAGGGCGTCGCGATCATCTCGAAGCCGGTCCGCGTGTAGAGCGCGGTCACGTCCTCGTAGGCGTGGCCCGACGCGGTCGTGGCATGGCCGAACTCCAGGCGCTGGGTGGCCTGCAGGTGGGTGGTCAGGTCCTGCCCCGTCTGCGTTCCCGGGGTGCACAGGTGGCTGCCCGCGCGCACCCCCAGCCGCTCGTGCGCGAACCGCGCGGCCTCCTCCATCACCCAGCCCGGCGCCCGCACGTACGTCTTGACGAAATCCCAGTCCAGCGCCGCGCCGCGGGCCAGCGACCGGCGGAGCCCGGCCGGGGTGCGGTGGGCGCGGCCCATGCTGTAGGCCACCCGGGAGCCGTCGAGGAGTTCGCCGGTGGTCAGCAGCCGCGGCCCGGCCAGCTCGCCCGCGGCCACCGCCTCGCGGATGCGCGCCTGTTCGTAGGCGAAGCCGCCCAGGGAGATCGCGGTGGTGACGCCGTAGGCGAGGTAGAGCGCGCCCTGCCGTCCGCCGTAGGTGCTCTGCCACGGGTGCGTGTGGGCGTCGAAGAGCCCCGGCAGGACGGTCCGCGCCGAGGCGTCGACGCGGCGGGCGGCGGGCCGGCCCGCCCGGTGCGGTTCGACCGCGGCGATCCGTCCGCCGCGCACCACGACGTCGACGTCCTCCCGCACGCCCTCGCCGGTGCCGTCCCACAGCCGGCCCGCGTGCACGACGGTGTCGGCCGGCTCGGGGCGCCGGTGGTCGAGGGGGATGCGCACGGTGCGGGCCGGGCCGCCGGCCACGCCGATCAGCCGCAGCCGGCCCGCCGACAGGTACAGCAGGGTGCGCGAGTCCCCGGACCACGAGGGGTGGTCGGCGGCCTCGTCGGTGAGCTGCCGCGCGGCGCCGTCCGGCGAGCCGTCGGGCCGCACCGGCAGCAGCCACAGTGCCGACTCGCAGATCAGGGCCATCCACCGCCCGTCCGGCGACCACACGGGACCGGAGTCGTACCGGTCGGAGAGCGAGGCGTTCGGGCCGGGCGCGTACAGCCGGGAGGCGCCGTCCGCCGTGTCGACGACGCGGATGAGGTTGTACCCCTCCCGGAACCGCTGGTTGAGCCGGTTGCGGTCGCAGAACGCCAGGTAGCGGCCGTCCGGCGACCAACTCGGCCGCCCCGGAAGGCCGCCGCCGCCCAGCGGAGCGGCCAGCACCCGCTCGGCGCCGGAGGCGAGTTCGCGCACGACGAGCCGCCCGGCCAGGTCCAGGCAGGCCAGCCGGGTGCCGTCCGGCGAGAGCGCGGGATGCACCCGGCCGCCCGAGGCCAGCACGGTCTCGGTGCCGGAGGCCGGCTCGTGGCGGCGTACCGCGTACAGCCCGTCGCGGTCGTCGGCGTACAGCAGCGAGCCCCCGTCGCGCGACCACACCGGGCCGAGGACGTACCGGGTCGGGTCCGCGTGCGCGATGCGGCGCGGGGCGCCCCGGCCGGAGACGTCGTACAGCCACAGCGAGTTGAGGGCGGCGAAGGCGATGCGCGTGCCGTCGGGGGAGAGCGCGGGCAGGTGGATCCCGCGGACCGGGCGGACCCCGCCGGGCGCCAGGTCGTAGGACTTCACCCGGTAGGCCGGGCGGGCGACGGCCAGCGACGCGGTGAACGGGATCTCCTCGCCGCCCTCCCGGCCCGGGCGCACGATGCGGAACCGGCCGTCGACCGTGAGCAGCAGTTCCTCGTCCGAGACCCAGCGCGGCGGGACCGGCGCCACGTCGCCCTCGACCGCCACGGCCTCGCCGTCCACGACCAGCGTGCAGGAGGCCGCCGGGGAGGGGGTGGTCCGCAGATGGGCCAGCCGCCCCCGCGGGGAGAGCGCCGGCACCATGACCTGCGCCGCTGCCGACTCGGTGTGCACGACCGAGACCGCGCCCGTACCGTCGGCGACCACGGAGGCGATGGTACGGGAGTCCAGCACCGCCCCCGCCGGGCCCGGCTCGGTACCGGGGCGGCCGCGCACGAAGAGCACCCGCCGCCCGTCCGGCGACCAGGTGGGGTCGAAGTCCTCCCAGGGCCCGTCCTGGAACGGACCGTCCTGGCCGGGCAGCCCGGTGAGCCGGGTGAGCCGCCCGGTCGCCACCTCCACCACCCACACCCGGTACGGGCTGCCGGCCACCGGGTCGCCGCCGCGTTCGGAGGCGAACGCGATGCGCGTGCCGTCCGGGGACCACGCGGGCCCCCGGTCGTCCCACGGCCCGTCGGTGAGCTGCCGCAGCCCGGAGCCGTCGGGCCGCAGCGTCCAGATGTGGAATCCGCCGCCGCGGTAGGCGCACACCGCGAGCCGCTTGCCGTCCGGGGAGAAGACGGGCCGGGTCGGCTCCAGGCCGGGGGCGGTGAGTGGGACCGCGGTGCCGCCCTTGCGGGGGATCGACCACAGCACGTTCTGCATCTCGGCGACGATCCGGTCGCCGGCCGGGTCGAGCGTGGCGCAGCCGTTGGTGGCGGAGGTGAACACCGCCGTCGCCCGGTCCGCGGCGGCGGCCGGGGCGGGCGGCGCGAGTAAGCCGCCGGCGGCTCCGGCGGTGGCGGTCACCGCGGTGGCCGTCAGGAAACGGCGACGGGAGAATCCGGGGTGGTGGTCGGGCGCAGGGTCGAGGTCCATGGGCGGCCTTCCGGTCGGGGGCCGCCGACCGCCCGTCGAGCGGTCAGGCGGCGCAGGCAGTCGGAGCCTCAGATCCTGGCACACACCTCACCGCAGCGACGGCAACCACGCGTCGCCGAGGGGGAGTTCACACCGCTCAGTGCTCGTGCGGGCCCTCGTGGTGCACCGGGCCGTGGGCGTCCGAGCAGTGGCCCGGATCCTGCCGCGTCCGGTCGCCGGGCGGGGCGAGGGCGAGCAGCCGCTCGGGCGCGTGGTCGACCTGGAGGGTGGCGTGGGTGATGGCGTAGTCGGCGCGCAGCAGGTCCTCCATGCCGCGGCGCACCGCGTGGCAGTCCTGGCCCGGCTCCACCAGGATGTGGGCGGAGAGCGCGGGCTGGCCCGAGGTGATCTGCCACACGTGCAGGTCGTGCACCTCCACCACCCCGGGCTGGGTCGCCAGCCGGTCGCCGAGGGCGTCGGGGTCGATCCCGGCGGGCGCGGCCTCCAGGAAGATCCGCCCGGACTCGCGCACCAGCCCGGTGCCGGCCTTGAGCATCAGCGCGACCACGACCAGCGAGGCGATCGCGTCCGCCCGGGCGAACCCGGTGAGCAGCACGGTGAGCCCGGCGGCCGCGGTGGCGATGAAGCCGTACAGATCGGTCAGGATGTGCTGGAAGGCGCCCTCGACGTTGAGCGAGGTGCGGTTGGCCCGCGAGATGCACCAGGCGGCGGCCAGATTCACCACGATCCCCACCAGCGCGGTGCCCAGCACCAGCGAGCCCGTGACGACGGGCGGCGCGACGAGCCTGCGGGCCGCCTCGTAGCCGAGCCACAGCGACAGCAGCAGCAGCGTGATCCCGTTGGCCTGGGCCGAGAGGATCTCCGCGCGCTTCAGGCCGTACGTGAAGCCGCCCCGGGCAGGGCGCGCGGCCAGCCGCATCGCCACGAGCGCCAGCACGATCGAGGCGGCGTCGGTGAGCATGTGCGCCGCGTCCGAGATCAGCGCCAGGGAGTGGGCCAGGAAGCCGACGGCGACCTCCACCGCCATGAAGGCGATGATCAGCGACAGGGTGATGGTCAGCCAGCGCCGGTCGGCGTCCGCCGCCACGCCGTGCGAGTGCCCGCCGCCGTGACCGTGGCCGTGGGCGTCGTGGTGGCGGTGCCCGCCGTGGTCGCGGGTCTGGTCGTGGCTGTGCTGCGTGTGGCCACTCATCCGTGTCCGTCCCCTCGCCATCGGTGCGGCCTGTGCCGCCGGATCCCACTGAAGTGAACCGCGAATCGGCAAAAGATCCAAAGACTGCACTGGCAACGGTTATCGGCTGCGGTAACGTCTCCGGCCCCGCGCGGTTACGCCCCCTGCGACCTGCGGTTTCCTCGGACACCTCGGTGCCCGGGGTGTTCCGGCCCCGCTATGCTCCCGGGATGTTCGAGTACGAGAAGGACGGTGCCGAGATCTACCGGCAGTCCTTTGCCACCATCCGGGCCGAGGCCGATCTCGCCCGGCTGCCGGCCGACGTCGGCCGGGTCGCGGTGCGGATGATCCACGCCTGCGGCATGACCGACCTCGTCGACGACCTGCTCTACAGCCCGTCCGTGGCGGCCGCCGCCCGGACCGCGCTGCGCGCCGGGGCGCCGGTGCTCTGCGACGTCGCGATGGTCGCCAGCGGCATCACCCGCAGGCGGCTGCCCGCGGGCAACGAGGTGATCTGCACTCTGGGCGACCCGGCCGTGCCCGCACTCGCCGCCCGCCTGGGCACCACGCGCAGCGCCGCCGCTGTGGAGCTGTGGCGCGACCGGCTGGAGGGGGCCGTGGTCGCCGTGGGCAACGCGCCGACCGCCCTGTTCCGCCTGCTGGAGCTGATCGAGGCCGGCGCCCCCCGCCCGGCGGCCGTCATCGGCGTCCCGGTCGGCTTCGTCGGCGCCGCCGAGTCCAAGCAGGCCCTCGCCGACCACCCCTCGCGGCTGGAGTACCTGGTGGTACGCGGGCGGCGCGGCGGCAGCGCGATGGCCGCCGCCGCCGTCAACGCCCTGGCGAGCGACGAGGAATGACGATCCGTCAGGTATTCGTCGCGGTGCGCAGCCAGGCCGCGGCCTCCTCGACGCTCGCCGCGGTCTCGGCGCCCTCCGGCGCGGCGGGCCGGTCGATCACCACGACCGGCAGGCCGGCCCGGCGCGCCGCCGTCAGCTTGGCGGCGGTGGCCGCTCCGCCGCTGTCCTTGGTGACCAGCACGTCGATCCGGTGGCGCCGCAGCAACCCGGCCTCGCCCTCGACGGTGAACGGCCCCCGGGCGAGGAGCACCTCGCAGCGGGCGGGCAGCGGCGCCGCGGGCGGATCGACGGAACGCACCAGGAACCACAGCCGGTCCAGGCCGGCGAACGCGGCCAGCTCCAGGCGTCCCGTGGTCAGGAACACCCGGCGGCCCAGGGCCGGCAGCATCCGCGCGGCCTCGGCCGCCGAGGCCGCCCGCTGCCACCGGTCCCCGGGTTGCGGCACCCACCCGGGGCGGCGCAGGCCCAGCAGGGGAACATGGACGGCGGCGGCCGCGACGGCCGCGTTGCGACTGATCGTTTCGGCGAAGGGATGGGTGGCGTCGATGACGGCCTCGACCCGCTGCTCGCGCATCCAGCGCGCCAGACCGTCCGCGCCGCCGAACCCGCCGATGCGCACCTCGCCGGCCGGGAGCCGCGGCGCCGCCACCCGCCCCGCCAGCGAACTGGTCACCCGCAGCGCCGGGTTGTCCGCGAGCAGCCCGGCCAGCCGCCGCGCCTCCGCCGTGCCGCCGAGGACCAGCACGTGCCGCCGCCCGGTCACGAGGGCCTGCCGTGGCTGAGGGCGGGCGCGCGGCGCAGCTGAAGCGCACCGGCCTGCGGCCCGGCTGGACGACCGGCGCCTGCGCGACGGCGGCGGCCACCGCCGCGTACACCGCCCTGCTGACCGGCGAGTTCCCCGACCCGGTGACGATCACCCTGCCCAAGGGGCAGGAACCCGCGTTCGCGCTGGCGGCGGAGGAGCTCGCGCCCGGGCGGTACGCGATGGCCGGGATCGTCAAGGACGCCGGGGACGACCCGGACGTCACGCACGGCGCGCTGGTCCGCGCGACCGTACGGCTCCTGCCGGCGGGCAGCGGCGTCGTCTTCCGGGCCGGTCCCGGCGTGGGCACGGTCACCCGGGCCGGGCTGCCGCTGCCGGTGGGCGAGCCCGCGATCAACCCCGTCCCGCGCCGGATGATCCGCGAGCACCTGGCGCGCGCCGCCGAGGCCTGCGGGGGTCCGGTGGACGCCGAGGTGGAGATCGCGGTGGACGACGGCGAGGAGCTCGCCCGGCACACCTGGAACCCGCGGCTGGGCATTCTGGGCGGGCTGTCCATCCTCGGCACCACGGGCATCGTCGTGCCGTACTCGTGCTCGGCGTGGATCGAGAGCATCCGCAGCGGCGTCGACGTGGCCCGCGCGGCCGGCCGCACCCATGTGGCGGGCTGCACGGGAACCGCCTCCGAGCAGGCGGTCCTCGGGCTCTACGGCCTGCCCGAGGACGCCCTGCTGGACATGGGCGACTTCGCCGGCGCGGTCCTCAAGTACCTGCGCCGCCACCCGGTGCCCCGGCTCACCGTCGCGGGCGGCTTCGCGAAGCTGTCCAAGCTCGCTGCGGGCCATCTCGACCTGCACTCCTCTCGATCCCAGGTGGACACCGGCTTCCTGGCCGGCCTCGCCCGCCGCGGCGGTGCCGACGAAACCCTGGCCGCCGCCGTGGCCGCGGCCAACACCGGCCTGGAGACGGTACATCTGTGCGCCGCCCAAGGCGTCCCCCTGGGCGACCTGGTCGCCGAGGCGGCCCGTGAGACCGCCCTGAGCGTCCTGCGCGGCGCGCCGATCGCGGTGGACGTCCTCTGCACGGACCGCGCAGGCACGGTGGTCGGCCGCTCGACCGTACGCGGCCCGGCCCACGGCTGACGGGCGAGCCCGGACGGCCGGTACGGGGTGCCGGGTTCGCGCGGTGCGGCGCCGATGCGAAGGGGCGTCGGGCCCGGCGCTGGGTCGCCTCCGGGGGGCCCTCGGGTCGCGGTGCGGGATGCGGGTCCTGGGGGTGTGTGCGGCTGTTGTGCGCCGGGAGGGCGCGGCCGCGGGCTCAGGCTGCCGCGTCGGTGCGAAGGGCGCCGGGGGCTGGAGCGGAATCCCCCCGGGCGGGATCTGGTGGCCGGCGCCGAGGCTGCGGCCGCCGTCCTCACGCGGCTGGGCGGGTCCCGGGCCCCGGCGGCCCTGCTCGCGGTCCCGCGTGCGGCCCATGGGCGGTCCGGATCCGGGGGCCGGTGCGGCCCCTTGTGCCGCAACGAGGGGCGTGCCGCCTGCCGCCGACGCCCGTGTGCCGGCTTCCGGCGTCACGTCGGCGGTGGCGCCCGTTCGGCCGCAGCGTCGGCAGCACGACCACCCCGGCGTCACATCCGCGGGCGGCGCCCCCGGCCCGACGCGCCTGCGCACAGGCGTGCAGCGTCGGTGCCAAGGCCGCCGGGGGCTCGGGCGCGAGCGCGGTTACCCCTTGACGACCGTCCACTGCGTCACCGGCATCGCCTGGCGCCAGCCCGTGAACTCGCCGACGGGGGCGGCCTGGGCGACGGCGATGCGGGTCAACTCGCCGCCGTGCCGGGCGTACCAGGTGGCCAGCAGTGCCTCGGACTCGACGGTCACCGCGTTGGCGACGAGGCGGCCGTGTGCGGGGAGGGCCTGCCAGCACAGTTCCAGCAGCCCCTCCTGCGTCGCGCCGCCGCCGATGAAGACCGCGTCGGGCGTGGGGAGTCCGTTCAGGGCCTGCGGTGCGCGGCCGGTGACGACGCGCAGCGCAGGGACGCCCAGCACGGTCGCGTTGCGGGTGATGCGGTCGGCGCGGACCGGGTCGCGTTCGACCGCGATGGCGCGGCAGGTGCGGTGGGCGCGCATCCACTCGACGGCGATGCTGCCGGAGCCCGCGCCGACGTCCCACAGCAGTTCGCCGGGCGCGGGCGCGAGGGCCGCCAGCGTGGCCGCCCGGACGTGACGCTTCGTCAGCTGCCCGTCGTGCTCGTACGCCTCGTCC
This sequence comes from uncultured Streptantibioticus sp., assembly GCA_964398515.1. Taxonomy (GTDB): domain Bacteria; phylum Actinomycetota; class Actinomycetes; order Streptomycetales; family Streptomycetaceae; genus CAYNNX01. Next base: position 5,182 of record CAYNNX010000004.1, on the reverse strand, counting down.
GGCAGCCCCGGCACCAGGGGCAGGCGCATGGTGCCGGGGGCCGGTTCGCACTCCAGGGCGATGACGTTGAGCGGGTCGCCCGGTGCGTGCGGCCACGCGTCGGCGGTGCCCTCCAGGCGCCGTTCGCGCGGGCCGCCGAGCTGTTCGAGCACGCGCATCCGGGTCGGGCCGAAGCCCCGGTCGCGCAGCAGCGCCGCGACCTCGCCCGGCGTGTCCGCTCCCGCGCTGAGCACCAGCAGCCGCCGCCCGGCGTGCAGCGCGGCGGCCAGGGCGGCCGCCGGGCGCCCGACCAGGCTCACCACCTCCGTCTCGTCCAGCGGCCAGCCCAGCCGTGCGCAGGCGTGGCTCACCGACGACGGGTGCGGCAGCACCCGCAGCCGCTCGGGACCGGCCACCTCGGCCAGCGCCCGCCCGATCCCGAAGAACATCGGATCGCCGCTGGCCAGGACGGAGACCCGGCGCGACGCGTACGCCGCCAGCAGTCCGGGGACGGCCGGGCGCAGCGGCGACGGCCAGGCGATCCGCTCGCCGGCGCATTCGGCGGGCAGCAGGTCCAGTTGGCGGGGGCCGCCGATCAGCACCTCCGCCGCGCGCAGCGCGTCCTGTGCGGGCGCCGGCAGCCCGTACCAGCCGTCGGCCCCCACGCCGACGACGGTCAGGGACCCGGCTGCCTTGCGGCTGGACTCGCTGGACACGTCGTACACCTCGTCGATCGGCGGAACGGAAGGGGGCCGGCGGGAGCTGCACGGAGCCTCAGGCCGGAGCAGAACCCTACTGAACGGCCCCACGGCCGCGCGGCCGGGCACCCGGTGGACGGGGCCCGGCCGCGGGCTGCGCGTCGGAGCGCGAGGCGTCGGAGCGCGAAGCGTCAGAACTCGAAGACGTACCGGCTCGCGTTCTGGGCGATACAGGAGTTCGGGTACGTGTGGTTGTACGAGACGCGCTGGCCGTTCCAGACGCCCTCGGCGGTGAGCACGACCGGGCTCCAGATCTGCATGCACATCCGGCCCGGGTCGGGGTTGGTCAGCGCGGTGAAGTCACCGTTCGCGGCGCCGAGTTCGGCGCAGGCCTCGGCGGGCGCCGGGTGGTCGCCGCCGGGGGTCGGGGCGCAGCGCAGCGTCACCGCGCGCTGCACGGTGGCAGTGGCCGGCGTCATGCCCTTGGCGACGGTCAGCACGAGTTCCGAAGGGGCGTACAGCCCGGTCGGCCGGGCCGGCTGGGCGTGTGCCGCGGCGGCTCCGGTGCCTGCCACGACGCCCGCGGTCAAAGCCGCGACAGCCGCCAACGTCCCTATGCGGTACCGCATTTCGAACACTCCCTTGTGTCTGGTTGCGGATAACGGACGGTAGTCTGGTGCACCCGGGCGTCGAACGCACATCGAACGATCGCTTCCGGTCACGCTCGGCGACCGTTCGGTGGCGCATTGCTGACCACCCCGGCCCGTGCCCACCTGCGTCGCGGCGGTCTGGTGTGCCGTGTGTGCGTGTGCGGCGGTGTGCTCCAGTCGCCCGAGCTCGACCGGAACATGACGATGTGTGTGGTGTGAGCCGTCCGGTCGGCATGCGTGAAATGCGGCGAAATCGGGCATATGATCACGCGGTGAACGCGGCGCCGAGCCGAGCGCCGGTGCCCACCGAGCCCCGACCTTCGAAGGCGGTCCGCATGCGCCTCAGCATCCGCAACCGGCTCCCCGGCGTCGTCGCCTCCGTGGTGCACGGCGAGGCGATGGCGGTCGTCGCCGTACGGCTGGCCGGCGGGCAAGAGGTGACCGCCGCGATCACCGCGGAGGCCGTACGCGACCTGGGGCTCGCCGTGGGCGACTCGGTGACCGTCCTGGTCAAGTCCACCGAGGTCGCGCTGGCCACCGGCCCGGTCGAGCGCCTGAGCATCCGGAACCGGCTTCCGGGGCGGGTGCGCAGCGTCGACCCCGGCGTGGTCATGGCCACCGCCAAGATCGCCATCGACGGCGGCGGTGAACTCACCGCCGCCGTCACCAAGGACGCCGTCACCGAACTCGGGCTCGCCGCGGACACCCCGGTCACGGCCCTCGTCAAGGCCACCGAGGTCTCGCTGGCGACCGGCTGAGCCCTCAGACCGGCCCCGGCTCCCGGCTGAGCCCCTCACGGGCCCGGGCGGCGCCGTGCGGGCGTCAGCCCTCGCGGCGCAACCGGGCCAGCGGTGCGGGCGTGGTGATGAACCCCTCCGCGCGAGCGCTGGCCAGGCCGATCCGGAGCAACTGCGGGCTCTTCTCGAACAGCAGGAAGCGGGGCTCCCAGATCGGGCGGTACTTGGAGTTCGCCCGGTACAGCGACTCCAGCTGCCACCAGCGGGAGAAGAACAGCAGCGCCGACCGCCACAGCCGCAGCACCGGGCCCGCGCCCAGCCGGGCGCCCTCCTCGAACACCGACCGGAACATCGCGAAGTTGAGCGAGAGCCGCTCCACGCCGACCTGGTCCGCGCCCTGGATCAGGTCCAGGATCATGAACTCCACCAGTCCGTTGTCCGAACTGCGGTCCCGGCGCATCAGGTCGAGCGAGAGCCCCTTGGGCCCCCACGGCACGAAGCTGAGCAGCGCCCGCCGCTCGCCCTCCGCGTCCAGGCACTCCACCATCACGCACCGGCCGTCGGCCGGGTCGCCGAGCCGCCCCAGCGCCATCGAGAAGCCGCGCTCGGTCTGGCCGTCGCGCCACTGGTCCGCGGCCTCGACCAGTTCGGCCATCTCCTCGGCCGGGATGTCCTCGTGCCGCCGGATCCGCGTGGTGTACCCGGCCCGCTTGACCCGGTTGTACGCCTGGCGCACGCCGCGCATCGCCCGGCCCTCGAGGGTGAACTCGCCGGTCTCCACGATCGCCTCGTCACCCAGCTCCAGGGCGTCCAGGCCGTGCCGGGCGTAGACGTTTCCGGCCTCCTCGCTGGCGCCCATCACCGCCGGGATCCACGCGTGCTCGCGGGCCTCGGACAGCCATGCGTCGATCGCGCCCGGCCAGGCCTCCACGTCGCCGATCGGATCGCCCGAGGCGAGCGACACGCCGCCCAGCACGCGGTAGGTGATCGCGGCCTTTCCGGTGGGGGAGAAGATCACCGACTTGTCGCGCCGCAGTGCGAAGTAGCCGAGCGAGTCCCGGGCGCCGTGCTTGTCGAGCAGCGCCCGCAGCCGGTCCTCGTCGTGGCGGTCGAGCAGCTCGCGGCCGCGCGGCGAACGGAACAGGGCGTAGAGCACCGTCAGGAAGAGCGCCAGGCCGGTCAGGTTGATGCCCACCCCCAGCCAGGTGGCCACGTGCAGGGTGGAGAAGTCCGGGTCGCGGTTGAGGGTCGCCATCTGCAGGGCCACGTACCACACCCGGTCGCCGACGCTGGCCTGGTCGGGGCCGGCGGCGGTCACCAGCGTGGTGCCGACGACCACGGAGATCAGCGCGCCGGCGCCCAGCACCGCGAGCGCCAGCTGCGGGTTGGACGGGTCGCCCTTCGCGTAGTACTCGCGGCGGCCGATCAGGGTGAAGGCCAGCACCACCAGCGTGATCGACGTGGACACCCAGTTGAACGGGTGCTGCCGGTAGACGTGGTACGTCAGCCCCCACACCGACAGCGTGGCGTAGCCGCCGCACAGCAGCATGAAGACGATCCACGCCATCCGCTTGCGGCGCCCCAGCATCATCGCCATGAACAGCGCCGCGGCCGCCGAGCTGAAGCCCGCGAAGAGCATGAACGGGGTGAACAGCTCCCCGGTGTTGTGATGGTGCACCTGCTCGCGCAGCGTGAACGACACGGCGGTCAGCAGATTGAGTACGCCCACCAGCCGCAGATACCAGATCGGTACGGCCGCGCTGCGCCGGGAGAGCGCGGTGCTCCCGCGCGACCGCCTCGGCTGCTGCTGCCCGGCGGCCCCCGTACCGGTGCCGCCATCGGCACGCGACGGGGCCTTGACAGCGTTGCTCATCTACGACGCCTTTCAGGTTCCTTGGAGTTTCTTGTGGACGATACCAATCGCACGAAAAGGTGACACCAATACATGATGGGACAATCCGGTCACATTGGCGGTGTCTTTCCGCTGCCGACCGGCCCGGTGGCGGCCGTGGCCGGTGTGCTCGGAGAGTGAGGCTCGTCACAGGGGCGCACCATCACCCAGGTGACACAGTGCGACGCCGAACGGCCATGTGACAAGACACGCAACCGAGGTCGCGTGAATCACGCCGTCGTCAGGGGGATCCAGCGGCCCGCGGTGGCGATACCCGACACGGCCGCTACTGTGCTGACATGGCGACCAACGGGGCTGAAGACAGCGGACACGGCTGCGCGTTGCTGCTGGCCTCCGCGCCGCCGGGCAGGCACCGTGTGATGGACACCGGGACGGCGCTGCCGCTGCTCGCGACCGTCGCGCCCCGTGTGCTGACCGGCAGCCCGGCGGGCGGAAACGTCGTGCAACTCGTGGACCCCGTCGACGCCAACACCGTCTCCACACACCTGCGGACCGCCGCCGCGACCCCCGGGCCGCTGCTCGTCCACGTGTGCGGCCAGGTCACCGTGGACCGCAGACAGCGTCTGCCGCACCTGGTCCTGGCCCGGTCGACGCCGGCCACCGTCCGCTACACCGGCTTCCCCTGGCACTGGCTGGCCGCCGCCCTCCGGCAGCGCCCGCCCGGCACCACGACCGTCCTGTGCGACCTGATCGCCGACGAGACCGCCTGGGCCCAACTCGCGGCGGAACCGGGAGGGTTGGCCGAGGGCCTGCCGCTGTACGGCGTGCTCGCCCCGCCCCCGCCCAAGCGTGCCGTCGCGCCGTGCGCCTACAGCAAGGCGGTCGCCGAACTGCTGCGCGCCGCCGGGGAACGCCCCCCGGCGGCCGTGCTGCACGACGCTGCCGTGAGCGCGGCGGGCCTGACGGGCCGCGAGGTGGTCTTCCGCGCCCACCAGGCCGAGTTGCGCGGCGCACCTGTCCACGGGCCGGCGTCCGCGGTACCGGTCGAGGACACGGTGCCGGGTCCGCCGTCCGCGCGGGCCGTACCCGCCCCCGCCGAGGGGCCCGGCGGTGGGCTCCCCCTGCGGGGTGCCGTCACCGCGCTGGCGGAGCGCCGGGCCGCCGAGCACACCCGCCGCTCCGCCGCACCGGCTGCCCCGGCCGTCCCGGCACCGGCGCCGATACCCGAACCCGGTGCCGGATCCGCCGCGCAGGGCGCTGCTCCCG
>CAYNNX010000003.1:47773-57046 GCA_964398515.1 uncultured Streptantibioticus sp. | reverse complement strand
CGCATCCCCCGGGTTCGCTCCATTCCGCATTTGATTGCCGGTTCAACGAGTTGGGCGACCGAGCGGTTCGAGTCGAGGGTGACGTGCTGGAAGAATTCGTCCAGCCGGTCCGACCGATCCCCAGGGAAGAGCGGGTCGTGTTCAGGCCACAGCACGGTGGTCGGCACGGCCATCCGATCCTCGCCGGCGGGTGTGTTCTCCCCCAGCGATCTCGCGACGGCCCCGGCGCCTGCCCGGTACCACCCGATCGAGGCCGTGAACGCAGGTGCGCTGCGGGACATCCGCACCTCCCGATGTGAATCGATCGCGATCACCAGCCTTCAGCTCACCGTGGTCGCGGTGGTCGATCCGGAGCAGCGCGCTTCGCCATCGGACGTGTGTGACGTCCTACCGGCCCGGGGGCGGGGTGAGCCGCTGGTGCGAAGCCGGTCGTGACCGTTGAGGGGGTGGGCGGTGATATGCGGCCGGGTCCGTGCGGCGGGGCGGGACGGGCAGGTCGCACAGGCCCAACGGCGGTGCGGGGCCGCCGGCTTTCAAGACCATGACCTGGCGGCCGTGCACCAGCAAAGGCGGCGGATGGCCGCAGTTGATCACTTCGGCCTGCCGGTCCTGGTCGGGGATGTCCATCAGGAGCGCGGTGACGAAATGCTCGCCAGGGTCGTGCTCGATGTCGGCGACGTCCTCCACGTTCCGGCAGACGCTTTCTCCGAGGGGCCGCCGCGAGCTCGGGCAAGGTGGCGTACCGGTGGGCGCCCTCAACGGAAGGCGTTCACCACCATCGACGCCTCACCGATGGAGGCCGGCCTCCTGCCCCCAGTGGGGGGATGCATGCTCCCGCCGGATACCAGCCGCTCGCCCGTCACAGCGGCCGCTTTGACGGCGAGCGCAGATCCACTCCGGTTTCCGAGATCGCCTCCCGACGCCCAGAGCCCAGCCCGGCCGCCCGCCGACACCGCCCCTTTCGCCGCCCGGCACAGACTGGCGCCGACCGAGTGGAGGCCGGTTCGATGAGGGTTCTGGAGAGCACGACGGACCAGGCACTTCAGGGCTTGTGGAACGACAGATCGTGCTTCTCACCGAGGGCGGCACCGCCGATGGTGGCCAGAACGCGGTCGTCGTTGTCATGGAGCTCGTAGAAGGTCAGGTCGCGCAGGATCCGCTCCACCGGGCTCGGCCGGATCAGGCTGCGGGCGCCGCACGCTCGGATGACGTGGTGCACCGTCTCCTCCGCCAGGTGCTCGATCACATGCCAGGCCCTGCTTCCGGCGATCCGGGCCTCGTCGAGCCTGCCTTGGTCCCACAGACCTGCGACGTGCCGCAACCAGAGGCGAGCGGTGTCGATGTTGACCGCCATGCTGCCCACCCGACGCTGCACATGGGGGTCGCCGCCCTTCCCCTGCCGTTTCAGATACGTGAGCCCGTATTCGTACGCGGCCACGGCGCCGCCGAGGAAGCTCGCGGCGTAGTGCGGAACGAAGGCGGTCTGCCAGTGCCCTTGGAAGTAGCCACCGGGACCGCCGATGAGGTGCTCGCGCGGCAGGAAGGTGTCGTCGAACCGCACCACATGGCTGACCGTGGCGCGCATGCCGATCGGATCCCACCACGAGGTGTCCACGCTCACGGTCGGGTCGGACAGATCGCAGGCGAACAGCAGCAGGTTGCCGTAGACGTCCTGAGTGTGCCGGGCTCCGCCGGGGCCTGCCGGATCGACGAGCAGGATCGCCCACTGGGCTCCGGTGGCGCTGGTGGCGAACGCCTTGCTGCCGCCGAGGGTCCAGCCGCCGCCCACGGGGGTCAGCGTGGTGCCGAACCGACTGGTCTCGCCCGGCTTGGGGGCCTGGGGTTCGCCGCTCCAGGCGACCCATTTCTCCCCGTGCTCGACCACACCGGTGAACCAGCGCCGCTTCTGCTCCGGGTTGGCCAGGGCGTCGATGAGCACGAGGGAGTTGGCGTGCCCCTCCCAGCAACGGGCCAGCGACAGATCGGCCTTCGCCAGCGACGTGGTCATCTCCCACAGGGGAAGGGTGTTGCGCTGCTGGGGTCCGTAGCCCAGTCCGCCGTACTCCCGGGGCACGGTGACGCCCAGGAAGCCGCCGGAGAACAGGTCGTCGAAGTCCTCGGCGGGGAAGGCGGCCCTGCGGTCGTACCCCTCGGCGCGGGCGGCGAAGGTGTCTTCGGCCAGCTTCGCCAGGGCGTCGAGCACGGCCCGGTCGCCTTCGACCGCCGGATCGCGGGCCGGCCCGGTGACGTGGTCCAGGTCGTCGGTCATGTCGGAGTGGCCCCTTCGGGACGGTAGAAGTGGGCGCGGTACATCACGTTCGGCATCCGCGCATCGGCGGGGTGGACGGTATAGGTGTCGATGGTCAGCAGGCCGCGGTTGAGGTAGCCGCAGAGGATGACCTGGCGTGAGCCGAGCGGGCCTTCGGCGAGGAAGGCCACGGCCTCGGTGGCGTCGATGTCATCGGCCAGCGCGACGGCCGGCAGGGTGGCGCCGCTGACCGGCTCCACCGTCGGTGCGAGGGGCCCGTGTGCGGCCTGCGGGTCGCCGCGCTCGGTGATCCGCAGTGTGAGCCTGCTGCCGTCGACTGTGGCGTCGACCAGGTGGATCCCGGTGGCGGTGGTGTCGAAGTTGACCCAGTCGCCGGCCAGCGGCGCCGGATCGACCGCCCGCGCCGTCATGGCCCGCCCTCCCCCCGGTGGTAGAACGAGCGGGCCCAGTAGTCGGCGCCCCCGTCGCCGTCACGGAAGACGGAGTAGGTGGTCGCCACCAGGATGCCCGCCTTGTGGTACGCGCACACGACGGTGCGCAGCGCACCGAAGTCGAAGTGCGTCGAGAACGCCCAAGCGATCGACGGTGTGCCTGGCGCCGTGTACACGACCGCCGGCACCTGCCCCCAGTCGCGCGGCTGCGGGCCGCCGCTGCCGAACGCCCTGACGAGCACGTCGTCGTCCCGCCCGCACACGCTCAGCCGGTGGGCCCCTTTCACGCTGCCCTGGTCGGTGTTCACCCACTCCCCCAGCAGAGCCGATACGTCGGGTGCGAGGTGCGGCCGTGGTGCGGCCGACCCGGCGGGGGAAGCCGGTCGGGTTGTCATGGTGCCTCCCCGCCGGTGCGTTGCATCGCAGACGGCGCCAGGACCGGTCCGTCCGGTGCGGTCATCGCGTAGGGACCGGCCCGCTCTGCCGGTCCGAAGCAGAGGGAACGCAGGGGCAGCTCGTCGGGTATCCGATGGCCCGTCAGCAGTCCGAACTGCTCGCGTACTTCGGCGAACAGCACGTCCCATCCGTCGATGCCGTGCAGTCCGCGGCCGCGGACCGCACCCATGAGCGCGGTCGGCTGATCACGGTAGGCCATTTCCAGCACCACCGCGTCCCGCTCGGCGGCCGCAACGGCAAACGGCTCCCGCTCCACCTGAGAGGTGGCGTGCACGAGCAGGTCCTGCCCTGCCGGGGAGAACCGGGACAGCGGTACGTAGGGAAGCCCGAGGCGCGAGGAGGCCTCCCGGCCGCGTGTCTCCCCCCGGTTGACCAGGATCACCCGGGCTCCGGCCTGACGCAGGGCAAGCGCGACGGCCCGCCCGGCGGCGCCGCAACCGATGACGGCGGCGGTGCGACCGCTCGGATCGACCCCGGCCCGCGCGAGAGTGTGCAAGGCGGCGGACGTGTCGGTGGTGGCGGCCCGCCAGCGCCCCGCGTCGAACCACAGGAGGTTGGCCGCACCGCACCGCAGCGCCTCCCGGTCTGCGATCTCGGCCATCTCGACCGCGCCCTGCTTGTGCGGGGCGGTGACAGTCAGCCCGCGAAGCGGCAGCCTGGCCGACGCCCCGAAGTCGACGGCCCACGGCCAGAACCGGGAGAACTCGTCCACCTGGAAGGGCAGGTAGAGCGCGGGCAGCCGCAGCTGCCGCAACGCTGCGTTGTGCAGTCGGGGCGACAACGAGCGTCCGGGGGCTTGCCCGGCGATGCCGAACAGGCCGCTGAGCGGGGGCAGGGCGGGCAGCCCGTAGTCGGTCAGGAGCTGGCTCACGCTGGGCATTCCGTCCGCCCCCGGGGCACCGGCCCGGCCGAAGACGACGGGTGCGCCCAGCCACGGCGCCAGCACCCTGGTCCAGGTGCCGACCGGACCGGAGGAGAACGCCGTCACGTCGGTACGTCCGAGCCCCCGGAGCAGCAGCGGTGCGGCCACTCCGTACTGCGACCCGTCCTGCGTGCCCGACTGCGGCACGAGGAGGTACAGCGCCGCCGGCGTGGCGGCCATCGCGGCGAACCGCTCCCGCAGTGCCGCTGCGGCCTGCGGTGCGCCGGCTCCCAGGCCACGGTCGGCTCGCCCCCGCGGGCCTGCGGGCTCCCCCGGGTGCCAGGAGACTCGCCGCTGCCGGGCGGGGATGCCCGCCAGCAGTTCCGGCACAAGGTCATCCGGCGCCTCCAGATCGACCAGGTCGTAGTGGTCCGCCGCGCTCAGTAGCCGGCGGCGCCGTTCGATCGGGCCTGCGGCCGAGCGACCGCCGTGGCGCGTGGAGCGAAGGCTGTAGGTCAGCGGCCCGGTGGAGTGCCTGCGCAGCCGGCGGGGATCGGGGTCGCCGACGAGGTCGGCACGTATTTCCAGCGCGTCGGCCACTCCTGCGAGGTCGCGCAGGCGAGGCGTGGTCAGGTCCTCCGGTTCGGCGACCACCGCAACCAGGTGGGCCCTACGCGCGACGGCGCCGCAGTATCCGCTCGTCAACAGCTCCACTGGATGCCACCTTCCGGACGGGCCTGCTGTCTCTCCGGAATGCCGGGCACCACCAGGGCCGTCTGCCGCATCCGGTTGCGGCTCGACCGTGCCCGGTGGGCGGCGAGGCGTGCCTCCGCCAGGTTGTCCGGCGGCACCAGCCACGCGCCGCCGCGGGCACGGGTCCGCCACCAGAAGGCGACCGACGGGCAGGCCGGCGCCGCTGCCGCCCCGACCCCGAAGACGAGCGCGACGAGCTGACCGGCTCCCGGAGCCTGGAGCAGGTGGCCGACGAGGTAGATCGGAACGCTCACCGCCGCGGCCACCGTGAGGCGGTAGTGGTTCACGTCGCCCAGCGCCACCGAGACCGCGATCAGACTGAGGCACATTCCCACCCACGCAGATGCTCTCACGTGCCGCTTACGAGCCCTGCCGACCAACGGGGAGCGCACCAGAACTCCGCCGCGCATCAACAGCAGCATGAAGAGTACGGAGACCCCGGGAAACGTGTAATTCATCGTGGTGGTGCCGACGATGAGCGAAGTGAAGAAGCCGGCCGCCAGCGTTTCCCGACCCGCCACGGGGATACTCCGCGGAGCGATCCCGGTCTGTCGCATGTGCCGCCACCCGGCCGCGCGCAGCGGCTGGAAACCGTTGACCGGCTGGCTCGACAGCGGGGTCACCCCGCCGGCCAGCGCCTTCACCAGCATGGCGTACGGAATGTACGATGCGAAGTAACCGAAGGTCAGCCAGCCCATGTGTACACCCATTTACTGATGGAGCGTCACGGTCTTCCTGAAGAAATCACGGTCTCCCCGAGGAAAGCGGAATGGGAAGTACACCGGGACACCGCGCGCCGTCCAGTCGCGCGTCGGCCTGAGTCCTGAGGACCTGTTATGACGGTGCCGCGAACACTGGACCCGTCTCCGGCATCACACCACGCATCCCACACTGTGGGCCTTTTCTGTGGCAGTGCAAGAGTTTCGAGCCTTTACTATTCAATCGCTTCTGCTTTCCAAAAATGCTACCGCGCACACGGAGACACGGCCAGCGCAGGTTGCGCCCTCCTAAGTGGCCGCCGGAAATCCGACCGCGGAGCAATCGAGGTGGCGGGCGGTGTGTGCGCATCGAAAGGACGCCGTCGAGTCGATCTCGTCGATGCACGTAGCTGATGCCCGGCACTGTCCTGGCGATCACGAACGGAGCCGGATCACCAGCGGCGCTGCGGCGGTGATGTTCCGACCGCGCCGGGCCTGACCGTCACCGGCGGCGACCACAGCCGTGTCGCACGACCGGGCGCCGGATGCGCGACGAGGGGCCTTTCCCTCGAACACCTGTGGGTCGCTCACCGCCGACGTTCAGAATGATGTCCGGAGAGGCGACAGGGGCCCTGGGGAGCATCCTCCCGCTGGTGCCAGGGGATGATCACGAGCTTGCCGCGGGTGTGGCCGGTGCGGCTGGCGTCCAGGGCCTCGCCCACCTTCTCCAGCGGAAACGTCTGGGCGACCTCGACGGTAAGAGCGCCCCGGTCGGCCAGCGCCGCCAGCTCGGCCGGCTTCGCGCCGTCCGGGCGCACCCAGATCCAGTGGCCGCCGTGCTGCTCGACGGTGGGGTCCGCGATGGAGACGTGCCGCCCGCCCGGGGCGAGCACGGCCAGGGTGGCCTCCAGCTGTCCGCCCACGAAGTCGCGCACCGCCGACACCCCGTCAGGCGCCAGTGCCCGAACTCGTTCGACCAGGCCCTCCCCGTACACCACCGATTCGGCGTCCAGCCGACGTAGGAAGGAGTGGTTGCGCTCGAAGGCGGTACCGATCACCCGGGCTCCGCGGTCCTGTCCGAGTTGCACCGCGAGGCTTCCCACGCCGCCGGCAGCTCCGTGCACGAGCAGGATGTCCTGGGGGCCGACCGCCGGCCGGTCCAGGCTGCGCAGCGCGGTCAGTCCGGCCAGCGGCAGCCCGCCGGCCTGCACCCAGTCCATGCCGGCCGGCTTGCGCGCCACTGCGGGCGCGGAGACCGCGACGTACTCGGCAAAGGTGCCGGCCTGAACCACGTCCTCGCGAGCGTAGGCCATCACCTCGTCCCCGACCGCAAACTCAGGCGTGTCCGGGCCGGTCCTGGTCACGATCCCAGCCGCGTCCCAGCCTGGAATGACCGGGAAGACCGTGTCCAACATGGCGTCCAGGAGTCCCGCCATCACCCTCCAGTCCACCGGGTTGACCCGGCCGCCCGCACCTGGATGAGCACCTGCCCGGGCCCCACCTTGGAATCGGGCACCTCGCCGTACCGTAGCCGGGAGTTGTCGGGGGCGTACGCGTCGCAGGTCACCGCGCGCATGAGCGGACCTCCTGAGGGTCGGTGTCGTCATCCCTACCCGCCTTCGCCCGCATGCGGATAAGCGCCAGGCTCCCCCGACAGCCCGAGCAGGCCGGTGTCCGCCGAAGGGCAACGCGACTGCGAGCGCACGGGCCTCGTCGCGACCCGCTCGGGACCGGCCGCCGAGGCCGTCATCTCGCAGGAGGAGCCGTGACCACGGCCGATCAGCATGGTCGCCCGGGCCACCCGCCGTGGCATGCCAGCGCCAAGGCTCAGGCATGCTGAAGCAGCGATGGTTCGCGTTGTCGGCCGGGAGATCGGGGGCTGGACCGGCGGAAACGCGCCACTGAGCTGCGGAGGCTGAACCCCGCGTCTGCCAGCCCACTCCGGTAAGCACCACGACGTCGGGCGCTTCCCGACGGCAAGCCAGGCTGCCTGCATTCGAGCCCGCTCACACTCGCGCGCGCCATCGTGTCTTCGCCCAGCCGACTGGTCGCACCCACTGCCGCGAGCGGGGCTCAGGGCCATCCCGGGGTGTTCCTGGTAGGCAGTCGCGGTGATGAACGAGCCACCCGCGCAACGGCCGGACGACGGCAACGGCAGCCGCGGCGCCACCGAGCCCGGCTGGCCGTTCGCCGTGGCGGCCTACGCGTTCCTCGTGGCGATGTGCGGCACCACGCTGCCCACTCCCCTGTACAGCCTGTACCAGCGGAAGTTGGGCTTCTCCTCGCTCATGGTGACGGTGATCTTCGCGGTCTATGCCGTCGGTGTCATCGCGGCGCTGCTCCTGCTGGGGCAGCTCTCGGACACCGTCGGCAGACGGCCGGTCCTCCTGGCCGGACTGGTGTTGTCGGCGATGAGCGCGGCGTGCTTCCTCTTCGAGCACGGACTCCCCGAGTTGTTCGCGGGGCGGGTGCTGTCCGGGCTGTCCGCCGGGCTGTTCACGGGGACCGCGACGGCTGCCGTGGTAGAGCTCGCCCCTCAGCGGTGGACCGGGGCCGCTACGTTGATCGCCACCGCGGCCAACATGGGCGGGCTGGGAAGCGGCCCGCTGCTCGCCGGCCTTCTGGCGCAGTACGTACCGGATCCGCTCCGGTGGGTGTTCATCGTGGACCTGGTCCTGGTGGCGGCGGCCGTCGTGGGCGTGCTGCTGATCCCGGAGACGGTGCGGGATCGACACGGCGCGTCGTTTCTCCCCCGGCGATTGCGTGTGCCGCGGTCGGTGCGCCCCGTCTTCGTGCCGGCGGCCATGGCCGGCTTCGCCGGTTTCGCCACGCTGGGGTTGTTCACATCGGTGGCACCGAGTTTTCTGAGCGAGGTGGAGGGAGTGAGCGACCCCGCGGTTTCCGGCACCGTGGTCTTCGCGGTCTTCGCCGCGTCGACGGCCGGTCAGCTGCTGATGGGACGGGTCGGTGTCCACCGGGCGCTGCCGTGGGGATGCGTGGTGCTCGTGGGGGGCATGGCGACCATCTTCTCCTCGCTGATCACGTCTTCCCTGCCCTTGCTCGTGGCGGGGGCGGTCGTCGCAGGTGGGGGGCAGGGTCTGTCGTTCCGAGCCGGTGTCACCACCGTGAGCGAGCACAGTCCGCCCGCGCGACGGGCGGAGGTCGCCTCCGCGTTGTTCGTGGTGCTGTACGTGGCGATCTCGCTTCCCGTGGTCGGTGTAGGGGCGATGGCTGTCACGCTGGGCCTGCGGCAGTCGGGTCTGATCTTCAGCGGGTGCGTCGCACTGCTGGCGGCCGCCACGGTGGTGCTGCTGGCGCTACGGCCGGTGGAACGCGGTGATGGGTAGGCCCGCGGGGCCTCCTGCGCCACAGCGGTCCGGCGGTCGGCCGAGGTGGTCGCGGCGGCCGGCTGATCGTGTGTCACCTGGTCAACGGTTCGATTCCTGCCGTTGAGGGGAGCGCCCGGGACGAGTGATGCGGTTGCTGCGGCGGCGAGTCAGGAGTGGGAGCCGGGCTGTACTGCGGTGGCCTGGAAGACACCACCGCAGGTGGTCAGGGCGCTCGCCGGCGTGGTAAAAGGGTTCGTGAGTCCTGGTGGGAGAACGCGAAGGGTGTGCGCGGGAGGGGCGCAGGAAGGATGGGTCCCTCCCGGTTTGATGGTGTGCAGGTCGCTGTGAGCGCTGCCGCCGGGGGGCAGGAGCACCTGGCCGGCGGCGCCGACGTGGGATGCCTGGTTGCCGATGAGTTTGCCGGAGGGGTCCAAGGGCGCGACGCTGGGGAACCCGGCAAGGGTGCAGGGGTAGC
>CAYNNX010000003.1:14092-47763 GCA_964398515.1 uncultured Streptantibioticus sp. | reverse complement strand
AAACGTGAGGCGAAACCTCCGGTATTCGTGAAACCGGTGCCGCCGTCCATGAAGGTCCAGAGCTGATTCTTGCCGTCGGTGAAGGCGACGAAGCCCTTGCCGGCAGCGATATCCTGCGCGAAGCCGCCGGTGTTGGTGAAGACCAGGGAGGTGTAGGCACTCCCCCCTTCCGTGCGGGATTGGCCGAGGGAGACTTTGAGGTGGTCGGCCAGGCAGCGCACGACGTTGGCCGATCCGCCTCCCTTCGGCGGGAACGGGCCCGCTGAGTGGGAGGGGCTCGGACTGGCGCCCGAAGTCCCCGAGCTGCCGCAGCCGGTCGCCGCCAGCAGGGCGCACAGCGAGGCCGCGACCGGCACCGCGGGACGTGTGCGCGGCCAGACACCGAACACCATGTGATCCAACTCCTCGGAACCGCATACGGCATGAAGCAGTCGACGCCTGTGCCCGGCGGGCCGGTTCATCCGTGAAGGCGCGCCGCGCAGTCACCCATGGGCGCTTCGCTGCTGCACGCTCCGCCGGACGGCCCCAGCAAAACACCATCGGCAGATCACAGGCCGACCGCTCCTGCCGCCGGAAGCGGACGATGGCAGAAGCTGATGCCCCGCAAGGGTGAGCGGATGTCGATGGCCAGGCTCATGCAGCATTCCACCCGCAGCGTTGTTCGTATATCCGGCTGTGACCGGTTCACCCGAATGGCACGAACGGCGGGCCACCGGAGTCGGAGTTCGGCGCGTGCCCGGTGACCACCCGCCTTCGCAGTGGCGTATGGCAGACACTTCAGCCCTCGAACCACGGCAAACCGCAACCCGCTGCGCGTGTCCAGCCGGTCATCCCCGCCACGCCGACCACCCCACCTCCTACCAGGGGCAGCCGCCCCGCCACGACTGACCAGGCGCGCCCCGAGAACCGATGAGCCCACCCCCAGGCGCACCCTGCCGCCACCACACAGCCGGTGAACACCGCACCGCAGGAACGGAGAGCCGACGTCATGACTGACACGCCTATCGTGAGCGTCCTGGGCACGGGGATCATGGGGGCCGCCATGGTCCGCAACCTCGCCCGGGCCGGACACACCGTCCGCGTGTGGAACCGCACCCGGGCCAAGGCCGAACCGCTGGCCGCCGACGGCGCGCACATCGCCGACACCCCCGCCGAAACGGTGCGGGAGGCCGACGTCATTCTCACCATGCTGCACGACGGCCCCGCCGTGCTGGACGTCATGCAGCAGGCCGCTCCCGCCCTGCGCCCCGGCACCGCCTGGGTGCAGTCGACCACAGCCGGGATCGAAGCCGTCGGCGACCTGGCCGACTTCGCCCGCGAACACGGACTCATCTTCTTCGACGCCCCTGTGCTCGGCACCCGGCAGCCCGCGGAGGCAGGGCGACTGCTCGTTCTGGCCGCAGGCCCGAGCATGGGCCGGGAGGTCGTGGCGCCCGTCTTCGACGCCATCGGCTCCCGCACCGTCTGGACTGGCGAGGACGGCGCGGCCGGTAGCGCCACCCGCCTCAAGCTCGTGGCCAACGTCTGGGTCATCGCGGCCGCCAACGCGACCGGCGAGGTACTGGCTCTGGCCGAGGGCCTCGACGTGGACCCGCACAGCTTCTTCGACCTCATCACCGGCGGGCCGCTGGACATGGGATACCTGCACGCCAAGGCCGACCTCATCCTGAACGACCGCCTGGTGCCCCCCAGCTTCGCCGTGGCCACCGCCGAGAAGGACGCCCGCCTGATCGTCCAAGCCGCCCAGAAGCACGGCATCCGCCTCGATGGGGCCGCCGCCTGCGCCGAACGCCTACGCCGCGCCGCCGCCCAGAGCCACGCCGACAAGGACATGGCCGCGGCCTACTACGCCAGCTTCGACGGAGCAGAGACACACTGACCGCCCCTCCCGGGCCCCAGCGGCGCGGCCGGGGCGCGCAGCGACACCGGAGGGTCGGCCTGCGCTGCCGGAGACCGCACGTTTCAGCCGTGGCCGCCCGTGCTTCGTCCAGTGGAGCCGGGATCGACCGGGCTGGGCGAGAGAGATCTCGGACGGCAACCGCTGACGATGCGATTACCGCCTGGACAGACAGGACGTGGTTAACGAAGGGCGAGGGGCCCTGCGGCTGTCGAATCATCCGGTGCGCTTTGGGGGGGACGCCTCGCGGGACGGCCACCAGGTTGCCCGGCCCAGCAGTGTCATCAGCGACGGCAGGATCATGATGCGGATGACGATCGCGTCGAGGAGGACCGCTACGGCGAGACCGAAGCCGATCCGCTTGACCTCCAGTAGGTGGAGGAAGCCGAAGCTGACGAAGACCGACACCATGACCACCGCCGCGCTGGTGACCACGCCCGCTGAACTCGTGATGCCTTGCCGCACGGCCTGGCTGGTGGTCAGTCCGCGCCGGGCTGCCTCCCGGATGCGGCTCACCACGAACACCTGGTAGTCCAAGCCCGGGGACGGCCTCCTGGTGCGCCTGTGGGGAGCCGATCGGATCGTTGCGGGACACGTCGCCGTGCTGAGGGGGCTTCCCACCCGGAGCGTCTGCGGTTGGTTCTGCGCAACGACGGGCCGTCGGCGGCACAGCCGGTCGGCCACCACCTCATCAAGCGCGTGGCCGCCCATGCCTGGCAACCCCACGACCAAGTCCTCGGCGTGGTCGTCCGTCGGCCCCCCGCAGAGCCCCGCAGGCGGAGGCACCCACCCCGGCATCATGAGGGACAGCCGCTTGCCTGACTCTTCTGCACGGACGAAGCACGCCACTCGGAGAGTTCGGCGTGGGTAGGCGGGTCCGCGCCCTCACGGGTGCAGGTGAAGGCGGCGGCGCGACCGGCCACGTTCAGGGCCCGTACCAGGTCCTCGTCGAGGCGGGTGGTGGCCGTGGCACGGCGGAGTCTGGCACGCGCAGCGACTGCGTCCGGCTCTCCTGTGCCCGTGCTTGCTCCCAGGAGCCCGGCCCGGAGCAGGCCGCTGATCAGCCCCGCCATGAAGGCGTCGCCGGCTCCCACGGTGTCGGTGACCTCGACGGGTGTCGTCGGCAGATCCCGCCACCCCCGCCGCCACCTGACGAACGCGCCATCGGCGCCGAAAGTGAGGACCACCAGCGAGGGGCCGGCACACGCCCAGCGGTAGGCCACCTCGTGGGGATTTCGTCCCGGGTAGAGCCAGGCGAGATCCTCCTGGCTCGCCTTCACGACATCGCTCAACGCGACGAGTCGCTCGACTCCGGGACGCTCCTGCGCGGGGGATCCGAGCAGCGCGGGCCTGAGGTTGGGGTCGTAGGAGACGGTCGCCTTGCCCCGTGCGGCCTCGACGGCAGCGAGCACCTGATCGGCGCCAGGGGCGAGCGTCGCCGCGATCGATCCGGTGTGAAGGTGCGCCGCCGTACCCGTGTGGGCCGGGTCGAGGGCGGCGGGCTGCAGCTCCCAGGAGATGTCGAAGTCGTAGCTCGCCGAGCCGCCGACGTCGAGCCGGGCGGTGGCGGTGGACGTCGGGGCATCGGTGACCGACCCTTCGGTGAGCACCACACCGCTGCGCCGCAGGTGGGTCTGGAGCACTTGGCCGAAGGGGTCGCGGCCCACCCTGGTGGCCAGCCGCACCGGGTGGCCGAGCCTGGCGAGGCCCAGCGCCACGTTGGCCGGGCTCCCACCGGGAGAGCAGCGCCGGGGTCCGTCGCGGCGGACGAGGATGTCGGTCAGCGCCTCGCCGACGACGAGCGTCGGCGCTTCGTGTGTCGGTGGATGCTGCGGCATGTGCGACTCCATGAGGGAACTTCGACTCGGCTGCGACCGGTAGTCGGAGCACCGGCCGGGCGACCGCCGGCCGGGAATTCCGTTGTCGGTCAAGTGGTGTGCCAGGTCAGGGGGTGACCAGGATCTTCCGCCCCTTGCCGTCCTGGAACTGCTGGAGCGCCGCCGCGTAGTCATGCAGCGGAAGCCGGTCGCTGATGAAGGCCTGCGGGTCGATGACGCCTGCCGCGAAGAGCTGCGCGGCGCGTTCGTAGCTGTGGAGGACCGCCATCGAACCGGTGATGGTGATCTCCTGGTTGTAGATCCGGTACGGCTCGATCGTCGCGCGCGCCGCGTAGTCCGCCACGCCGAACTGCAGGTAGGTCCCGCCTCTGCCCACCCGGCCGATGGCGTCCTGGATCGCCTTCTCGTTCCCTGTGGCATCGATGACGACGTCCCAGCCGCGCGGCCGGTCGATCTCGTCGGCGGAGGTGACGGCGTTCGTGCACCCCAGCGACCGTGCGGTGGCCAGCCGCTCCGGGTTGATGTCGACCATGTCGACGGCGGTTGCTCCGGTGCGCTTGGCGAGCTCCATCATCATCAGGCCCATCGTGCCGGATCCGTAGATCAGGACGGTGGCGGCCAGTCGGCTGCGCAGCACGTCGTATCCGCGCACCGCGCAGGAGAGGGGCTCGATCAGGGCCGCGTCCTCGGTGCGGACGTGGTCGGGCAGTCTGACGCAGTTGGCGGCGGGAGCCACGGCGAACTCGGCAGCCCCTCCGGGGGCGGTGACTCCGATCGCCGCGTACCGCTCGCAAAGGTTGTCGCGCCCGATCCGGCAGTAGTGGCATTCGTGGCAGTAGAGCGAGGGGTCGACCGCCACCCGGTCGCCCACGGACAGTTGGCGCACCTCGGTGCCGACCGCGACGATCCGACCGGCGAACTCATGGCCCGGCACGATCGGCAGGGCCGGCGCGAACTCGCCCTGCAGGATGTGCAGATCGGTGCCGCACAGGCCACAGGCGGAGACCTGGACCACCACGTCCCGGGGGCCGGGCGCGGGATCGTCGACGTTCTCGATCGTCACGTCGCCGGGGGCGTTGATGACGGCTGCTTTCACTTGACTGCTCCAAGGGAGAGGCCCTGAACGAGCTTGTCCTGGGCGGCGAACCCGGCAACGAGCACCGGCAACGAGATGCACACGGCGGCAGCGCACACCTTGGCCAGGAACAGGCCCTGGCTGGTGACGAACCCGGTGAGGAAGACAGGTGCGGTGCCGGCCACCACGCCGGTCAGCACCCGGGCGAAGAGCAGCTCGTTCCAACTGAAGATGAAGGAGATCAGCGCGGTGGCCGCGATACCGGGGGCGGCCACCGGGGCCACGATCCGCGCCAGGGTGGTCGGCAGACCCGCTCCGTCGATGGAGGCCGCTTCCACGATCTCCCAGGGGACATCGGAGACGAAGGACATCAAAATCCACACAGCGATCGGCAGGATCAACGAGGTGTAGAGGACGACCAGCAGCCAGATGTCGTCGAGCATGCCGGTGTGCTGGGCGATCAGATAGACGGGCAGCAGCCCGGCCACGGCGGGCAGCATCTTGGTCGACAGGAAGAAGAACATCACGTCGGTCCACTTGCGCACCGGCTTGATGGACAACGCGTACGCGGCGGGTATGGCCAGGAGCAGCACCAGCAGGGTCGAGGCGACACTCGCCGTCAGCGAGTTGATCAGCGGCGGCCACGGGCTCATACCGGTGCCCGAGCCGAAGAAGTCCCGGTATCCCTGGAGTGTCAGCCCGGCACCGATGCTCGGTGGGTTGGTCGCCGCGGCCGACTCGCTGTGCAACGAGGTGAGCACCATCCAGGCGAACGGCAGAAAGAACACCAGGCCGCAGAACCAGGCCAGCAGGCCCAGGATGCCGCGGCTGCGGCGTACGGCGGCCATGCGTCGGCCGCCGAAGGGCTTGGGGCGGGACAATGCGGTGCCGGCCGTGCCCATCACGGTGCCTCCTCTCGGAGCAGGGACGAGACGGTCCGCAGGGCGAAGGTCGCGATCACGATGGAGCAGGCGACCACGATGACGCCCTCGGCGGAGGCCAGGCCGTAGTCGTGGGCCTGGTAGAAGGTCTCGTAGACGGTGTACGGGAGATTTGCGGTCCCCAGCCCCCCGGAGGTCAGGGTGAAGACCGCGTCGAAGTTCTGGACCACGTAGATGCTGCCGAGCAAAGCCGCGAGTTCCAGGTAGCGGCGCAGATGCGGCAAGGTGAGGTGGCGGAACACCTGCCAGGTGCCGGCCCCGTCCACCCGTGCGGCTTCGACGATGTCGAGCGGTCGGCTCTGCAGTCCGGCAAGCAGGATCAGCATCATGAACGGCGTCCACTGCCAGACCAGCGAGGCCGCGACCGCCGTCAGCGGGAGCGCGGACAACCAGTCGTACTGCGGGGCGTGTGTACTGCCGAACAGGCTCCAGATCCAGGTCAGCGATCCGTTGATGAGCCCGTACGTGGCGTTGTACAGGGCGTGCTTCCACAGCAGCGCGGAGGCGACCGGTACCACCAGGAAGGGGGCGATCAGCATCGTGCGGACGATGCCGCGGCCGCGGAACCGCCGGTCGAGCAGGAGCGCCAGACCCAGTCCCAGCAGCAGGCTCACCAGGACGACCGAGGCGGTCAGGACGACGGTGGTGATGATGGAGGAGCGCAGGGTCGGATTGGTGAGCGCGGTCTTGTAGTTGGCCAGTCCGCCGAAGCCGATGTTGCCCGGGTCCAGGGCGTTCCAGTGCATGAACGAGATGGCCAGGGTGCCGACGAAGGGCAGTTGGGTGACGACGATCATGAAGATCAGAGCCGGGAGCAGTGGGGCCCGGCGGGCCCAGGCACGGCGGGCCGGGTGTGTCGATCGCGACGCCGCCCGCTTGCCGTGGTGTCGGAGTCGCGGGTGTACGGCGGTGGACGGGGCGCTCATGGTGTCTCTCCACTCCGCTCGGCTGGCCCGACCGGCGGGATGTAGCGGGGGCGTATCAAAGGACGGGGGCGCAGGTCACCGGTGGGCATGTTTCGCACCGACCTCCGCGGCGAGGGCCTGACCGCGCTTCAGGGCGTCCGCGACGCTGACCTGGCCGGCGATGGCGGCGCTGATCTGCTGGGAGACCTGGGTGCCGAGGTCGGTGAACTCGGGGATGTCCACGAACTGGATCCCGGGGGCGGGCCTGGGCTGCACACCGGGTTTCTGCGGGTCCGCAGTGGTCAGTGCGTTCTTGGTGGGCGCCGCGAAGGCCGATGCCGCGGCGAGGTACTTGGGGTTGGCATAGGTCGAGGTGCGCTTGCCGGCCGGGACCCTGGACCAGCCAAGCGCCTTGCCCACCAGGTTCTCGTACTGCTTGCCCGACGCCCAGGAGATGAACTTCCATGCGTCGTCCTGGTGCCTGCTCGCCTTCTGCATGCCCCAGGCCCAGGTGTAGAGCCACCCCGAGCTCCTGGTCTGGTCGACCGGGGCGGGCGCATAGCCGATCTTTCCGGCTACGGGTGAGCCGGCGCCGTCCAGCGAGCCGGCGCCGGCGGTCGCGTCGTACCACATGGCGACCTTGCCCTGCTCCATGTCGTTGAGGCATTCGGTGTAACCGGCCTGTGGCGCGCCGGCCTCGCCGTGCGCGCGCACCAGGTTGACGTAGAACTCCGTCGCCTTGGTGAAGGCCGGGCTGTCGACCTGGGCGTGCCAGTCCTTGTCGAACCAGGTGCCGCCCATGGTGTTCACCACGGTGGTCAGCGGTGCCATCACCTCACCCCAGCCCGGCTGTCCCCGCAGGCAGATGCCCTTCATGCCGGGTTGGGCCCCGTCGGCCTTGGCGGCCAGATCGGCCACCTGGCTCCAGGTCGGATTGGCCGGCATGGTCAGGTTCTTGGCCGCGAAGACGTCCTTGCGGTACATCAGGAACGACGACTCGCCGTAGAAGGGCTCGGCGTAGGTCTGCCCGGAGACGGTCAGGGACTGCCGGATGGCGGGCAGGATGTCGCTCTGGTCGAAGGAGCTGTCGGCTTCGGCGCGCGAGGTCAGCGGGGAGAGCCAGCCGTTCTTCGCATAGATCGGCGTCTCGTAGTTGCTGATGGTGGCCACGTCGTACTGGCCGGCCTGGCTGGCGAAGTCCTGGCTGATCTTGTCACGGACGTCGTTCTCGGGCAGGACGGTGAAGTTGACTTTGATCCCGGTGGACTTGGTGAAGTTGTCCGCGGTCAGCTTCTGCAGGTCGGTCATCTGCGGGTTGTTGACCATCAGCACGTTGATGGAGTGTGCCTGGGAGCCGTCTCCCGCCACGCCGCCGCCCGCGCCGGCGCATCCCGTGAGCGCGGTACCCAGGAGAGCCACGGCTCCCATCGCAGCGGTGCGACGCGCCTTGCTCGATCTTGTCGTCACGTCGGATCCCTCCATCGGTTGTGTGTGTCGTGTGCACGCCATAGGCATATTTCATGCCATAAGGGCATTTCTGTTGCTGCAGAACTCGGCTCATCAAGCGAGCCTTGACGTCCCTCGGATCAAACCCGGATGACCTGAGGGCCCAGGAGCGAGTAGCGGTGCGCTTCCACGCTGGACAGTCCGGTGTCGGTGACGATGGTCTCGAAGTCGGAGACCTCGGCGAAGCGGCAGAAGCTGCTGGCTCCGAACTTGCCGTGGTGCCCCATGAAGACCCGTCTGCGCGACACCTCGAGTGCTTTCGCCTTGACGTCGGCCACCACCGGGTCAGGTGTGGTGAGGCCGCATTCCCGGGAGATCCCGTTCGATCCCAGGTACGCCAGGTCGATGACGAAGCCCGAGAGCATGGCACAGGCCCAGGAGCCAACGGTCGCCAGCGTCCGCCCGCGGACCCGGCCGCCCAGGAGCAGGACGGTGGTGTTGTCGGAGTCGGCGATCGCGGCAGCCGTCGACAGCGATGCCGTCACCACTGTCAGGGGCCGATCGGTCGGTAGCAGTCCGGCGAGGATCTGCGGTGTGTAGCCCTCGTCGATGAAGATCGTTTCCGCCCCGCCTAGGAGCTTGATCCCCTCCGCGGCGATGCGGCGTTTGTCTTCGACGTGAAGTGTGACGCGTTGGGCCAGGTTCGTCTCGAAGCCCGCGCTCTCGACCGGATAGGCGCCACCGTGAGTACGGCGCACCAGCCCCCTCTGCTCCAGGGCGTTCAGGTCCCGCCGGATGGTCTCCTGGGCGACCCCGAAGTCGGTGGCGGCAGCGGCGACTTCGACCTGGCCGTCCTGGCGCGCCAGGGCGAGCAGCCGCTGGTGCCGCTCTTCTGCCCGCATCAACTGCACCCGCCCTTCCCTGCCCGTTCGGGCATCCCGGCGCCCGAATGTGTCTGCGAGAGATTTATACCGCCGCAACACACTCCCGCACCGTCCCGCTCCGGACAAGAGATTGCCCGAATGTGCCCGAATCGAAAACGAGAAGACGCAGGTCATAGGCGATGTGTTCGACCAGCCGACCTGGCTAGGTGCCCGTTGACGATCAAAAGATGCACGAATGCGGTGGGGTTCGGATCCCGGGCCCCTCAGGGGACGGCATGGCGGCCCACGGGGCCACCGGCCAGTCCGAAGGCCCGGCAGGTTCGGTGACCGAGCCGTGGACTTCCGCAAGGGCGTTAAATCCGATATGAACGCCTTTGACCGACATTGAGCTCGATGGACGTCGCCGCTCTGGCAGCTCATGAACCGAGCCGTTCCTGGCCTGCGTTCAGCCGGGCGGCGCACCCGCATTCCGCCCGCAACCGGCCGCGCCGAGCAATCGGAAGGGCGGCCACCCGGGCCTGATCGGGTGGGAAACGGGCCGCGGCGCGGGCCGGTCGGGCATCGGGCGGGTCGGCGGAGCCTCGGCCCCGTCGCCTTGCGGTAGCCAGGTCTCGGTACCCGCGGGCCGACACCCGGGCAGGAAGTGGGTTCCTGGACGATCGGTTCGCGCGTCGGTGCATCTCTCGCCGACACACACGGCGCAGCCGGCCACGCCCATCGTGTCGCCGTGCGGCTGGGATCCGCCATACGTCGCACGGTGTGGCCGCCGCACCGTCCTTCAGCCGATCAGGCCGAACCACACGCCGAAGGCGATGAACACCGCACCGCACAATGCGTCCAGGCACCGGGCCGCGCGGCGGCCCGGGCCCGGGCGTCCGTGGAGCCGTCCGGCCGCCAGGCCGACGGTCCCGTCGATGGCGATCTCCCAGAGAACGAAGCAGACGCCCAGCACCAGGAACTGCACCGGAAGATGCCCTCGGGACGCATCGACGAACTGGGGGAGGAACGCGATGTTGAACAGCGCCATCTTGGGGTTGAGCAGGTTGGTGACCACGCCTCGTGCAAAGACACGACGAAGTGGGAACGGCGTCGCATCGGCGCCCTGGTCCGCTGCCATGCCGTGGTGGCCGCCGTCGGCCCTTCCGGTACCGGCGCCGCCGCGCAAGGCGGCGACGCCGAGTCCGATGAGGTAGACGGCCCCGGCCAGCCTGACAGCGTCGTAGACCGCCGGTACCGTCCGGAAGAGCGCCGCCAGACCGACGGCCGCGGCGGACAGATGGGCCACCTCACCGGCGGCCGCACCGCAAGCGGCGGTGAACCCGGCTCGTGCCCCGAACCGGACCCCGCAACTGAGCGCGAAGAGCATGTCGGGCCCCGGGGTGAGCATCAGAACGGTGAGGGCCAGCAGGTACGACGCGAAGAGGGCACCGTTCACGGGGCCTGCGCGGCGCGTACCTCAGGGTCCTCCCACCAGCGGTCCTCGCCCACCAGTTCCTTGTCGAGGTCGCGTTGGCCTGCCCAGGTCATGTTGAGGATGGTGCGCTCGGCATCGGCGACCAGCGGCACCGTACGGTGCAAGGTGGTGTCGGTCCGCAGAAAGTAGATGTCGCCGGTGAGGAGTCCGTGGGTGTCGATCTGCCGCTCGCACAACGTCCGGTGAATGCGCGGTTCGGCCTTGTTCCAGTGGGTGTGCGGCACGCACTGGAGCATGCCGCCCATTTCCAAGGGCGGCATCCGCAACGCCCAGATCAGGGCGAAGCTGTAGTCGCCCCAGTGCCAGCCGTGAGTGTCCGACGCATGTTCTTGATGAGTGATGAGGAAACGTTCGTCGCCCGAGACCTCGGGAATGACCGGTTCACGGGCGATCCGCCCCAGAAAGCCCAGCAGCGGCTCGGAACGCGCCAACGCGGCAATGAGCTCACTCTCCTTCTCGATCTCCTCGCTTTTGACGACGCTCATCCGTCGCGGGGTCCCGCCGGTGGTGGTCAATCGCAGATCACGACGTTCCGCGTGCTGACGTAACAGGCGTTGCACCTCGGCGCGCACCTGGTCCAGGAGCGCCAGCGGCACCAGAGGGGCGAAACCGCGGTACTGCGGGTCGCCGAACTTGACGTACCCGAGACGGTGGAAGTCGTCCGCTATGGCCTCCACCGTGGCGGGCTGGAAGGTCGCCCGGAGATGTTCGGCCAGTGTGGTGCCGACGTCGATGTTCCCGGTCATGTGGATGTGCCTCCTCGATCGGCCTGCCCGTCGTGCGGGCGGATGTCATGGAGTGCCGTTGGCATGGCAGTAGTAGATGGTCTGGAAAGGGGCGCGGAACCTGGCCACCGCCTCACCGATCGCCGCCATCCGCCGCGAGTCGGACGGGTCGGCCTCAGCGAGCACGTCAGCGATGAAGTCGGCGATGCCGTCCATCTCCCCCGCGCCCATACCCAGCCGTGTCACCTCGGTCGTTCCGAGCCGGATGCCCCCGGGTTCGGCGCCCGCGCCGGCGCCGGGCAACGGCTGCTGGTTGACCACCAGGTTCGCGGCGGCCAACCGGTGCGCGGCCGCGGCGCCGCCCCCGTACCCGCGGGCGTCGACGATGAGCTGATGGGTGGCGGTGAAGCCCCGCTCGGCGAAGAGCACAGGCAGGCCGCGCTCTTGCAGTGCGCGGGCCAACCGCCGCGCGTTGGCCACCACCTGGCTCATGAGCTCCTTGCCGAACTCGAGCATCTCCACGGTCCCGACGGCGAGCGCGGCGACCCGGTTGATCTGATGGGATCCGGTGAGTACCGGGAAGATGGCGTGGGCCACAGGTCCGGTCAGCTCTGGGTCGTTCCACAGGACGAACCCGCCCTGCGGGCCGCAGAACGTCTTGCCGGCGGATGCCGTCAGCAGGTCGGCCCCGGCCCGCAAGGGGTCCGGGTAGACACCGCCTGCGATCAGACCGGCCTGGTGCGCGCCGTCGAAGTACAGCCGTGCGCCATGCCCCCTCGCGATGTCGCTCATCTCCCGCACCGGCTGCGGAAACAACGACAGCGTCTCACCGATACCGATGACGCGAGGACGGTGCTCCCGGACCGCGGATGCGAAACGGTCCAGGTCGACCCTGCCCTCCCGGTCCACCGGGATGTGCGCGACGCGCAGCCCGAGCGCTCCTGGAGGGCCCTCGCGGGTATGGCTGGAGTCGCCGCCGCCGTCGGGGCCGAGTGTCAGCACGGGCGCGCGTTCACCGGGCTGTGTCAGCGCGGAGTAGGCGACGAGGCAGGCGTGCATTCCGCCGAGCGGCCGATGGTCGGCGAACGCACAGCCGTACAGCCGCTTGAGTAACTCCACGCACGTCGCCTCGATCTCGTCGACGACCGACATCGCCGCGAACCAGCGCCGGTTGCGCCCGATGGCGCCTCCGGAAGCCCGCGTCCCGGCTTCCGCCGACAGCAGCGAGCGCACCAGGGGACTCGTCGGTGCCTCCGCGGCCACCAGGTTCACACAACGGCCGCCGCGCCACTGCTCGTTGGCGCGAACCCGGCCCAGTACGAGATCGCGCATCGCCGCGGTGTCCGAGCAGTCGTCCAGGGCCGCTCGGGCGGCCTCCAGGACGGCGGGGTCGTGTCGGTCGTCCACACGGTCTGAGGACATTCGGGCACCTTCCGCTTGATGCCTGAGCGGCGAGGGCACTGTGCGACCCCGCGGCGCGGTCACCGAAGCCGGAGACCGGTTGGTGGGCGGAGCCGACACGGACCGCGCCGCACATCCATAGTGCGCTCCGATGCCGCGACTTGGTAGTGAACATCAACGAGGTGACCGAATATGCAGCCGCCGTTTTTCGGCTACGGCCAACGGCTGCCGCACCGGCGAGAACGGTGGCGCTCGCAGGCCGCCCGCAGAACACACCGCGGGGCACCAGCCCCGTCGGAACTGAACCTGACACTCGTCGTCGGACTCCCCAGCGTGACACTCGAGGCCGCAGCGCCCGACGCCAGCCGGCCCGAGCTCGGAAATCCGCCACGGACAGGGAAGCGTGCCGTGCCGCGGAGCGGTGGTACCGGCGCGAGGGCCGAAGCGACCTGGTCGGCTCTGGATGACCGGTGCCCGGCCATGCGGCTGAGAGCCGGGGTGCCGACAGGGGACGGCGGTTCGGCTGCTGGTGAAGGCCGACCCTCCGGCAGGAGCTTCCTGTGTACTCTCCGCACGTGGCTGATCATCGCTTGGTCGACGTTGGCGGGATCCGGCTGGCCTACCAGGTGTCGGGTCCGCAGCATGCCCTGCCGCTCGTCCTGCTGCACGCGCTGGGTGAGGACGCCACCGCCTGGGACATGGTGGCGCCGGTCCTCGCCCGCAGCCGACGGGTGTACGCCCTCGATCTTCGCGGTCACGGCCGGAGCGACTGGCCGGGGGAGTACTCGCTCGAACTCATGCGGGCCGATGTGCTCCGGTTCCTGGATGCGCTGGAACTTGGCACAGTGGACCTGATCGGGCATTCCATGGGCGGGATCGTGGCCTACCTGCTCGCGCAGGAGCGTCCGCAGCGAGTGGGCCGACTCGTCCTGGAGGACGTCCCGCTCCCGCGCCCCCGGGTGCCGACCACCCCGGCCAGGCCGGACGGCGACCTGGCCTTCGACTGGGAGATGGTGCTGGCCGTCCGGCGGCAGATCGACCGGCCCGACCCCGAGTGGCTGGAGCGGCTCAGCGAGATCACCGCCGAGACCCTCGTGCTGGCCGGCGGCCCACGCAGCCATGTGCCCCAGGACGGCATCGCCGAGCTGGCTCGCCGCATCCCCGGCGGGAGCGTGGCCACCATCTCGGTCGGGCACCTGATCCACCGCGCGGCGCCCAAGGAGTTCACGGAAGCGGTGTCGGCGTTCCTGTCAGCGCAGCAGGGTGTGCGCCCCACCCGCCGACCGTGAGCGCGCGGTCACATGTCACAACGCGCAGGAGAGCACACGGGTTCTTCCGGTACGACTGTGAGGATGGTCGGGTGCCGCCCCGGGCGGTGGTCTGGCCCGCGATACGACTGGCCTGGGCGCCTTGGGGGCGACGCCCCTCCGGCAACTGCCGGCTGGGCGCCGGGATACGGTCACAGGTCTGCCGTGGTCTTCGTCGCCGGGTCGCGATCGGCGGCCTCGGCAGAGGGCACGGCGGGTTGGCGTGGCATCGGCCGCTGCCGATGGTGTTCCCCGGTGTGTGGGCCGGTGACGTTGTCGCCTGATGCTCCGGTGCCGTTCGTCGGTGGGCGTGAGCCCGACGGCAGCGGCGACGGCGGCAGATGCGGCTTCGCCCTTCTGCCTTCTCGTGGCAGCCCCTGGCGTCACCTGGACAACCTGCGGGCAGTTGGGCCGGGACCGGGTGGGGTTCGCAGGGCGAGGACGGCGATGTCGTCGTGTCCGTCGCTGGGATGGTGGTCCGCCAGAGTTTCGAGCAGTTGTTGCAGGGGCTGGTCGGCGTTGGAGGCAGCGGTGGCCGCGAGAACCTTCAGTCCTTCGTCGATCGCGTGCCGGGGATGCTCGACCAAGCCGTCGGTGAACAGCACAACGGTGGTGTCGGCGTGCAGCGGGTAGGTATGGTCGGAGCGCGGCTGCTCGGCGTCCACACCGAGGGGCACACCCGGGTCGGCGTGGAGGTACTCGGGCTGGCCGTCCGGAGAAAGCAGGAGGGGAGGCGGGTGGCCTGCGCTGCTCCAGTGCAACCTCCAGGCGTCGCCTTCGGGTTCGACGCGGGCCAGGCACACGGTGGCGACCGGACTGTCGGTGATGGCACCCAAGGTGCGGTCGAGTTGCGTAAGCACCGCGCTCGGTGGGGTGCGCAGGTCGTACAGGAGAGCGCGCAGCATGTTGCGTGTCTGGGACATGGCCGCTGCGGCGTGCAGATCGTGCCCGACTACGTCGCCGATGACGAGGGCACAGACGCCGTCGGGCAGTAGGAAGGCGTCGTACCAGTCGCCTCCGAGGTGGCCAGGCTCGGTGGCCGGCCGGTAGACGGCGGCCGCCGTGAAAGGCTGCAGGCTGGGCAGGCGGGGCAGCAGCAGACGCTGAAACTGCTCGGCGTTGGAACGCACCTGCTGGTAGAGGCGGGCGTTTTCGATGGCGCTGGCGGCCTTGGCGGCGAGTTCCTCGGCGTCGCACACTTCGCTCTGCTCGAAGGGTCTGGACTCTCGCGAGCGCCAGAAGTTGACCGTTCCGACGGGCGTCGTCCGGGTGAGCAGGGGAACGCTGATCAGCGAGTGGATGCCGCAGTCCAACAGTTGCTCGGCCTGCTCCGGGATGCGGGACCGCCAGGCGGTGGCCGTGGCCAGTTCCGGCTCGATCGCTGTGGCACCGATCCCGTAGCCCGCCGCATGCCGAGGGGACGGGCCCGGGGGGATCAGCGTGCCCGCCGGGTGCAGCGGGGCGTTGTCGCGGATGGCGCAGACGGCCACGCGCCGCATGACGCCGGGGTCGCTCGCCCGGGGTTCCTCGCCCTGCAGGACGGGTAGGGCCAGGTCGACGGTGACGAAGTCGGCGAAGCGCGGTACAGCCACCCTTGCCAGCTCCCGCGCAATCTGTTCGATGTCGAGGGTCATGCTCACCGCAAGGCTGGCGTCGTACATCAGCGTCAGGCGGTCGTGAGTCTCCCGCGTCCGCTCCCGGCTCGTCTCAAGCGATCTCCCCATCGTGTTGAAGGCGGCTTCAAGCTGCCCGATTTCGCCCGCGCCGGTCTCCGGCATGCGTGCGGCAAGGTCGCCGCCGGCGAGCCGACCGGCCACGGCTGCCGCCCTGCGCACGGGCCAGACGATGGCACGCGTCATATAACCGGTGAAGGCGATGATGAGAAGGACGGATGCGGCGAGCCCCACCGACGCAGCAGCGATCGCCTGCTGGGTGTCAGTGTCGGCGGCTCTACCGCGTGACCGGACGAGTCTTCCCTCCTCCGCCTGGTAGCGGTCGAACTGCTTCCTCAGCGCGTCGACACGCCGCTTGCCCTCCTGCGTGGCTGCCACGCTCGAGGCATACGGATCACCCCGCCTAGCCTTGTCGACCAGCGGGACCGAGTAGTCGTTGATGAGCGAATCGCTGGCCAGGGCGATTCGCTGAGCCAGCGCCTTCTGCGCGGGTGTGCTGCTCATCCGGACGAGGTCTCCCGCCTGACCCGGAAGAGTGGTCCGCGCTGTCTCCCACGGTTCGAGGAATTGGTTCTGCCGGGTGATGACATAGCCGCGTTGGCCGGTCTCAAGGTCCAGAACAAGCCCCTCGACCCTGCTGGCCTGGGTCAGAACGGCCTGCGAGTGCTCGGCGTCGCCCACCGAGTCGCCGAGATCGACGATCGACCACAGCAGGGCGGCGAAGGCAAGGCCGATCAGCAGCGCGAGCAGGCCGCTGGCGACGACGGTGCGCCGCACCAGGCCCCTACGGGCACGCCGCCGCGTCTTGCTCGACGCACCGTCCCGCATGCTCCACCCCGTCGATTCGCAAGAACACCGAACACGTTTCGAGTGTCCGATAAGTCTAAATCGCCGAAGCCAGGCCCTCCCCTCGGCGAGGGCACCTGGCCGGGCGAGGGTGCGCCGGCGGTGACGCTGCAAGGCCCCGCCGTGGCGGTGGCCGCGGTGCTGTCGTGGCCGGCGAAGCCTTTGCAGGCCAGGTGTGTGGTGCGCCGGGTCTGGTGCCGTCGCCGGTCTGGGTGCCGCGTGTCTTTCGTGGTCCGAGGCCGTACGGCTCGCGCATCGGCGAACGGGACCCGGTGCCGCCACCCTCTTCCGGTACGGGACCGGCCGGTGGAGGGCCTCCGGTCAGACGGCGGGCTGTCTCGCGCAGGCCGGCGTGTCAGCCGGAGACGGCCTTCGCCCAGCCCCGGACGACCGCCTCCCTTGCCTTCTCCGTCTGCGCATCCGTCGGGAACTGCGGAGTTCCCTCGACCGTCGGCAGCCGTGCGGCGGCGGCCGTGTCGAGAGTGCCGTTCTTCTGCATGATGTCCATCAGTACCGGGCGGGCGTAGCCGTAGAGCCGGAGGTTCTGGCCCTCGGTGCTGAAGAGGTACTCCTCCCACAGGCGGGCCGCCGCCGGATGCGGTGCGTCCTTGTTGATCCCCTGTGCGTAGTACTGGGCGAAGCTGCCGTCGAAGGGGATCGAGACCTCCCAGTTCACGCCTTTCCTGCGGAACTGGTCGGTGTAGTTGAGGTTGACGAAGTCCCAGTCGATGCCGATGGGCGTCCTACCGCTCTCGACCGTGGCCGAGGTGGCGTCGACGGGATTGAAGTTGCCTCTCCTGTTGAGCTCGGCGAAGAAGTCGAGACCGGGCTGGATGTCGTCGAACGACCCGCCGTTCGCCAGGGCCGCCGCGTACACGCTGGCGAAGCCGGTACCGGACCGGGTGGGGTTGCCCTCGAGCGCGACCATGCCCTTGTACTGGGGCTTCAGCAGATCGGCGAAGGTCCGGGGGCAGGTAGGGACGCGGTTGGCGTCGCAGCCGATGGAGATGTAGCCCCCGTAGTTGTTGGCCCAGCGGTCCTCGCGATCCTTCTGATTGCTCGCGATCGAGTCGAAGGCGGCGACTTCGTACGGCGCGAGCAGGTTCTGGGCGGCCGCTGCCCCCGCGAACGTGTCCCCCACGTCGATCACGTCGGGGGCATCGGGCCGGTGCCCGCTCTTCTTGATGGCGTCGATCTCGTCCTGGCTGTGAGCCTGCGGGTCGGCGACCGTCACCTTGATGCCGTACTTCTTCTCGAAGCCGTCGATCAGGCCGCCGTAGTTGGCCCAGTCGCGTGGAAGCGCGATCGCGTTGAGCTTGCCTTCGTGCTTCGCGGCGGCGATCAGCGCGTTCATGCCGCCCACGTCCTCGGCGGAGGTGGCCACCGACGGGTTCCGATGCGTCGGGGGCGGTGGGTGGCCGCAGGCGTTCAGACCCAGCGCCGCGAGGGCGAGGCAGCCGACGGCGGCCGCTGCTCGGACACGAGGCGCAGTCACGATGGCTCCAGGAGGGAAGGGATACCGGAACAACCGGTTATCACCGAAGGAGTTCCGGTTGTCGCAGGGCACGTCGAGCCATTGGAGTGAACGACTCGTGACGCTGCGTTGCCCGGCGGCGAAGTGCGCGACGCGAGCCACCCTTCCCCGCCATGCGCGGTCTTGCACGTCCCCCGAAGCCGCCAGGGCCGACAGCGGCGGTACACCAGGCTGCGCCCATCGGTCCCACCCGCCACCGGCAGCACCGGGTGATCCGAAGTGGCGGGCTCTCCTGCGGCGACCGGCACGGCCGCCCTCACCATGCCGTCTCGTCCCATTGTTCGAGAAGCATCTCGCCGAGGCCTTCGGCCGCCGGCGTGGCACCGTGGTGCAGGGATTGTTCGGCCCAGATGACCTTGCCGGTGTGGGTGTAGCGGGTCCCCCAGCGATCGACCAACTGGGCGACCAGGAAGAGTCCGCGGCCGCCCTCGTCGGTGACCTTGGCCCGGCGCAGGCGGGGCGAGGTGCTGCTGCCGTCGGAGACCTCGTAGATCAGGGTGCGGTCGCGGATCAGCCGTACGGTGATGGGCTCGCTGCCGTAGCGGATGGCGTTGGTGATCAGCTCGCTGAGGATCAGCTCGGCGGTGAAGGCGATCTCCTCCAGGCCCCAGTCGGCCAACCGGCGGACGCAGGCTGCGCGGACCGGCGCCACCGCCGCGGGGTCGCGGGGGACGTGCCACTCGGCGACCCGGGCCGGGTCGAGCCGACGCGTGCGGGCCACCAGCAGCACGATGTCGTCGCTGGGCCGGGCGGGCCGCATGGCCTCGATCACCGCGGCGCAGGTAGCCTCCGGGGTGCGGTCAGGGCCGGTCAGGGCATCACGCAGGGCCTGCAGGCCGGCATCCAGGTCGCGGTCACGGTCCTCGATCAGCCCGTCGGTGTAGAGCACCAGCCGGGAGCCCTCGGGCAAGGTCAGCTCGGCGGTCTCGATGGGCAGCCCGGCGCCCAGACCGAGCGGTGGGGAGATCGGCAACTCGGGGAAGTCCACGGTCCCGTCGGGGTGGACCAGGGCCGGCCCCGGATGGCCGGCGGTGGCGGCGGTCACCTGCCCGGAGACGGGATCGTAGACGGCGTACAGGCAGGTGGCCCCGGTGATCCCCTGCCCGTTCTCCCCGGCGGCGGCCTCCTCGGAGTCGATCTGGGTCACCAGCTCGTCCAGACGGCCCAGCAGCTCGTCCGGAGGCAGGTCCAGCGCGGAGAAGTTGTGAACGGCGGTGCGCAGCCGGCCCATGGTGGCCGCGGCGTGCAGGCCGTGGCCGACGACGTCGCCGACCACCATGGCCACCCGGGCACCGGACAGCGGGATGACGTCGAACCAGTCCCCGCCCACCCCGGCCCGGGTCGGCAGGTAGCGGTAGGCCACGTCCAGTGCGTTCTGCTCGGGCAACCCGCGGGGCAGCAGGCTGCGCTGCAGGGTGACGGCCATGGTGTGCTCGCGGGTGTAGCGGCGGGCGTTGTCGATACACACCGCCGCGCGGGCGGCCAGCTCCTCGGCAACGGAGACATCCTCCTCGTCGAACGGTGGAGAGTTGTTCGCCCGCCAGAAGTTCGCCACCCCGAGCACCGCCCCCCGGGCCCGCAGCGGGACCACGACCAGGGAGTGGATGCCCCGGTCGAAGGCTCGCCGGGCACGTTCGGGGTCCTGGGCCTGCCAGCCGTCCGAGCTTCTCAGGTCCCGGACGAGTACGGCTCGGCCGCCGGTCACCGCCGCAGTGATGGGGTGGATGGCACCAAACCGGATCAGCCGGCCCACCGGGTAGAGGGGTTGGTCCCCCTCCAGGCCGACGAGGGCGGTGCGGCGCAACTCGTTGCTCGCACCCGACGGCTCCTCGCCGTGCAGCACCGGGTCGAGCAGATCGACGCTGACGACGTCGGCGAACCGGGGGACCGCCACCTCCGCCAGTTCCTCAGCGGTGCGCGTGACATCCAGCGTGGTCCCGATCCGCATCCCGGCGTCGTAGAGCAGCTTCAACCGTTCGCGGGCCATCTCGGCCCTGCCGGAGAGAGCCCGCAACTCGGTGGTGTCCCGTAGCGTCACCACACTGCCGGCCGGCCCGTGGGGGGCGGTGAGCCGCTTGTTGACCGCCAGCAGGCGGTCGCCTGCCAGGTGAACCTCGTCGGTCACCGGGCGATCGGAGGCCAGCAACTCGGCAAGGTCCTCCTCCAACCCCAGATCGGTGACGTGGCGCTGCTCCGCGTCCGCCGGCAGGTCCAGCAGCCGCCGCGCCTCGTCGTTGGCCAGCAGCAGCCGGCCGTCACCACCGATGATCAGCACCCCCTCCCGCACCGCATGCAGGACCGCGTCGTGGTGCTCGTACATCCGGGCCATCTCGGCCGGACCCAGGCCATGGGTCTGCCGCCGCAACCGACGGCCCACCAGGCCGGACCCGGCTGCGGCGATGGCGAGAGCCCCGGCTGCGCCCCCGAACAGCACCGGAAGCTGCCGCGCCACCATGTGCTGCACCTTCCCGACCGCGACGGGGACGGAGACGATGGCGACAACCGAGCCGCTGGCGTCCTTGACGGGGACCGCCGAGACCACGGACAGGCCCAGGGCCCCTCGAAAAGTCCTGGTGAAGGCCCTGCCGCTCGCCGCCTCCGCATAGGGCCCGATGACATGTTTCCCGACCAGGTGCGGGTTGCTGTGGGTGAGGGCGACCCCGTCGAGCCTGTACACGATGACGGCGTCGACGCTGGCGGCCTTGCGCGCCGCCTCGGCGCGCGGCTGCAGCACCGCGGTCGGGTCAGGGCTGTCCAGTGCCGACACGATCCCCGGGGAGTGCGCGAACGTCTCGGCCACGGCGAGAGTCCGGTGCTGGGCATCCGCCGTGCTGTCGCGCCGCGCCTGCACCACGAGAGCCACCGACGCCGCGGCGACGATCAGCACCACGACCGCCAATTGCAGGAGGAACACCTGGCCGGCGAGGCTGCGCACGCTCGGCAGGGAGCGCAGGCGCCGCAGCAGCCGCCACCACCTCCCCTGACGGGGCCGGTCGTGCTCCCCGTGCCCTTGACGGCCACGTCCCGGACGAGGCAGCCGAGAGGGCACTTGGGCACTCCTGGGCGAATTCAACAATTTACGCCCAGCCTGACCCGAAACTCCGCGCATAATCTATTTCTATCGCTTCTGGGCTGCCGATCACGGGTGATCAGGTG
Organism: uncultured Streptantibioticus sp.; assembly: GCA_964398515.1. GTDB lineage: Bacteria > Actinomycetota > Actinomycetes > Streptomycetales > Streptomycetaceae > CAYNNX01. The sequence continues at coordinate 26,661 of CAYNNX010000003.1, read as the reverse complement.
GTGGGCCCGGCCTACAGCCGCAGCGGATCCGCCGAGCGGTGCGGCCACTCGGGCGCCCCTACACCGGCGGACTCCGCGCACACCATCCGATCCCGCTCCTGATCCGCGCCCGCGTCCACCGCCGGTCGGGCCGGCCGTCTGCGACCGGGCCACGGTTCGGCGGCTGTCACGCCCCCATCCCCGCACTACCGGAGGCAACACGGCCCGAAGCCGTCCTGCAGCATGACGTGAACGAGCTCGCCACCCCTTTGCCCTCCGACACCGTAGGCCGGGTCGCCCTGCTCGGTGACGCGGCCCACGCCATGACGCCGAACCTCGGCCAAGGTGCCTGTCCGGCACTGGAGGACGCGGCCACGCTGGCCGCCGCGCTCGCCGCGGAGACCACGATCGACTCCGCGTCGAGCCGTTACGACGCCGAGCGGCGCCCTCGCAGCCGGGCGGTCGCCCGTGCCGCTCGGCAGGCCGGCCGGACGGGACGGCAGCTCCAACATCAGTTCACCGTCGCCGTGCGCAACACGGCGCTCAGGCTGGCCCGTCCCCCACCACGGTCCGCGCGATCCTGCGGCACGCCGCGTGGACGCCTCCACGCCTCGGCTGACTGCTTCCGGAGTTGTTCCTGGGATGTCGAGAGCGACTCCCTGGCCCGCACGCCCAACTGCCGCCGGTTTCGGGCGTAGTGCTGCGACCGGACCGCAGACGCGTGTCCCGATGCCGTAGTGCGTTTGGGGCTTGACGGTTCGCGCCCAACCCGTCGGCCGCCGACAGGGGTTGACCGGCCCGGAACCTGAAGCCTTCCCGAAGGAGTCAGTGCAGATCACGACGACGGTGGATGACGACGAGGTCAACGCCTGGCCGCACGACGGCGCATGCTCGGGGGCAAGCCTGTCCCCCGCTGGAGGGGGGCGGTCGATCGTCTACCAGGGTGGCCCGCGGCGGCTGGCTGAGAGTCGTCCGAGCGGGCGCAGCACGAGGTGCGCGGTGAGAACAGAGAGAGTGCCGACGGCGGCGAGTCCCAGCCTCCCGGTTGCGGGCAGAACCCCGACCCGCGGCCGAATATCGCAGCTTGCGACGCCGACACGCACCGAACGAGGTGCCCTCTTCGAACCTCGGATAGCGCAGACCCGGCCTCGCGTGTCGACGCAACTTCTTGGCGTATTCCTGACGCAGTGAGCGGCTACGACTCGGGCCGTACGGCGTCCGCCCGGACCCAGCTCTCGATCGCATCGAGTTCCACACCGGCGTCACTGGCGAGGTCCTCGCTCGACACGCCGGCACGCCAGGCAGCAACCACGGCACGTCGCAGATCTTCCGCGCGAGTCGCCAACCCGATCTCACGCGCTTCCGCGGAAGCCGCCGTCAGGGCGGCCGCGTCCTCGGTCAATCGGTTCGCCGCCTGGCGCACTGCCTCGCGCGCCTCGGCCAGTCGCTCATCGTTCACCGTGCGCCTCCAAGGGGCCGTGCCGTTGATCAGCTCTGCGCGGTGTACTGGGCGATCTTGAAGCCGAGTCCCAGTGCGCGCACGGGCGTCCCGACTCCGTAGGCATCGGCCACAGCGAGGATCGCCGGCTTCGCCAGCGGCAGCAGCCGACGTAGACCGCGCTCGGTCACGGCGGGGACAGGGACACGGGGCAGCGTGATGTTGATCGTCATGGCGCACCTCCGCCTGATCGGCACCCGCAGGCCCACCGACAGCGAGCGTGTGCGCTGCCCGGCGCGACGAGGCCGCGCTCAGACGATGCGGTGCCCGCCGGGCGCCTCGGATGCAACGGAATGGGAGCTGGGACTACTGCAGGGACTCATCCCGTTCACCTCCTCGCGCTCGCAGCGGTCACATCGGACAGGGTGCGCCGCACGCACCTCCACCCAGAGTACGACCATCCACAACGGGCTCGCCTGCCGAAAACTTCCCGCCCCCGTGGCAAACGGTTGGGGGTTACCGTCTGCCACGGCCTCACCACTTCCTGCTCGCGAGAGCTCCCGGCCGCCTCCGGGGCACGCCGGGCGCCGAGCGCAAGACAGCGGTCACCCGGGGCTGTACCGCCGACGGGCAAAACTGGCCGCCCAATCCAGTTGCCGTCCAGTACCGGCCCGGAATACGCTCATCACTTGCCGAATTGCGCAACAGTGAAATAGTGATGGCCCGCTGTAATGGGCCGCGACGTAGGAGCCCGCTGCATGCCGAACGGGGAGAGCAACGGCCGGACCAACGAGCTGAACCTGCGCCTGGCAGCCGCCGTGGCCGAGATCGAGGGATTGCACGCAGCACTCCTACGTACTCGCGACCCGCGGCGGCGAGAGCTGTTACTCGCCGATCTCAGCGGTGCGGCCGGGCGTCTGACCGCCTTGACGTCCTGCCCGCCAGGCCAGCGCCCACCCCGCCCCCCGGCGAACTCCCGGTGGCGCCGACGGCGAATACTGGCCGAAGGCGGCGCCTCATGGCTCTTCAGACGCCTGGCGGACAAGGACGGTTCACCCAGCCCTAGGTCCTGAACGCAGGACGGCATCGAGGAATAACCGACTTTGCAAGCGCCGACCAGGTCCCGAACCGTCCAGACCCTCCGCTCCCCCAGCCACCCGGCGCCTCTGCCAGTGCAACAGGGCCGGTTCGCCGAGTACACAGTCGGCGCCCACGCCCGGGCACGCTGAGTGCAGCTGAACGCACTCGCGGTGGCCCCCGGCGGCAAGGACGTGCTCACGCAGACTCACCAGGCGGCAGCGGTGGCCAGGCAGCGGTCCGGTGTGGTGCTCTACGACCGTGGCGGCACCGGATGGAGCGGCCCCGCCGATTGTCTTCCACGACACAGTCACCGTCGCAGCGATCCCGCTCTGGCTCCGTTCATGAAACTCAGCGCAGGATCTGGGTGACGGTCCCCGAGCCGACGGCACGACCGTGGTGGCGGAAAGCGAAAGGCTGGCCTTCCTCAAGGGCTACAGGCTGTTCGAGTGTGACCGTCACCGTGCCTCTCCCGAGCGGCTGCATCACGTCGGTGCCATGGGGCAGCGTCACAACGCCCCACACCGCAGCGGCGCGGATGTAGAAGCGAAGGCGCTCGCCGGGGACCACTTCCGCACCGCCGTGTTCCTCGGACAGCAGTGTGATATCTGCGGCGAAGCCGACATGTGCGTTGACCGATCCCGGCGCTGCGAGCACCTGCCCCCGCTCGACCGCGTCCGCTGCCACACCACGCAGCAGCAGACCCACGTTCATGCCCGCATTCGCCTCCTTGGCGCGCAGGCTGCTCGCATCGATGTCCTCGACGAGAGCGATCGCACCGCCGTCCAAGCCGACGATCTCCACCTCTTCGCCCTTGCGAACCCTCCCACGCTCGATCCGGCCCGTCGACATGACCACCCTGCCCTGGTTCAGGCAGAAGACATCTTCTACAGACATCAGGAAAGGCCGCTCCGCTGCGTTCACCGATGCTCCCTCTACAGCCGCACACCGGCCACGAACGGACGTCCGAGGCTGACGATGATCACTGGCCATCCAGCCCGACAGATCGTTTCACAGTGAGATCGGGCCCCGAGTTCGAGACATGGTGGAACCAGCACGACGTCCTCGGCAGTGGAGCCGGCCACAAGATCCTCCACCAGCCGGGAAAGGGGCGGCGCGCCTACGACCACGCCACGTTCCAGGCCAACGAGGACCCCGCCCTGAAACTGACGATCTACACACCGACTCGACGATGAGCTCGCCGCGTATCTCGGGCATTCGTTGCGGGACGCTCTGCCCGGTGAAGACCCCCGGGGTGCGCGCCCCTTCCTGACCCGGACCGGCAGCGAGCCGTATGCCGGGCTCGCCAACCGGCCCACCGCGTCCGTTGGTTGTGCACCTACCTGGCCACCGCGCTCCCGAGCCGGGCGCCCCGGCGGCCGCCCACGGCTACGAGCCCGACGCGGCACGTCTGGCTCCCCTGCTCCCACCGGGCACGCCACCGGTGACAGCGTTCGCCGGTGAAGCCGTACTCCACTCGTTGCCACGCATACGCCAGATGACATCGACTCCCACCTCTCCGGGGGCAGTCGGCCCTTCAGGCACCTTCACACGCCCGGCTTCGGTGAAGCCCAGCCGACGGGCGACGGCTCCACTGGCGGTATTGGCCTCGTCATGGTGGATCTCGATCCGATCGATCCCCTTGAGTCGGAACGCCTGATGAACCAGAGCCGCGGCAGCCATGGTGGCCAGGCCCTGTCCGGTCCACCCGGGGTGAAGCCAGTAACCGATCTCCAGGCCACCGGCGCCGATCCGCCGCATCAGCCCGCAGCCGCCGATCACCGTGCCATCTGACGTGATCGCGTAGTTGTAGGCCTGGCCTGTCTTCCACTCCTGCCGGCTTCGAGCCAGGAACTCGGCGGTCTGCTTCCTGTTGTGCTCGGCTGCCCAGGGCATCCACGGTACAAGGTGATCGAGGGACTCGGAGATCACCCGATCCAGCACATCCACGTCGTCCGGGCGCCATCGGAGTAACTCAGCCCGGGCGAAGCCGAGGTACTCGGCAGGTTCATCCATGCGCGGGATGCTCTCTCAGCCGAGCGGCAACCGACAACATGTTTACGAGCATTGGACTCCCTGACCCCGCACGCCCGCGTGTGCACGCGCCGACCACCGGGGCACGGCTGCTGTGGCCTGCCGGGCGCCTCCTGGTCCAGGGCAAGGAAGCAGGCGCATGGCCCGCCGTCCGGGCTGTCCTACCGTCCGTGGACGGCGGCAACTGTGGGGCCCCGGGTGTTCGGCCTGCGCGGCGCTCCCCGGCTCGAACCCGTCCGCGGCCCCCCTGGCCGTCCGGGCCCTCGCGGCGCGCCTGGGGACCGCCAGTTGCGACCTGGCCGGCGTGGAACCGTCCTTCCCTCCCGCATGATTCAGGTGTTCCGGGGGAAGCCGGAGGAAGCGGCGGGCGAACCTGACACGGTGGCCGACCGCGAGACAGCCGCCCTGCGCGGACCGTTGTCCGTGCCCCCGCCGCATGGCCGGGCCGGAGTCGGACCGCTGTTCGCCGTCAGCCCCAGAAGGCCGCAGGCTCGTAGAGGAGGCATCCCATCACGGCCGCGGCCGCTGACGCCAGCGCAACCTCGGCTTCTGCGCGGGCCAGTTGCTCGAGTACCGCTTCGGTGTGCGCGATGAGCATTTCGGCCTGCGAGGTCAGCCGTACGCCCCGGCCGGCTCGTGCAGCGGTGCGCCACGAGACCCAGCCGTCGGGGGGCAGGTCCGGTCGGCCTGGTACCGGCCTGGTGCGGACTGGGCAAGCTCGCTGCCCACACATCCGTACCTACGCGGCCAGGCGGCACAGGCGCGGATTCCTGCCCACTACGGATGAGGGGTGAGGGCGGTCACGGATGAGGAGGTAAGGATGGCCGCCGCCTGGTCGGCGATGTCGGCCACGATCTCCCCGGCCGGCGCGGTGTCGCTGATCAGTCCCGCGGTCTGGCCCGCATACAGGGCCAGCGCCTCCAGTTCGCCCCTCATGCCGGGTACGGGAATCATGTCGGCGTAGCGCGGCCACTGCCGACCGTCGGCGTCTGTGGCCACCACGGCGTGCTCACCGGGGCGCGCCGGGGAGGCGGGTTCGCCAGCCGCCTGCCATGTGTTGATCGTCGAGTTCCGCAAGGCCCGGTGCGGGGCGTTGGGCCATCCGCCGTCGAAGCAGCGGGTGTGCACCGCGTCTTGGGGTGCGGCACGGATGACCGCCTGGCGGTAGACGTCGTGGGTGGCTGCCTCCCGGGCGGTGAGGAAGCGGGTACCCAGCCAGCCGGCCTGAGCGCCCAGGGCGAGTACCGCGGCCAGGCCGCGGCCGTCGCCGATTCCGCCGGCGGCGATGACCGGGGTGGGGTGTACGGCGTCGATGACCGCGGGCACCAGCACCAACGTGGTGGACTCACCACGCACATGACCGCCCGCCTCCCAGCCCTGGGCCACGACGGCGTCCACCCCGGCCGCGGCCGCACACTCGGCCTCTGCCACCGAACCGACGGTGTGGAGGTGGATCAGGCCCGCCGCGCGCACACGTTGCGCGACGGCCGACGGATCACCCCAGAAAGTGGAGATGACGGGCACGGCCTCAGCGATGCAGACATCGAGTACTTCGTCCACCGGGAAGTCCAGCACCAGGTTGACGGCGAAAGGCCGGTCGGTGAGCCGCCGGACGGCGCCGATCCGCCGACGCGCCTCGTGGGCGGTGACCCACGTCAGGGCGAGTGTGCCCAGTCCTCCGGCGTTCGACACCGCCGCTGCCAGCTCGGGCGTTGTCGCGGAACCGATCGGCGCCTGGACGACGGGCACTTCGATGCCCATCCGACGGCACAGGGGCGTGATCAGCATGGCTTTCCTCTCTCCACTGCTTCGAATTCAGAAGCACCGCCATGATAGTGTTGCACGCCACCGAAGCAACACAACAGTCGGTTCCTGGAGAGGCTCTTCATGGCAGTGCCGAAGCCGGGACGCCCGGTCCGCGGATCGACCACCGGACGGCCCCTGATGGCCGCCCTCGATCTGTTCGGCCGGCGCTGGAACCTGCGCATCGTGTGGGAGCTGCACGACAGCCCCCTCGGCTTCCGCGCCTTGCAGCAGCAGTGCGACAACATCTCGTCCAGCGTCCTGCGTCAACGGCTCCTCGAACTGATCGAAGCACGCCTCGTCCACCAGACACCGGGCGGCCCCTATCGGCTCACCGCGATCGGCGAGGACGCCTACCAAGCCCTTCGCCCCCTCGTCAGCTGGTCGGCCGGGTGGGCCGAAGCCCTGGCCGACGAGCCCGGCCGGAACGACCACGACCACCTCTGAGCCCGTCGGCAACCGCCGCCCCGCATGGGGTGGTTGCCGCGCGCCGGCCCGCCGCGGGGCCGGGTGAGGCACCGTGCGTCGCCGTGCAGTGGCGTCAACCACAGCTGTCGCACAACGGCGAGCCAGTGCTGCCTGAGGCTGGGTTGGCCGACCATCCCCGGCTCTCATGCCGCCGCCACCCTGGCCGACGGTTGCGTCACCGATCCCACAGGCTCAGCTCGGGCTCCGCGAGCGTCCACCATCGGGCCAGCAGCTCGATCGCAGCAACAAGAAGGCGGCCGCAGGCCGAGCCGCAGACCGGGTGTCCGGGTCTGCGGAACGGCGTCGCCGCGGTGACGGTTTCCGTCCGCCACCCTGGCGCTTCTTTTTCCGAAGCAGTATCCTCCTCTCCGTGCTTCTTTTTTCGAAGCGCAAGGGAGGAGAAGACCATGACCGCCCGGATCCCGCCGCTGCAGGCCCCGTACCGTCCAGAGGTCGCAGCGGTGCTGCGGCGCCTGATGCCAGGCGAAGAACCGCCGATCGCCCTGTTCCGCACCTACGCTCACAACGTGCAACTCGCTGAGGCACTGCACAACTGGGGCTCGTACCAGCTCAGTCGGCGACTCAGCCTCACCCTGCGAGACCGCGAGATCGTCATCGACCGCACCTGCGCGCGGTGCGGCTGCGAGTACGAATGGGGTGTGCACATCGCACGCTTCGCCACACGCGCCGCACTCACCCCCGACCAGATCGGCTCCTTGACGCACGGCACAAGCGCAGACCCGTGCTGGACGGCCGAACGCGACCGGCTACTCCTCGACGCGACCGATGCGCTGCACCTCCACCACGACCTCGACGACACACTCTGGGACCGTCTGTGCGCCGAGTTCACTCCTGAACAACTCCTGGACCTGCTCATGCTGTGCGGCTGGTACCACGCCATCAGCTTCACCGCCCGCGCCACCAGGCTCCCCATGGAGCCCGGCACACCACGGTTCGACGACTTCCCCCACAAGCGCTCCTGATCCTCGCGAGACTTGCGCGCCGGGTCCTCGCTCCGCTCCTCGCCGGCTCCCGCGGGGCGTACCACAGGCTGCGCGTCGTCTCGGGCGTCACGACCATCGCGCTGCCCGGCAAATCCCCGTGGTGGATGAAGATCGAGCAGCGCGGTCTGCGGAGACAGCGCACCCCCGTCCGACCACCTGGCCGCCCTACAGTCGCTCGCCGCGCACCGCGAGGAACGACTCCCGCAGTTCGACGAGGACGGGGTGCTCGGTGGGGAGCGGGATGTCGTCGATGGAGCCGATCGCCCGCACCCCGATGGTGGTGTTGGCGGCGAACGCCGCCCGCATGTCGGGAAGGATGCCGGCGGCCACCGGGGCGACGGTGTGGGCATGGAGTTCCTGGAGCAGGGCCATGGTGATGCCGGGCAGGACGTCGGCCTCGGGCCACAGCACGCCGTCCCCGGTGACGAATCCGATGTTCCAGGTGGGGCCCTCGGAGACGAGTCCGTCCACTCCCACGAACAGCGCGTCGTCGAAACCCGCCAACTGGGCGGCGCGCCGGTGGTGCAGGGCTGCGAACAGGCCGGTGTGCTTCACCCGCGCCACATCCCGCTGGTACCGGACGGTCTTGACACGCAGCGGAGGCGGAGGCAGCGCGCCCGCCGACCGGTGCGTCACCAGGACGTGGGGATCGTTCGCGGAGGCCGGGTGTCCCACATCGAGACCGGGGTCGAAGACGGTGACGCGGACGACGAAGGAGCCGGGCCTGTCGCCCACGGCATCGCGCACGTACTGACGCACACGGTCGGGGTCGAGGTCCGCGCCGAACACCGTGCGGCAGTCGCGCACCAGCCGTTCCAGATGCCTGGTCACTCCGCGCACCTGCTGGTCGTCCACGCGCATCGTGGTGAAGTGGCCGTAGTTGGTGAGCGCGAGCGTGCGCAGCGCGTCGGGGTGTGCCGGGTGTCCGTTCAAGAGAGCCATGCGGACAGCTTCGCAGGGGCCTCTGGTGCGGGTGCGGATTCCCGGCTCCGGCGGACGTGGGTTCGGTGACGTTCCACCTCCTCATCACGGGCGTCGGCCACTTCGCCCTTGTGCTTGCGGCTGCCGGCGTTCCTGGCCGACGGCCACGCGTAACGGGCGCATGACGGTGAAGCGAAGCGGTCGTGAGAATGCGGGCCGGCGTTGGGCTGCGGCGCAGGATGGCCGCCGGCGACTCGACGGCGATCGACCAGGCTGTCCGTGACGCGCACGAGACGAGGGCCCGGAGCGGTCGGCTGGTCGCGCATCACTGTCTGGAGTCGGCCGTGTGAGGGAAGCCTGCCGGGCGGCCGCTGGAATCTGACCGCCTCGGCCGACGAACTGATCGTGGCGTCCAAGACGGCTGCCAGGGCGCCGGGCCGCACGGCGTCGGTGGCGGTGACTCGCCCCCTCCTCGTCGGCCGAGGCGGGAGACGCGACGAAGGCGTGAGCGACAGCTCGGCGTGGCAGGCCTCGTCACCGCGCCGACCAGGGCCCGGGCGACGACGGGGGTCCAGTGGCAGGTGCGGTCACTCGCCGGCCGGGCGGTGGATGATCGGCGTCGGTACGGGCGCGGCGAGCAGCGGCCTGAAGGCCGCTCAGCTGCGCCAGGTGGTCCGCCCCGGGATGTGCGACCTCCTGGAGCGTGGCGGTTTGCGTTCGGCCGTGGGCCTGCATGAGGCGGGCGGACTTCTCGTGCGCGGTCGATGCGCGGCTCCGATCGCGGTGTCGGCAGGGCGGGCCGCAGTGGTGGCGCCCGCGGGACCCGGCTCCCCGGGCGAGGGCGCGGGGCGACGCCGAGCGAAGTGCGGTACCGGGCGGCAGTCCGTCTGGGCGCGGAAGCGCGGTGTTATGAATAGGTCATGAAGGGATCTCTTCGACGAATGCTGTCGCGCTCCCCCCTCCCCGGGCGGCCGCGTGATCGTCGCGAGTCCCTGCTGAACCTGCGCAGTGCCGCTGGGCAGGTGTTCGTCCTGCAGATCGTGATCGTGGTGCTGCTGGTCGCGGCCGCGGTGACGACCCTGGTGCTTCAGGCGGAGCGCGATGCCGTCCAGCGGGCCCGTCGAGAGGCGGTGGTCGCGGCCCAGACGTTCGCCAACGCCCCGGGCGTGGTGCAGGCGCTCCGCAGCCGAAATCCGACGGCGGTGCTGCAGCCGCGCGCCGAAGCCGCACGGAAGAAATCGGATGTCGATTTCATCGTCGTCATGAACACGGGCGGAATTCGTTACACATACCCCTACCCGTCGGAGATCGGGAAGAAATTCGTCGGCACCATCAAACCGTCGCTGGAAGGCCGTACCACCGTTGAGGAGGCAGGAGGCCCGCCCCTGCCCGGGGGCGGGGGAACGGACATCCAGGCGGTGGTCCCGGTGACCGATGCCCACGGCACGGTCGTCGGCCTGGTGTCCGCCGGGATCACCGTCAAGAACGTGGCGGCACTGTGGGCGCCGCAGCTGTCGATCACATTGGCCTCCGGCGCCGCCGCGCTGGCGCTGGCTACCGCCGGGACGGCACTGGTCGCCCGGCGGCTGCGGCGGCAGACGCATGGCCTGGGCCCGGCGGAGATGACGCGGATGTACGAACACCACGACGCGGTTCTGCACGCGGTGCGGGAAGGGGTGCTGATCACCGACGCCGACGGGCGACTGCTGCTCGCCAACGACGAGGCGAAGCGGCTGCTCGGCCTGCCGGCCGACGCGGAGGGGCGGCATGTGCGGGAGCTGGGACTGGCGGGCGATATGACGCGTCTGCTGTCGTCCGACGAGGCGGTCACGGATGAGGTGCATCTGGCCGAGGGCCGGTTGCTGGCGGTGAACAAGCGGCCCACGTACCCGCACGGGGGCGAGGGGGGCGGTGTGGTGACGTTGCGGGACACCACGGAGCTGGCGGCGGTGTCGGGTCGCGCGGAGGTGGCACGGGAGCGGTTGCAGCTGCTGTACGAGGCGGGGGTGCGGATCGGGACGACGCTCGATGTGAGGCGTACGGCGCAGGAGCTCGCCGAAGTGGCGGTACCGCAGTTCGCCGACGTCGTCACGGTGGAGTTGCTGGACGAGGTGACGCGAGGGGAGGAGCCGACGGCGGAGCGGTGGAGCCGGATGCGGCGCGTGGCGATCAGCGGCGATCAGCGGATTCTGCCGCTGTATCCGGTGGGCGAACTGGTCACGTTTTCGCCGGCGGCGCCGCAGCTGCGGGCGTTGGAGCAAGGACACGCGGTGCGCGAGGCGGACCTGCGGCAGGCGCGGGGATGGCAGGAGCAGGATCCGGACCGCACCCGGAAGGCCCTGAAGCACGGGTTGCACTCGCTGGTGACCGTGCCGCTGCAGGCGCGGGGTGTGGCGCTGGGCGTGGCGAGCTTCATGCGGGCGGGTGGTTCTCCGCCGTTCGAGCCGGAGGACCTCTCCTTCGCGGAGGAGTTGGCCGCGCGGGCCGCGGTGTGCATCGACAACGCGCGGCGGTTCACCCGGGAGCACGCGCTGGCGGTGACGCTGCAGCGCAGTCTGCTGCCTCGGGGGCTGCCGGAGCAGGATGCGCTGGAGGTGGCCTGGCGGTATCTGCCGGCAGAGGCGGGGGTGGGCGGGGACTGGTTCGATGTCATCCCCCTCCCGGGCGAACGAGTGGCCCTGGTGGTGGGCGACGTCGTCGGTCACGGGCTGCACGCGGCGGTGACGATGGGGCGGCTGCGCACCGCGGTGCACAACTTCGCCACCCTGGACCTGCCGGTGGACGAGGTCCTCGGCTACCTGGACGAGCTGGTCATTCGCATGGACAGCGAGGAGACCACCGGCGAAGGCAAGGCAGACGGGGTGACGGGAACGAGGTGCCTGTATGCGATCTACGACTCGGTGACGGGGACATGCGCGGTGGCCCGGGCAGGCCAACCCGGCCCGGCAGTGGTGTACCCCGATGGGACCGTCACCTATCCGGACGTACCGGCCTCACCCCCGCTCGGACTGGGAGGCCACCCCTTCGAAACCGCCGAGTTGCGCCTGCCCGAGGGCTCACGACTGGTGCTGTACACCGACGGGCTGCTGAAGAACCGGACCCTCGACATCGACGCCGGGCTGGAGAGGCTGCGCCGGGCGTTGGACGGAGCTGAGAGGCGTGCTCCGGAGGAGACGTGCCAGGCGGTGATCGACGCGATGACGCCGACTCACCCATCCGATGACGTCGCGCTGCTGGTGGCGCGCACCCGGTTGCTCGAGCCGTCGCGCGTAGCCGAGTGGGACGTGCCGTCGGACCCGGCAGCGGTGGGCTCGGTACGGGCCCGCTGCGGCGAGAAGCTGCGCGAGTGGGGGCTGGAGGACATCGCGTTCACCACGGAACTGATCGTGAGCGAACTGGTCACGAATGCCATCCGCTACGGGTCACCGCCGGTCGGGGTGCGGCTGCTGCGCGGGCACAGTCTGATCTGCGAGGTGTCGGACGGCAGCAGCACCTCGCCCCGTCTGCGGCGCGCGGCCACCACGGACGAGGGCGGGCGGGGGCTGTTCCTCGTGGCGCAACTGGCCCAGCGATGGGGCACACGGTACACGCCCGGTGGCAAGGTCATCTGGGCCGAACAGTCCCTCAACGACGGCGCGTCCGCCACCATGGGCGACACCCTGGCCGACGTTCTCCTTGACCAGTTCGACGGCGACCCCACTACCTGAGCCCAGGCGGCACCGCCTCCTCGGCGCGCAGACGGGCCGCCCGCTCGAACCGCCGGCTCCGCCGCGTCGGGCGTCCACGCCCGGCCGACCAGGGTGGCCGACGCCCTCCTCGCCATGCTCCGCGATGGCACCTTCTAC
>CAYNNX010000003.1:0-13992 GCA_964398515.1 uncultured Streptantibioticus sp. | reverse complement strand
GCCGACCAGGGTGGCCGACGCCCTCCTCGCCATGCTCCGCGATGGCACCTTCTACAGCACGACACGGTCACCATCCCCAGGAGCCCACACTGTCCCCGGTGGTCACGCAGTGGCCGCTCACCCGTCAGGCGGTGAACCCTCCGTCCACGTTGATCGCCGCGCCGGTGATGTACCCGGCTTCCGCGCTTGCCAGATGGGCGACGGTGGCGGCGATCTCGCTCGCTTCCCCATAGCGGCTCAGTGCCGTAGCGCCGTAGAGGTGTGATGAGCCGGCTCGGTCTCGGGGCCTTGGAGCTGTCATGCCCGTCGAAGTCGTCCTCCGCGACTTCGACGGACACTCCGCATCGCCCGATACGAAGGCGTCCACGGCTGGCCCGGCGTCACCGACGGGCAGGCTCATCAGGTCACATGACGTAGTGGAACGCTGGTTTCGGATGCATCAGGAACGAGTGGTGGGAGATGTTCCATGCGTAGGCCCCGGTCAGCGCGAACGCCACCCGATCGCCGGCTCGCAGACTGCCGACCGGGACCGCGCGGGCCAGTACGTCCTTCGGGGTGCACAACTGGCCTACCAGCGTGATCGGTTGCCTCTCGGCCTGCGGCCTCGGCCACGGGTGCGGCCAGTGGTCCACCGGCAGCACGGTGAACGGCTGGCTGTGTCCCTTGGTCACCGGGGTGCGCAGATGGTGTGTGCCGCCGCGCAGTACGGCGAACACCTCCCCGAGGCTGACTTTGACGTCCAGTACCTCGGTTGCGTACCAGCCGCAGTACGCGGTCAGGGCCCGGCCGGGCTCGATGCGCAACCGCGGCCCGGGGTACCGGCCGAGGAGTTCGGCGAGTCCGGTGCCGAAGGCGGTCCAGTCGAAGCGGAGGGTGGGGTCCACGTAGTCGACGGCCATTCCGCCGCCCGTGTTGATCTCGTCGAGGCGGATGCGGTGGCGTGCCGCGAGCCGGGTGGACCACTCCACGATCTGTTCGACCAGGAGGAGTTGAGCTCGCGCGTCCAGACCGCTCGCCAGGTGGGAGTGGATGCCGCGGAACCGCAGCCGACGGCATTCGGGCGTGCTGAGCAGCGCCAGGCAGGTGTCGGCGTCGTCCGGGTCGAGCCCGAAGGGAGTGGGCCGCCCGCCCATCGCCAAGGCGGCGCCGTCGAGGCAGTGGGAGGCGAGGGGAAGATTGATCCGCAGCAGCACATCGACCACGCGGTCCGGGCTCGTGCGAGCGGCGAGCGCGGCGAGGAGTCGCAGTTCGTGCACGCTTTCGACGTGGATGCGGGACACCCCCGCCCGCAGGGCACGTTCGATCTCGGTGGCTGTCTTGCCGGGTCCGCCGAAGGCGAGTCGGGCGCCGGGCACGACCTCGGCGACGTGGGCCAACTCGCCACCGGAGGAGACCTCATAGCCGCTCACCGCGGGTTCGACAGCGGTGAGCAGTGCTGGATCCGGGTTGGCCTTGACGGCGTAGTACAGCTCGGCGCGTTCCGGCAGGGCGGCGCGGATGTGGTCGACGTGCTCCCGCAGTGCGTGGACGTCGTAGATGTAGGCGGGGAGTTCGTCGCCGGTCAGGAGTGTGATCCGGTCGCTTACCGGTGGGGTGATCAACGGACGTCCCTGTCGGCTTGGGCCAGCACCTGGTCGGCGAGCGGGGAGGGCAGCCGGACGTAGTGTGCTTGGCGGTCGGGGTGGCGTCGCCACCGGGTGAGGAGGTTGGCCTTGGCGGGCAGCGGCATCCCGGCGAGCAGGGCACGCAGTCTCGGTGGGCAGCCGTTGTCGTCGGCGTACTCGCGCAGGACGCTGCGGACTTGGGCCCACAAGGCGGGTTCCAGGTCCGGGTGCAGGTCGGCGAGGACGGCAAGGGTTTCGGCGGTGTTGTTGACCAGCAGGCAGTACACGACGCGGTCCCAGCCACGCCGGGGGTCGTAGACCATCGGTCCGGCCACTTCGGCGGGGAGCGCGGACAGTGCCTCGGCGTGGTGCTCGGCCAGCAGTTTGGTGCCCTCCAGATCACGGAAGACGACCTGACGCGGCAGCCCCGTGCCGTCGACGCCGACGAGCACGTTCTGCAGGTGGGGTTCGAGGACGACACCGTGGTCGAAGTAGGCGGCCAGGACCGGTGGCAGCAGCAGCCGTAGGTAGGCCGTCCACCACTCCAGCGCGGCGTGCGGGCCGTGGTCGGCGAGCAGATGGGAGATGTGGGCGGAGCCGGTCGGGTATTCGTCGGCCACCGCGGCGGCCAGCAGCGGTGTCACCCCGGGAGCAAGGCGGCGCTCAAGTGGTTCGCGGACGATGACGCCCAGCCCTTCGAGGAGGATGTTGTCGACGCGGCCGTCGGCTCCGGGCAGTGCCGGTGCGCGGTAGGCGGGTTCGCGGAGCATCGCGCTGCCGGGGAATCGAGCGGTCAGCTCGTTCAGCACGGGGTCGAGCAGCCGGGTCAGGGCGACTGCCCCCGAGAGTTCGTAACGGGCGTTCTTGCGAAGGCAGTTGGTGATACGGACGTTGAGGCTGAACTTCAGGAAGGCGTCCGGGCCGTGCAGGGTGCGCACCGAGGCGGTCGCGGTGAAGGGTGGACCGCCGACACCGAGGTCGAGGACGCGTCGTGCGGCGATCGCGGCGCGCAACGGCTCCTGGCCGCCGAGGAGGTCGTACTGCCAGGGGTGGACGGGCAGCAAGCGGTAGCCCTCGGGGACCGGGCGCAGCCGGTCGATGTCCGAGGCGGCGCCTTGGACCGCGGTCTCCTCGCTGATCAGCTCCTTGGCGACGGCGAGGTAGCGCAGCGGAAAGGCGGCGCGGGTCTCCGGTGCATAGGTCCGCCATGCGGTGCTGTCTGCCGAATGTGCCTTGGGCGTGGGGTGGAAGCGGTGGCCGAAGACCAGGGACTGTTCGGATTCCAGATAGCGATCGCCGCCGGGGCTGCGGTGGGCCCGGTCCGCGAGGGCGGTGGCGATGCCGTCGCGGCTGGCGGCGAGTTGGGCCAGGAACTCCTCGTTGCGGACGCCCGTGCGCTGCGACAGTTCGCCGTGTACATAGGCGCCGAGCCGCTCCAGGCTCACCTCGGCCCAGCCGCCGGACGTACGTTCGGTCACCGGTCCGGTGAACCGGTGGGCGCCCAGCAGCGAGGTGCGGCGCAGCGCCACTCGAAGCAGGACGTTCTGCCTGGGCAGCCGCAGCAGCAGGTGGCCGTGGAGGACGGCGGTCTGGTGCTCGGGGCCGGCGACTTCGCGCAGCAGGCAGTTGAGCAGGGTGTGCGCGGCGGCCAGGTCGGCGGTGGGCAGCGCGACGGGCACACGGGCCGGCGCCGGGGAGATCGGCATGGACGACTCCAACGGATGCGGAGGCACAGGCCTCGGTGAGACGGGAAGCTTCGACGACGAGGAATACGACAGGGAAACGGCTCGACCGGTGAAAAGGGTCAACGGCTACGGCACGGAAAGGTAGTTGGGACCCGTGAAAATGTAGTGTTTGTTGATGTCGGCGGCGCCGGAGCGTTCCTTGCTGAGCAGGGTGCCCGCACTGACCATGGCTTTCACCGGCAGCCGTGCGGCGTCAAGGACCCGCTCGCGCAGGACGGCACGCGGCTGCGGCGGCAGCCGGTCGACCGCCTCGGCGAGCCGGTCGCGGATCAGCCGCTGTACGGTCGTCAGCGGGGCGAGGCCCGCGCGGGCGAGGCCATAGGCGTAGGAGCCGGCGCACAGGTGGACGGTGATGGTGGTGAACAGGTCGGCGATCTGGCCGTCGTCGTCGGTGGTGATACGCGAGTCGATGAAGGTGGCGCGGGACAGGTGATCGGGAAGCCTGGCCGGGTTCACCCGCGGGCCGTCGTTGTCCTTGAGCAGCAGCCGTAGCCGGGGGCCTTCGCCGGTGTGGTCGAAGACGAGCGAGATGTTCTGCTGGTGGGACTCGAGGGCGACCCCGTGGGCGAAGAGAGTGGTCTGCCAGTCGAAGAGCACCTGTAGCACCTCGTCGAGGAGCGCGAGCGGATCACCGTCGTAGAAGTGGGCCGCGAGATGCTCTATGACCAGGTGCCCACTCGGCGCCGGCGCGAGGAGGGCCGCCATGGGCACGATCGCAGCATGGTCGAGACCGGGCGGGTAGACGCGGGTGAGGACGGCGAGAAGTGGGTGCCCGGCGTGTGCGTAGCAGGTCTCGTCGGCGAGCAGCACGGTGTCCTTGAACCTCGGCTCGTGGTCGATCACGCCTTCCAGCAGGCGCTGGCAGATCGCGCCGTCGACCAGTGTGCCGGGCTTGATGGTGCGTGTGTTGCGACGCCCCAAGGTGGCGGTGGCAAGCGGTAGTTTGAGGTGGATGCGGGGGTCGTCGGCGACCGCCCCGGTACGCATCGACAGGGTGGGGATGAGGTCGAGGAAGGGCCTGCGGGCCAGGGCCGCGTGCCGGTCGAGGCCGGCCTCGCCCAGCGCGTCATGCAGTTGCCGGGCCTTGGTCAGCGGGTGGATGGGCAGCGCGATGTGCCCGTGGTCGAGTCCGGGCAGCCCGAGCAGCGCGGGGGTGGGCCATCTGCCCGGCAACACCTCGTCGGGCGGCATCGCGCCGAAGGTGACCGCGTCACGGGGCAGAACGAGCCAGCGCGGCCGGTAGCGGGGGTGGAACTCGGGTGCGTAGGACCGCAGTTCGTCACCCCCGAGCCCGAGGCGGCCGCGTGCGGTGGGGTAGACGGGGTGGTCGAGGTAGGCGGCGAGGGTGTCATGGGCGAGGCTGCCTCGGTGACCGCGCCAGCGGGCCGGGTCCGGGCCGTGTTCGGTGGCGAGCCGCTGGTGGACCTCGCAGCGGACCTCGTCGTGCAGCCGCATCGTCGCCAGGGTCTGGCGGCACTCCTCGGCGAAGTCGTCGAAGCCCGGCCGGTCGACGGGGTCGGCGAGGGCGCGCAGCGCGCGCAGGATGTCATCGCAGGTGGTGAGATCGGCGGCGGTGTGGCCGGGGCTGGAGCCGGCCGCCGCGCCGCGCGGCGGCTCGGCCGGGTCGCCGCTGGGCGCCTCGCGCCGCAGCAGGGGCAGCCGGGCCGCGTACCGGCACTGGTAGCCGTCCTCGGACGTGGGCACCAGCAGTGCCCCACCGTCTGCGGTGGGCAGCCGGAGCCAGTGGCCGTCCGGCCGTACGACCGGTGCACTGCGGGTGCGCAGGCCCACGACGTCCTCACGCAGCAGGGCGCTGAGCACCCGCAGAACCAGTTCCTCCTCGATCGTCATTGGGTGATCTCCCAGCGCTGGGCGGCGAGGAATCCCGTCGCGACGCGGTCCACGGTCGCCTGGTCGGTGCCGGTGGTCCGCAGTACGCCGAGGTAGTCGCGGTTGGTGTGGTACAGCGGATGCCGCTCCCCCACCGAGCGCATCGGACTGTACTTCAACCGCACACCGTCCACCGTCAGTTCGACAGCATCGGGGGCGCTGGCGAGCGTGCCGGCGCGGTCGGCGTAGGGGTAGTCGACACGCGCCCGGCCATCGGTACGCGCGCCCAGCTCGGCGGGGAGCGGCTCGCCCAGGTGGGCTCGAAGAATGTGCTCGAAGAGCGGGATGCCCAGCAGGTCGCCCAGGAGAAGGTCGCCCTGGTCGCCGATGGCACGGTAGTTCACCTCGATCAACCGCGCCCGTCCTTTCTGCACCACGTACTCGGTATGGCAGGCCCCGAACCCGACACCGAGCGCGTCGAGTTGGGACAGCACCTGTCCGACGACGGCCGACGGGGGCACGGGGTCGAAGACAAGCCGTTCCTCGATGAAGTACGGAAGCGGGGAGAGTCCGGTTCGAAAGCCGCCGAGCACGTGCCGGGCACCGGTGGCGTCGCCCAGCGTCTCCAGGGTGTGCAGGTCCCCGGCGAGGAACTCCTCCACGACCAGCGCCGCACCGGCTCTCCTGGCCCGGATCCGGGCGCAGCGCGCGAGCAGTTCGGCACCGTCCTCGACGAGGACCACGTCCTCGCTGGCCACGCCGTCCCGTGGTTTGACCACACAGGGGTACCGGATGTCCTCACGCAGAAGCACCTCGGGGTCCTGATCGGGGGCCAGTTCGGCGCTCCAGACGGTGTCGGCACCGCATTCGGCCAGATGGCGGCGGAGTTGCGCCTTGTTCTTCGCACGGAGGGCGACCCGCCAGTCCTTGCCCGGCAGCCCGAAATAGTCGGCGGCGAGCGCTGTCTGGGTCTGCAGGTGGTCGCTGTTGCTGAACACCGCGTCCGGGGGGAGGTGTTGCGAGATCGCTCCGATGACCTCGCGGATGTCGCGGACATCACAGCCGATGACCTCCACGTCGCCCGGATACGCTGTGCCGCGGTGCGCAGCGGGGGCGTCGGTGAGGACGGTGACCTTCAGTCCTAGCCGCTCGGCGGCGGGCAGGAAGCCCTCGGTGACCGAGTCGGTGGGGTTCAGCGCCAGCAGGTACAGCCGCCTTGGTGTGCGGCTTCTTTCGGTCGTCGACACGCAATGTAACTTAGGTTAGGCATGCCTAATCATGTCAAGCTAGAGTGATGGCATTCCGGATCCCACGTTGATCGGATAACCGATGCCCCCTTACGACAAGAGGCCTGAGGACTGGCCCATGACGCCCGCACAGACGCTCCCCGGCATCTACCGCCGCCTCCTGGCGCACTGCGACGCATGGCAGGTCGAGATCGCCGACGGGACGCGCCGCGGGCGCTGGCCGAGCGCGGCGGAGCTCGCCACACGCCCCGAGGCACTCGCCGCCGTCATCGACGGCGAATCCAACCGCATCCGGGCCGAACACGGCTTTCACCCGCGCCGCCATGTCGCCGCGTCACGCGTGCTCCACCACTACCTGTGGACCGCCTGCCTGCTGTTCAGCGGCCCCTGGTATCTCGACCGGCTCGTCCCCCGGATCCCCGCGGAACACGTCCGCATCGACCCGGCGACCGGAACACTGGCCGTCACCCCTGACGGCGTGCCACGTCGCGCGGGACCCCGGCCGGACGTCCCCGAGGATCGCCGGATCGAGGAGCTGCACGCCCGACTGCGCGACGCTGTCACGGAACACCTACGACCCGTTCTCGCCGCCTTCGCCCCCGAAGTCCGGCGTGGCCCGCGCGCGCTGTGGGGCATGGCCGGCGACGACTTGGTCTCCGGCATCTGGTACCTCGGCCGCGTCTTCGGCGACGAGGAACGCGGCGTGCGCCAAGCCGCCGCCTTACTCCCCGAAGCGACCCCGCCCTTCCCGGCCGGCGCCGGCTTCCGCCGCCTACGCGACCGCACAGGCCGCTGCCACCCGACTCGCACCCGGTTCGGCTGTTGCATGTACTACGCGATCCGCCCTGCCGAAGCATGCCTGACCTGCCCACGTACGAGTGACGCAGAGCGGACACGACGCCTGGCCTGACGGCCCCGCGACGGACGCGGCAACACCCCACGCACCATCCCCTCTGCCCCGAGCAGCAGCCTCCATCGCCGGGAGGCTCCAGGGGAACGCCAGTGGTACCTCTGCACCCTGGCCCGGCCGGCCGAAGCACCGGCCGAACCGTCCCGAGGACTCGCCCCCTCGCGGGCGATGCGACGGGCGATCTCTCGCCCGCACAACCGCCCTCGCACGGCGCCCAGCACTGTCGCGGCCAAGACTGCTGCACGCGTGCAACGTGGCCGGACGGCGCCGCACGGTCCCCGCCGAAGGCGACAGCGCGTACGCGGTCTCGGCGATCAGTGATTGCCCTTCAGACGTGGCAGCCCGAGGTCTGGCCGGCGGCAGCACGTCGTAGCCCGTACGCCAGGCAGCCGGAGCGGCGAAGTGCCGCAGCGCCCGCTGAAGGTCTCCGTTCGGCGTGAGGTGGTTCGCGTCACACCCGACTCTCCGCCCGCACCTGTGGTTCAGCGCACCGGCCGCGGCGGATCGGCAGCCGACCTCTGGCTTCTTCCCCGCGCTGTGGGCATACACCGGACGACTGCACACCGCACGGCAGCAGGAACGTGTGAGGCTGCGCCGTTCACCGGTCCGGCGGACGGGAGGAGTCCGGCAGGCCGGCGACACCGAGGATGCCGGCCACGAAGTCGGCGGCCGAGCGGTGCCAGTGCCGGGCCCCACGCAGCATGGCGTGCCCGCCGGACGGCATGAGCACGGTGCGGACCCGGGCTCCTGCCGTGCGGGCGCGCTCGGCGAACTCCCACGAGTCTCGGGCCTGGGTGATGCGGTCGCCAGGGTCGTGAAGAACCGCGATGGTCCTGCCGCGCAGGTGGGCCACGGGCTCGTCGGTGGGGCACCATGGCGCCAAGGCGACGACTCCCCGCACCACGGGGTCGCCCGCGGCGCGCAGGGCGGCCCGAGCCCCCATGGAATGGCCGACCAGGACAACCGGCATATGCGGTGCGATACCGGCCAGTTCCCCCAAGGCGTGGTGGGCGTCGTAGGCGGGGTGGGCGCACGGCCCGTTCCAGCCGCGGTGGCGGTAGCGCACCGCCGCCACCAGCACCTGGTGTCCTGCCAGCCGTCGCCGGATGGCTGTGCTGAACGGGCGCATCCGCAGCGCCGGCAGATCGACCCGTGGCGGCGGCGCCAGCCCGTCGGCTCTCCCGCCGTGCAACAACACGACCGCGGCCTGCGGAAGCTGCGGCCGGACCAGCACGGTCAGCGGCGTGTGCACGGCCGGCGGCCCGTGGTCGCCCCCGGCCGACGGGGACCGGTGCGGGCCTGGTCTCATGGTTGCTCTGCCTCCCGGTGGGCTTCGCGGTGGGGCGGCCTGGGGATGAAGCCGCTGGTGCGGGCAGCGTACGCGGCATAGCCGGACCGGTTGGCCATGTGCCGCTCCAACAGGCGTTTGCCACTGCCGTAGGTCAGAAGGAACGACATCACCAGCGGCGAGACGACAGAGACGGCGGCCGCCTGCCAGGTGCCGCAGGCCATGGCGAACAGACCCCACCAGATGAGGAAGTCGCCGAAGTAGTTGGGGTGGCGGGTCCACGCCCACAGCCCGCGGTCCATGACCACGCCGCAGTTGGACGGGTCCGATCTGAAGCGGGTGAGCTGGAGGTCGCCGACCGTCTCGAAGGTCAGACCGGCGGCCCACAGCAGGACCCCGGCACCGGCGACGGGGCCCGGCGGGGACGGAACGTACTGGGCGGCTTGAACAGGCAGGGAGACCAGCCAGACGAGCGCCCCCTGCAGGAGGTACACCATGCGGAAGGCGTAGGCGTTGCGGCTGCCCGGCGCCCTGGCCAGCAAACGGTCGTAGCGCAGGTCCTCGCCGCCTCCGCGACCGCGCCAGGCGATGTGCCCGGACAACCGCATGCCCCACACCGCGGTGGCGGCGGTGACCATCAGCCGCCGCCCCTCGTCGCCTTCACCGCCTGACACCGCGTACGTCACCAGCGCGACCACGGTGAAGGCCACACCCCATGCGATGTCGACCACCCGGTGGATGCCGTTGACCACAGCGAAGACGAAGGTGACGAGCATGACCGCCAGCGCGACAGCCGCCGCCACGGCGAGGTTGACCGCGAAGGCGTCCCAGTACAGTCCGCTCACCGGCTGCCGCCCTCGTTCCGGTCGCGCGGCGTGGCCGGCAGGTCCGTCTCCCCCTCGCGGACGGGGTCGGCGGTGAGGATCCGGTCGACGCCCGGACAGCGTTCGGCGAAGGCGGGACCGTCGGCGCCCGCGGAGGCGTCGGCGTCATGGGGCGCCTTCCGGATCGGCAGCCGCTCCTGCGGGTGCGGCGGGTCGTGCAGGCGGGCGGCACAGCCCCGAAGGCAGGCCTCATGGCTGCCGCCGGGACGGTGTGCGCCGTGCGGGCCGGTTTCGCCGTCGTAGCGCGCCCGCGAGCACTCCGTCATGGCTGCGCCGGAGCAGTCCTCCAGCAGCCGGCCGAGCCGGTCCGTCACACGCGTCACCGCACACCTCCCTCGGCCGTCCTGCCGTCGGTCAGCAGCAGTTGGCGCACATCCAGGTAGCGGGCGCGGAATCCGGCCTCCGAGTAGGCCAGGTAGAACTCCCACATGCGGCGGAAGGTGGCGTCGAATCCCAGCGCGGCGACCTGGTCCGCGTGCGCGGTGAAGCGCTCGCGCCACAGCCGCAGGGTCTCGGCGTAGTGCTCGCCGTAGCCGTCGTGCTGCTCTATCCGCAGTCCCAGGGGCGCGCAGGCCTGCTCGATCGCCTCCGCGGAGGGGATGATGCCGCCGGGGAAGATGTACTTGTGGATCCAGGTGTAGGTGCTGCGGGTCGCCAGCATCCGCCGGTGGGGCATGGTGATCGCCTGCAGGGCGATCCGCCCGCCCGAGGCGAGGAGCCGGTGCAGAGTGTCGAAGTAGACCGGCCAGTACTCCTCCCCCACCGCCTCGATCATCTCCACGCTCACCACCGCGTCGAAGCGGCCCGTCACCTCCCGGTAGTCCCGCAGCTCGACCGTGACCCGGTCGGTGAGGCCGGCCTGCCCGATCCGCTGTGCGACCAGATCCCGCTGCTCACGGGAGAGGGTCACGGTGAGCACCCGGGCGCCTCGGGCCGCGGCCCGCAAGGCCAGTTCGCCCCAGCCCGTGCCGATCTCCAGCAGGCGTGTCCCGGCGCCGACACCGGCCAGGTCCAGCAGCCGGTCGATCTTGCGGTGCTGCGCCGCCGCCAGCGTCCCCCACTGTGCCGGGAAGCTTTGGAACAGGGCCGCGGAGTAGGTCATGGTCTCATCCAGGAAGAGCGCGAAGAGCTCGTTGGACAGGTCGTAATGGCGTTGGATGTTCTTCCTGGCGCCCTCCAGGCTGTTGCGCTGCTCGCCGGGGTGCCGCCGAGCCCATATCCCGCGCAGGTGCTGCAGGGGCCGGGGCACGAGCGAGGTGGCGTGGGCGGCGAAGACCGTCAGCACTCCCACCAGGTCGTCGGCTTCCCACTCACCGGCCATGTAGGACTCGCCGAAGCCGATCAGCCCGTCCGCTCCGATCCGCCGGAAGAACGCCTCCGGGTCGCTCACCCGAAGCACCGGCCCCTCCGTTCCGGTGACGGGCCCGTCGCCGAGCCTGACACGCAGCGGCAGCCGGCCCAGGGCCGTGGTCACGATCCAGCGCGCCAGGGCGGTCCGCGGCGGCGAGCCGACCGGTATCCGGGCCACATCCGGCCACCGGTCGGAATCCACCAGCATGGCAGGGGGCCAGCTGCCGGTGCTGTGGTCGGCGGTGTCGGTGACGGTGTGTTTCACAGGCCCTCCTGGGTACGGTGGCGGGGCCGGGGATGGACCGGCAGACCCCGCAGGAGCAGGTGGATACCGTGCCGGCGGATCCCGGCACTCACCGCGGCCGTGGACCACGGGTGGCGCACCGCGGCGGCCAGCACACGCCACGGCGTCGCCGCTCGACGGGCTCCGCGCACGGTCGCGGTGAACTGCGCGCCGCCCTCTCGCATCAACTGCACGGTCAGATCGAGGCGCTCACCCGGCTCCGGAAGCCGCATCCGGTACGCACCGTCGACGGGGAAGAAGGGTGAGACGTAGAACTCCTTGGCCACCTCGGCACGCCCGCGCTCATCGGTGCGCAGCAGGTAGCAATGGCGCTGCCGGTAGGTGTTGTGCACCTCGGCCACCACACACACCAACACGCCACTGCGGTCGTGGCACCAGTACAGCGTCAGCGGATTGAACACGTGGCCCCAGACGCGGGCGTGCGCCAGCATCAGCACCCGCCCACCGTCCAGATCCACTCCGTGCACGGCCAGGAAGCGCTCCAGCCCGTCGCGTATGGACGACGCCGTCCCCGCGAAGTGATCCCTGCGGTCGAAGCGCGCCAGCGGTCGCAGCGGCCACGGCAGGCGGGGCAGCCGGTGGAGGTCGACCAGCCACAGGTAGGTACGGTGCCGGAAGGCATGGCGCACTCGGGCGGTGCGCGCATGGGCCACCACGCACTCATACAGCGCCGCAGCGCCCGCCTCGCCGGCAGGGGAGGCAGCGGGTGTCACCAGCGCACCCCCAGGGCGGCTGCCGCCTCCACTCCGGACCGGCAGCCGTCCTCATGGAACCCCCACCCGTGATAGGCCCCCGCATAAGCGGTGACCGGCGTGTTCAGGTCCCGCAGCCGCTGCTGGGCCGCCACCGACTCCGGCGTGTAGACGGGATGCTCGTACACCATCCGGGTCAGCACACGGTCCTGGTCGATCCGGTCGGCGGCGTTGAGCGTGACGACGTAGTCCTCCGGAGCGGCCAGCCGCTGCAACCGGTTCATGTGGTAGCTGACCTGGACCGCGTCCGCCGGGGTGTGGCAGGACGGCATCAGGTAGTTCCACGACGCGCGCGCCCCGCGGGCACTGGGCAGCAGCGAGGTGTCGGTGTGCAGCACGGTCACGTTGCGCGAGTAGCGGAACGCCCCCAGCACCTGCCGTTCGGCTCCGGTCGGGTCGGCCAGCAACCGCAGCGCCTGATCGGGGTGGACGGCGATGACCACGGCATCGTACTCGTGTGAGGTCCCGTCATGGGTGACGATCCGGGCACCGCCGCCCAGGCGGCGCACTGTGCGCACCGGCATACCGGTGTGGACGGCGGTGAGTTGCTTCGCGATGCGGCTCACGTATTCGGCACTGCCGCCGGTCACCGTCTTCCACTGAGGTGACCCGCCCACCCTCAGCATGCCGTGGTGCTGCAGGAACCGGAAGAGATAGACGGCCGGGTAGCGCATGGCGGTCTGCGGCGCGCATGACCAGACCGCGGACACCAGAGGCGTGACGAAGTGGGAGACGAAGTACGCCGAGTAGCCGCCGGCCGCCAGGAACCGGGCCAGGGTGGGCGGCTGCTCGCCACCCGAGGCGAGGGCGTTGCGGGCCGCGCGGTGGAAGGCGGGTATCTCGGTCAGCATGCGCAGGTAGCGGCCCCGCAGCGCGCTCCTCGGCTGTGCGAACAGCCCCACCGGCCCGCGTGCCCCGGCGTACTGCAGCCCGCATCCCTCGCACCGCACCGACATGCTCATCTCGGAGTCCTGGGTGGTGACCCCCAGCTCGCGGAAGAGCCGCAGCAGGGTCGGGTAGGTGCGCTCGTTGTGCACGATGAATCCGGTGTCGACTCCGAGAACCCGGTTGTCGCTGGAGATCACCTCGTGGGTGTCGGCGTGCCCACCAAGACGGTTCTCGGCCTCGAACAGCGACACCTCAGCCGCTCGCCGCAGCACGTAGGCCGCGGTCAGTCCGGCCACGCCACCACCGATCACCGCAATCCGACGCCGGTCCACAGCCATGTCCCTCCTCACGTGCCGGGCCCCGCCGCGGTCGGCGGGAACCCCGGTCCACTTGTGATTCGGTGCACTCAGCAGCCCGGATTGGTCCCGTCGTCGGCGCGTCGGCGCACGGGCAGCGTCGGATCGGGGAGCGGTCGCTGCGACTCGGGCGCCGAGGGACGGTGGCCGTTGCGGACCGGCGGCGCACCGGGAGACGACCGGCACAGGAGCAACCGGAGATGCGGCATCGGGCACGTCGCCCTGCGGCGAGCCCGCCCACAGTCACCGACGCTTGGCAGGGTGTCAGAGCGGAAGCACAGCCAGCGGCGGGCTCGTGGGCTTGCTGGAGCCCCCACGCGGCTCGGCCGTCACCCCGACCCCGGCCGCGCCCGCGGGCCCGCCGTCCAGCAGCATCGCCCCCGACGAGCCGTCGGCCTCGACCAGCCCCGCAGGCACCATGGTGCCGCCCCGGCTGTACCACAGCTCATACACCCGCTGATCCGGCAGTCGAGGCAAGCCCTGGTAGACGAAGGCGGCCTGCCCCAGCTTCTGGGAGACCACGACCGTGGCACTGCCGCCTCCCCTCAAAGCACCGGTACGCAATGCCGCATCGGGCGCCGCCAGCACCGCGCTCAACGCTGCCGCCCGCTGCTCCGCCCGCACCGTGCGTGCATGTTCCCGGTCGGCCTCACGCCGTGCGTCAACCGCCAGGCCCCCCGCCACAGCGGCGAAGACAAGACAGGCAGCCGCTGCCAGATACGGCAGACGCGGGAAAACCCGTCTTCTCCGTCCGCGGCCGTGCGTCGCGGCCATTGTGACGCGTCCGACCGGGGGCAGTTGCCTGACCTCCGGCAGCGCCGCCATCACCCGCTC
>CAYNNX010000002.1:50452-59581 GCA_964398515.1 uncultured Streptantibioticus sp. | reverse complement strand
GTGTTGACGCGGTGGCGCGCGACGGCGGCTTTCCCTGTCAAGTCAACGTGTTGAGAGATGAGCTGCTGGAGGGGCAGGGGCTCCTCCAGCAACCGGGTCCTGCAGTTGTCACTCGCTCGGGTGGGGTTGTCGACGGTGGATGGAGATCACATTTGATGATGGGCGGGCCAAAAGCTCCCGGAGTTGCTGGTTTTCCAGAGTGAGCTGGTTGACGGCTCGGACGAGGGCCGGGACGTCCGCGTGAAGTTGAGTGAGTTCTTCGTTCTTGTTGGCGATCGTTTGCTTGAGTCTCACGATGGTGGCGCGGAGGCGGGCTTCGGCATCTGGGGTTGCGCCGCGTTTCTTGACCCGCTCGTAGAACTCGTTCTTCAGATCGAGATGGCGCTGGGTGAGGGCGTTTCTCGGGACTCCGGCTTCGTGGGCGAGGGCGACGATCGTGAGTGCTCCACTGGAGGCTTGAGGGGTGCCGTCCAGGATGCGGTCCATCGCCGCGCGAATGCGGTCGCGCTCGTCTGGGGCAGGGCTCATCCGATGGCCTCCTGGCGGGTTATGCGCGTGCGGTCGTGGTCTGCAGCCAGGGTGCGGAGCCGGTCGGCCTTGGCCTGGAGGCGCTCGCCGATCGGCCGAGGGGCGTGGGATGCCTGAAGTTCGAGGAGGCTCGCGCGCTCCCGGAGTTGGAAGGCGTGTTCGTCGGTGCGGACGATGTTGCCGCATCCGGGAACGCAGCGGTCCAGGCTTGGAGTGTCCTTAACGCCGTCTCGGTGGCACAGCGCCTGGTCCCGCTTGTAGTGGCAGAGCAGGAGGGCCTGCGGGTTGTCGTAGATCATGGCGTTTTCGTTGGCGAGGAGACGCCGGGCGGCGGTGGCCGTGATGGCCGTGCCGGAGAAGCGCTGGGCGCGTGTGGCAGCACGGATGACCCGTCCGGCCGAGGGCCCGGAGACGCCGCCACCGGCTTCGAGGTCGTCGTGGAGCTCGGCGACGGTGTCCGCCACCGCGCGGACGGTCTCCACGTCGATGAGGTCGTGGATGCCGCCGCGGCTGCGGGAGGCGTACCCCTCGGAGACGAAGGCCGTCCGCAGGTGCCCGTATTGGACGGCGAGGGCGACCAGGCCGCCCGGACGGCGGGCAATATGCCAGGCCAGCGACCTTCTGAACCGTTTGATTCCGATGGCCCCTGCCGGGTCGGGTGCGATGACTTCGCCGGGGAGCCGGAGCCGCTGGGCTTCCTTGTTCGCCCAGGCGACGAAGTGCTCGATCCTTTCCCGCAGGCCGCTCGACTTCAGGGCTCCGGTGTCGGCGCGGGATTGATGTTGGACATGGGCATTATGGTCGAACAGTAGCGAGCCTTCGGGGACCATGCGTTCCAGGACCCGGATGGCGTTGACGACGGGTGTGATGGCGACCCAGGGCACTTCGCGTTCCACGCCTGCGGACAGGTGGTTGCCGTGCTCGTCGGTGGCCGTCTTGTACTCATAGCTGCGGATCAGGTGTCGTCCGACCCGTCCCTCGGCGTCCGGCTCCGGGTCGGGGCAACAGCCCGAGCGCAGGCCCAGGACCTCCCCGGGACGCATTCCTGTCAGGTAAGCGCAGGTCACGAAGGCTGCTGTGACCAAATGTCGCCTCAACGCGTGGATTTCATCGAGGTCGATCGCCGTCCGCCAGGGGGCTCCACAGATGCGGCCACTGACCGGGACGTCCAGCGGGCAAGGGCCCGGTCGGACGGGTGCCGTGTCCAGCAGTCCGTGGCGGCGGGAGAACCGGTCGACCTGGCCAATCGACGCGCCGGTCGTGGCCGCGATGTATGTGCGGGCGAGTCTGGGTCGGCCCCGGTTCGTGGTCGTGGGCAGAGGTGCGTTGGCTGTGATCAGCGGGGCGAGGTAGGCGTCCAGGGCCGCGTAGCCGCTTGGCCCCGGGGACGCCGTGCGGGCGGCGTCGGCCAGGCGTCGTGACTCGGCCCAGGCTGCGAGGATGTCGTCGGCGAAGTCGTCGACCATGCGGATCGCCCAGATCAGCAGGGGACCCATGGTCTCCTCGGCCAGGGGATCACTCGCGTTCTCCCCGCCGCGGGCAGTCGTGGGAGGCAGGTAGTCGTCGGCCCCCAGTTCGTCCCAGGGCGGCCGTCCGATGCCGTTTGGGCGGGCGCTGAGCTGGTCGAACGCCCAGAGCCGGGTCAGGGAGCTCAAGATCTTCTGATGCGCGTCGCGGTTGCCCGCCGTTTCGAGAAGGTGCAGGCCGTAGGCATGCAGGACGGCGGTTTCGCATTCGGCGAGGCCGGATATGCCACGGCCTTCCAGCCAGGAAGCCAGGTGCATCCAGCGCCGTACTGCCTCGCCCGTGCCTGCGGCGCCGAGACGGCTTCGCATCCGGCTGCCTCGTTCTTTGAGGAAGGTCGGCCGCAGCTGGCCGTTGATCAGGTTCCAGGCGGCCAGCCGGAGTTCGTCCTGGAACACGGCCGGGCAGTTGGCCCAGTTGATCGTCAGCTTGCTCGCGCTGGGGTTCTCGGTCATCGGGGCCAGGGGCCAGACCGGGTCCGCGTACTGGGTGTTGAGGTGGGCGTGCATGGCGGTGACCATGGGCGCGGGAACGACCGGGGTGGTCGGGTTGGGAAGCGGCAGGAGGTAGGGGTCGAGTTCGAAGGCGGTGGTCACGTGTCGAGGTTCCCGGTCAAGAGGTGGTCGATGAGTTCGCGGTCGGCATCGCCGACCCGGGCCAGGGCCTGGGCCCATGTGCCGTGGCCGAGCTTGTCCTTGAGGTCTTCGAGGCGTTCGTGGGTCTCGCCCCAGTCCGCCTGCCAAGCGAGGGGAGCCAGAGCCGAGCGCAAGTTGGTGAGCGCGGTGTGCAGGTGGGCGAGCCTGGCATGGTGGCCGGGGTGGACCCGGGCGTTCTGGCATCCCAGACACATCAGGAACGAGGCGCCGCACCCACCCTCCGGCGCCGGGTGGGGGCCGTTGTCGTAGTCCGAGCAGTCCGCCGTCGCGGTCTCCACGTCTCCCGCTGTGGGCTGATCCCGCAACTCGGCGGCCAGGACTGCCTTGCGGGCGCGGAGCGTGGCGTCCTCGGCGCCGACCGCGATGACCTCGACCGCTTCGGCCTGGACCCGCTTGTCGACCAGAACGTAGCTGCGGTCGTGCGTCTCCTGGCTGTTCTGGCCCGGTTGCCGGCGGTCGAGTGCGTTCACGGTTCGTCGCCCTCGCTGGAACGGGGCTCCGCTGAAGCCCTGCGCGTGTGCCCACTCCTGCGTATAACTCCTGTGGATGCCGAAGTGGAAGTGGCCGACGGGCGGTAGCCGGTCCTGGTCCGCCTGTTGTCGTCCCAGCTTGTGGGTCCGCCAGACGATCAGGCGGTCGGTGCCCGGGGCGAGGTCCTCAACGATGGCGCGGGCAAATCGGGTGGCTTCCAGCGCTTGCGTGATCAGGCGGCCCGGGGACGCCGCCCCGTCGTCAGTGACGTTACGCGTCTCGTAGTGGCGGCCGGCTCCGCGACGGTACTTCTCCAACGGGATCCGGTAGGTCGGGTGGCCGTCCTCGCCGAGATCCGGCTGTGCCCGGGGCACCTCGGCATGGTCGATGACGGACAGGTTCCATCCGTACTCCGCCATCAGCAACACCGCCAGAGCCACCGCTTCCATGCGCGACAGGAGCAGCCTCTGCCACGTCACCTCCGGCTTCTGGCCGCCCAGCGCCTTCGCGTACTTGCGGATCACGATCCGCGGCCTGCCGTCCCGGTGAACGGAGCGGGGCAGGTCCCCCGTGCGGGCGAGGATGTCCAACGCCTGCCCGACCAGCCAACCTTGGCTGCCCTCCGGGTAGTAGTCGCCCTGCCGCCATCGCTCCAGGTGCTGGGCGTTCTCCCTGATCCGCAGCAGCGCGGACCGGAACATCCTCCGGGCGGCGGCCTTGATCCCGTCGAACTCGGCCTCACTGTAAGACTGGATCTTGCTCTTCGGCGCCTTGCGGCGGACGGCCAGCTCGTCGGCGACCGGTCCTGTCTGCAGCCGACCGTCGCTGAGCAACAGTCGGGTGATCAGGCTATTCGCGTGGTAACTTCCCCGGTTCGTGCCCAGGCCCATGCGCCACTGCTTCACCACAGTGGCAGTGATCTCGTCGAGATCGCGCGGGGGGTTCTCCTGGCCCGCGAGGTACTTCGTGAACACCGCCAACTGGTACCAGTAGCCCTCGGACGTCGAATGTGCGCCCCACGTGTCGGGCCTGCAGAAGCCCGCGAAGACAGCTGCCAGCGAACGCTGCATCGGTTCGGCGACCGGCAGAGCGGAGAAGTCGTAGTCCTTGACCCGGCCGGCCCGGTTGTAGTGGTGGACAACCAGTCCGTCGGAGGCGAGCGGCTCGGGACGTGCATGGTCAGCCGGCGGGAGGGACGCCTTGCGCCCGCGCGGGCTCACCCGGCACCGCCTGCGGCGGGCTCCATGCGCGCGTCGATGTCCTGGATGCCCTCGGACTCCCGTGCGATGCGCGCGAACACCCCGTCCAGCTCTGGCATCGGAGCCTGAACCGGGTTGTCGGCGTCGACGAGCATCGAGCGCAGCTGCAGGTCCGCCACCGGCGCGAGATACCGGTCGACCGTGGTCTCCCGGGAGGCGTGACCCAACAGGTTCTGGACCATGAACCATGGATCCCCGTAGAGCAGCCGGAAGTCCCTTCGTTCCTCGGGCGTAAGCCCGTAGCGCCGGTCCATCAGCGTGTTGAGTACCACCAGCATGAACAAGGCCATCGAATGTCGTGCCGAGTGCACGGTCGCATAGGGGGCGTAGACCTTGTGCGGATCCATGCCCACCCGCTTCGGCGGGGTCAACACCCGCTCGCAGCGCTGGTTGGCGGTGCGGAAAACACCGTCCCACGAGTGCGGATGGAAGGGCAGGCCCTGCTCGTTGAGCCACAACCACAGCGGCTCGGGCCCGTGTGACCCCTCAGTGAACAGCAGCATCCGCTCCTCAACCGTCAGCGCGTCCAGCGCCCGCTCGCCGGCCACTCCATCCTGGTCGCACCAGCGCACCACCGGCTTCAGCCCGCGCGTGACCTCGGTGACCAGCCGCATCTCGGGCAGTTGCACGTAGCGGTCGGCCTTCTGGGCCCGCCGTACCGCCCAAGTACGTGAGGAGTCCACGTACGACTCGATGTCCCCGATCGCATCCGAAGAGACATAGAACGTCCGCGGCTTCTTCGACCGCGTCACCTCGGCCGCGATCCTCCCGCGGTAGTACCGCCCGCCCGCCAACCGTCGCTGCGGGACGTCGAATGTCAGGAGCGACCCGCCTTCCGCCCGTCGCAGGCCGGAAGACACCATCATGCGGACGAAGGCCGTGTTCCGGTCCTCCAGCCGGCCCACCCAGCCAGGCTCCGGGACGCCCTCGCGACCATGCCCCCGCAACCCGACATCGATCCAGCGTCGCCAGGTCCGAGGCGTCAACCAATGCACGTTGCTCGGCCGGGCATCCTTCGCCTTCGCCGCAGCAACCGTCAGGACCTCACCGTTGCGGCGCAGGACCTGCTTCATGGAGACCGGATTGCGCGGCAGATACTGTCCCCTGGTAGCCCACTCAAACAGGCTAGTATACGCGGCGAGTTCCCGGTTCCACTTCGACCCGCCTATTCGCTTCGGATTCGCCTCGGCGAAGCGTCGCCAGTGCTCGTAATCCTCAAGGTCCCGCTGGGTCGCCTCGGTCCACGTCCGACCGCGATTCCACAAGAAAGTCAGGAGAAGCGCGATATCCGTCGCGTAGTTGCGTCGCGTCTCTTTTGTATATCTGCGGAAGGTATTTGACTGCCCGTAGAGGCTCAGAAATGGGTCGACCTGATAGTCAGGCGACAAGAAGATGGGGTCCCCGGGCCGGACCCGTACTGCATTTTCCCGCGCGGGCAGGTCGGCCCACCCGTCCAGCAACGATCCCCGTACCCCACACCGCACCGCGTCCCGCGGCACCCAGAACACTCGCCAGCCCACTCCGCCTGCACCCCTCTTGATCGGCTTCAACAAGCCAATTCAATAGGGAAGCGGCTTGCAGTGCGGAGAAATCAGACACGCTCAGGTCGGACAGGGCGGTTTCCTGCACGTCCAGCAGCCACCGCAGGTCGACGGTGAGGTCCATCAGGCGGCAGCCGCCGGGCCGTGCGGGGCTTGGTCCGGGAACGCCTGGTCGAAGGCTGCGGTGTGCTCGTCGATGAACGCGGCGGCGCCCTCCACGAAGCGAATGCGGGTCTGCTCGCGCACGCTCAGGTCGTGCACGTACGCTTTGACGGACTTACCGGCAGCCTTCGCCGCCTGACGAAGCTCCGCGAGCTCAGCGTCGGTGTACTGCACATTCAGGGCTGGCATACCCTCACGGTACCGGATTGGTACCGCGGCGGCAGGGCTCTCGTCCATTGGCTCAGGCCTAGGCCTGTGACCTGTGCTGATGCCATCCATCAGTCAGCGCCCGAGCGGCCTTGGAGGGCGACGGTCCAGGTCCTCAGGCAGGCGGAAGCTTCATGATCCCCGCTCCCACCGGGACCGAGGGGGCCGGGTACCCGGGCGGCGCTGGCGCCGCGGCGGGCGCCGAGGCTCCCTGGGCACCGTGACCTCGGCTGGACGCCGGTGTGGGCGCGTGGCAGGCATGGAGGCCATGTGCGGCCGATACGCATCCTCCCGAAAGCCAGAGGACCTAGCCCAGCTGTTCCGCGTCGACCGGTGGGATCCGAGCGAGGCCCTGGCCCACTACTTCGCCGCTTCGGGAGTACGTAGCCTCAGTCGCCAGCGGGCGCGCCTAGCGAGGGGGTGTCGGCGGGCAGGGTGACGCGGATGCGTCCTCGGTCGTCCAGGCCGTGGATGCTGATGCGGTGGGCGTCGAACGCGGCCCAGTCGCAGCGCAGCCGGAAGACTTTGTGCGGAGGAACGTGCGCGATGTCCAGGTTGGCGGTGAAGTCTCCGTCGTCCAGGAGGAGTTGGACGGCCTGGCGGGCGTCGTGCGGGTGGCCGTCGATCACGCGGGCCAGGCGTTCGAGGCTGGTGGTGATCTCCTTACGGCGTTCTCCCAGCGGGTCGAACAGGCTGATGATCTTGGAGGAGTCGCCCCCGTACGCGGTTTCTCGGCGCAGCTCACGCTGGACGGCGAGCTCCTCCTCGTCCAGGGGGAAGACCTCCTCCGGACGTGGTAGCGGGTGGGCGGGGTGCAGGCGCAGGACGCCGGCGGAGTCGGGGAGCTGGTGGACGACGCCGGCGGCCAGCAGCAGGGTGAGCATGTCGTCGAGCGTCTGCATCGGGGGCAGGCCGTAGTGCGCGGCGTACCGGGCCGCATCCGCCTGCTTCGCTGGCTGATCGGCCAGCTCGTCCTCGTCGAGCGTCGAGTCGTCCTCCCAGCAGGATGCTCCCAGGTCGCCGTCAGGGTTGGCCGCACTCCGCACGAACGGGCTCACCTCCTCGCGGGTGAGAGGTCTGTCCTGGCTGGTCAAGCCCATCAGCAGGAGCGACATCCTCTGCGGAGGGATGTGCATCCATCCACCGCTCACCACCTGGTGGAAGTGCTGCTCCCGGTTGTCCGGCGACCAGTCCGTCAGCGGTGCGGTCTGCATGGCTTCGGCTGCTCCTTCGCGAGTGCGAGTGGTTCGAGAGGTCCGGGCTCAACGAGTGGCCTGTTGGAGAGTTGCCTGATCCCTGGGCGCTAGATCTCGCTGTGCCCCGCTGGCCTCATGTGCGGAGGTGGGCGATGGGGGTAGGGCGGGTGGCGAGGCGTGCCGGGGTGCGGTGGCCGGTGTTCAGGCGGTTGCGGATGGCTTCGCGTCGTGCTTGCAGGATCGCCTCGCGCTGCTCGTTTTTGAGCGGTGGGGGGCTGACGAGCACGTCTTTGAACTGTTCCAGGGTGGTGTGAAGGCCTTCGCTGGTCGTGCGACGCTCGGCTGGCGAGCCTTGGGCGATGGGGTTTTCGTCCAGCGTGGGAGGTTGGTCGCAGGCCTCCCACAGGGCGCGGAAGTAGTCGACGTCTCCTCCCAGGACCTGCAGCACGATGTTGATGTGGTCCCAGTGGGTGACGTCGGTTCCGGTCAAGATGGCGTCGACCTGCTCGGGGGTGATCTGCCAGCGGCTGGCGACGGCGATGTCGTAGGGCGTGGGGAGGCTGGCTCTGATGTGCAAGGTTCTCAGCGAGGTGAGTAGGCGTTGCAGGCGGCGGGCGGGGTCGGTGTCGTTCAGGCCTCGGGGGGGATGGTCGGCGGGTTCGGGGTCGTTTTGCCGTAGGCGTTCGGTTTCCCAGACTTTGCGGAGGACCACCGGGTCGGCGCCGCAGGCTTTCGCGAAGCGCTCGGTCAGTGGCCAGGTGGGGACGCGTTCGCCGTTGAGCATGCGGGAGAGGTAGGAGGCGGAGCATCCGATGCGGTGGCTGAGGGTTTGTGAGGTCAGGTTGGAGGCGCGGGCGAGCATGGACAGCACGGGGGCGAGGCGGTTGTAGGCGGGGTGGGCCGGTGGGTTGGGCGGGTCCTCGGTGGGCGGCGGGGCGGTGGTCTCCTGGCCACCCGGATCTGGGGTGTTGGTGTAGAGGGCGCTGAGGGCCGGCAGGGCGTTGGGGCGGATCAGCTGGGCGAGGCGGCGCTGGATGTAGCGGTCGGTGTAGCGGTGGCGGGCTGTGTCCTCGCCGACGCGCAGGATGCGGCCGATTTTCTGCCAGGTGACCCGGTGGCGACGGGTGCGGCCGACCATGCCGGCGGTGAGCCCTTCGAGTTGGGAGCCGATCTGCACCACCCACCGCAGGGGGTCTTCCGGGTGGGACTCCGGAGACGTCAGCAAGCGGGTCAGTTGCCGCAGCTCGTCTTGGATGTCCCGGACGATTTCCAGGAGCGTGTCGTCGAGTTCGCTGGTGCCGGCCGCGCTGGCGTGCCCCGGACGGGCCGCTGCGCGGGCGGTGGGCACAGCCGGCTGCTCCTCGCCGCGTGGGGGTGTTCCGCTGGGTGCCCGTTGAGCGATCTGCGCAGGCGGGGGCAGCGGGGGGCTGGTCCGTAGCTTCTTGCGGGCTCGGTGCGCCGCTTGCCGGCACGCGGTGTCGCAGTACTTCTGGGGCCGGCCGGCGCGCGGTTCCAGGGCGTGCTTGAGCGGCTCGTGGCAGTACTGGCAGATGCCGGGCTCAGTCGTCATTTCGTCACGTCGCTT
>CAYNNX010000002.1:0-50442 GCA_964398515.1 uncultured Streptantibioticus sp. | reverse complement strand
CGCTTCCTCGGTGTCACGAAAAGGGTTCAAGCACCGGTATTGCGTAACGGTTGCGGTCACAGAAACCCGTTTCGTCGTTGCGTTCGGCATATGCGCGAGGCAGGCCGGGCGGCTTCGTGCCGCCCGGCCCGGTCCCTCACGCAGCGGGGCGGACTCGCCAGGGGCGTTGCGGCTTGCCGTGGGCGCCCAGCAGGGCAGCAACGGCGGCGGAGAGCAGCGCGGGAGTCAGCTCCACATGGAGATGGATGCCGGAGATCATGCAGATCGGCAGAACGGTGATGGCGATGAACCATGCCCAGACACTTTTGACCGATCGCTTCCGAGGTGAGCGAGTTTCGTAGTCGCTGTTACTGTCCTTACTGCGGGCCGGACGGACAGAAGGTTTGGCCCGGCGGCGCCGAGGGGATCGAGTCAACGAGACCTCCACGGTTGTTCGAATTGAGTGGCCCGCAGGGCTTCGGATGAATGGTTTTGGCGACCTTCGAAGCCCTGCGCGCCCGAGCGTGACCATATCCTCACGCTCCGCCGAACTCTAATCCGGTCATTGCGGACATCTATAGGCTTTTTGTCGGTCCGCGCAGCTCCGTGCGAATTTCCGTAGCCGACAAGCGTGAAATTAACACCGTCTTTCATCGAACCCGCGTACGCACCAACACCACAGTGATATAAGCCGCCTGGAAGATGCCGGCCCCGGCACCAGCATCCACCCGCGAGCCGCCGCCCTGTACAGCGAGCTCGGCGTACCACTCGGCGGCTCGCGCCCGCCAGCTCCAGCTTGAGCATGTGGCGCTCCCACGACTCGTTCGTCAGCCCGCACAGGCGGTCGCCCGGGGTCGTGGCAGAAGTACCGCACGCCGTACCGGGAGACCTTGGCATGGACGCCCCAGACGCACTCGGGGCAGAAAAGCGGTAGAAACCCCCCGTGTTGCGCCTGCTGGAACGGCCCTTCGTCCGCGAGGACCCCTTCGGCCTGTGGCCGTGCCACCTCCACGCGCTCATCCGCTCCACCATCCGCACCACCGACGACGCCCCCGACAACCGCTGGTCACACACGACTGGCAGCACGCCGCCACGCGGGCCTTCGCCACCCTCGCAGAGCAGTGGATAACCAGCACCGCGCCCGGCCGCAGGCTGCCGGTCGGCTGCCTGCGCCAGGGCCTGGCCCTCGCCCGTGATGACTTCCACCTGAACCTTGGCTGGCTCCACCGAGGCGACCTGGACGTACGCCAGCGACTCCAGAAAGGGAACCCCTCGCCCCACCTCCCCGGCACAATGCGGCGGACACGGCGGAATGAGAAACGGCAGCCGATGCCCTGGTCGAACTACTCGACGCGCTGGCCCGACAGCAGCACGAGCACCGCGGCCGCACCGCCGACCGGCTCACCGCCGCCATCGACACCCACCTGCTCCCCGCCGGCCTGCAACAGATGGCCGTCTACTACCTGGCCAAAGCCCAGCGCGACCTCGGACGCTCCAACGACTCCCGCGCCGGGATGCAACTGGTCGCCGACGGCGGCGGCCGCCTCGCACCCGCCGCCCGGCGCGGACTTGCCCACCTCGCCCGGCTCGCCGGCGACTTCCCCACCGCCCTGGCCACTCGCTGAAACCCTCGGCTGGGCAGGCGGCACACCACCGCGTCCTCGGGGACATCTCGTGGCCCCCAAGCGCCATGGACCGGGCGGCCGCAGAGTACGGACACGTCCGGGCCGAGGCCGAGCAGCACGGCGTCGCCGGCGAACGCGCCACCGCCCAAGCCCAGCGGGCCTTCGTCCTCACCTTCACCGACCCCCAGGTCGCCGACGACGAGATCGACCTCGCCCACCAGCTCCTCGCCGGGCTCTCTCTGCGCGGCACCACGCTCACCGCCCACATCGCCGCCCTGGCCCGCGACGCCGGACAGCGACTCCGACGTCGAAGGGCGCGCACAGGCTCCGCGCACCGAAATCAGCGCAGCCGGCCTCACCTCCACCCAACCCGCCCTCGAACTCGACCTGTGCTTCCACCCCGCCGTCCGCAGCGACCAGAACCGGCTCACCGACGCGATCTCCCGACTGCGTCAGCTGACCCGCAGCGGCGACTACGCCTACCACCCGGACATCGCTTGCTTCATGGGCGACCTCCCCCTCCCCGACCGGCCCGGCCCACAGGCACAGTGGACCGACGGAGAACAACTCACCCGCGACCGCTGGCGCACCCTGGTCACCGCCCGACGCGACCGGCTGAACAGCATGCGCTGATGGTGCCGGGCGCGGCGGTCACTGCCAGATGACGCGGACGATGACGATCAGATGTGCTCTGGGGTGGGACATGAACAACAAGAAGCCTCGGCCGGCGGGCAGGTCGACCGAGCGCAGACCGCCGCCCTGAGCGGGACCTCGTCCTACCCCAGCGGCATCGCGGCCCAGAACCGCCAAGGAAGCGGCGATCCGCTCGACCTCGGTAACCGCCTCAGCGGGCAGGCCGCCGATGACGTGTTCCGCATCCGGGTCGTACTCCCACGTCCACTCATCACTCACGCCCGCACCTCGGCGCGAGCGGCATCCACCATCGCACCGATCTCGCTGATCGCATCCCGAACCGCGTCGGGATCGAGCCCGGCGTCGACCACGGCCTCCAGCGCATGGAACCGCGCCGCGCGAGCCGGGTCCCGCTCAATGGCCACTACCATCCCCCAGTACTCCGTGAAGGAGCGCAGCGGAACGGTGCTGTCCAGCTCCTGCGCCTGGGTAGCGGCGTGGAGCAGGTGCTCACTAAGTTCGCTGAGCCGATCCGGGGCAAGCTGGGCGACCGCCGCCCGCAGTCCCTCCGGGGTCAGCGGCGGCATCGGCATCGCAGCGGCAGGCGATACTGGCTGAGCACTCATGCGCATATCCTCCCACTGAAGCAGCACCTACCACGAGCAGCTCGATGACGGGGCCAAGGTGCCGGGCTCGGCCCCGGCCACCCCCAGGGTGACGCCGGAGGCGTCGGCGGCGGTGCGGGCGACTCTCGGGGGCGGCAATGCTGAGGAGCCGCCCCGGCCGCCGCGGCACCGGAGTCCGGACGGCCCCGGCCATGCCAGCGACTCTGGGACCGTCTGCCGCACTGTGATCGACACCACCGACACCGCGGCGATGACCGCTCGCCAGCCAGATCCCCGCTGGCCAACTACTTGTCGGCGAACTCGCCTGGCGGGCGGCGAATCGCTTGGTTCGCCCCACACAGGCGGTACTGCGGGGCCATGGTGGCGTGCATGAGTGCTGCCCGCCGACCGCAGAGCCCCGCCGTCGGGGAAGCCGCAGTGGACCTCGTGGTGCCCCTGCTCAAGGCCTCGCTCGATCCCGCCTCCCAACGGGCCGCGCGCCCGATCGACTCCCCCGCCGGGAAGATCATCTCGCAGATCCCGCGCCGCGACCTCGACACCGGCGGCCTGGACGGCGTCATCGCGCTCTCGGCCGGCCTCGCCTTCACCCTCTCCTACCTGATCCCGCCCCTGACCGACGCCCACGGCCAGGACCCGGAAGAAATCGCCCACGGCCTGGCGGAAGAGCTGCGCCAGCACGGCAACCCGAATACGGCCCGTGTCATGGACAAGATCCTCACTCCGGATGTGGCCGGGGTGCTGATGGACGTCTTCGCCGAGGACGAAGTCGACTTCTACAACCTGCTGCTGGGACTGGCCGACTGCACCGCCACCCACGCCCAGGCCATCGCCCACGCCTGGGGCACCCCACTCGATGACGACTTTTGGGCCGAGATCGACGCCGACCTGCGCGCGTAACCCAGCCGCCGGGTAGTGGAACCACCGGCCGAGCTGGTCGTC
The DNA here is from genome assembly GCA_964398515.1 of uncultured Streptantibioticus sp. Classification (GTDB taxonomy): domain Bacteria; phylum Actinomycetota; class Actinomycetes; order Streptomycetales; family Streptomycetaceae; genus CAYNNX01. The sequence goes on along the minus strand of CAYNNX010000002.1, from coordinate 46,640 downwards.
CGCGGCCGGACGCGGGGTTGGCCGACCACCGATACGGCTCGTGCAGTTGCTCCACGGCGACCTGTTCATCGGCGAAGGCCGCCTCGCGCTGGGCACGCAGTGTCGCGACGCGCCCCGGAGCCAACCCCGCTGTAGCCACCGAGCTGCGGACCCTGCTCAGGGAATGGGATGAGCAGCCTCGTCCTGGCCCCCATGCCGGTTTCGCACTGACAAAAATGCCGGTGCTGCGTAGCGTGCGGTCAGTTCGCCGCCGCTTCGTACAGGCCACGCCCGCGGCGCTCGGCCTGGTCCGCTGACACGAGGCGGTCCAGGCCGCTGCGTACGGACTCCCTGCTGCCAGCGCTTTCCGGACGCCCCAGGACCTGGTTGATCTCACCGGCCCGCAGCGGGCCTTCCGCCTTCATCAGGACCGCCATCACGTGGTCCGCCAACCCTTGCGGGGCCCCTGCCGCGGTCCGCTTCGCCTTCGGCGTGGACATGGTCTTCTTCACCGCCGCGCCCGGCGTCAGCCGGGCCCTCGCGGTCGCGTTTGACGCCTTGCCCGCGGAGGCGGGCTTGCGGGCCGTCCCCCCCTGCGCGGCCCTTGTTCTTGTCCGCTTGCCGTGGCTCGGGGAGCAGCTGCCACGGGACTGCCTGCCTTCTCCTAGCCGGCCCCGCTTCAGCGCGCGGACATTGGCTGCCGTCGGCTGCGGTCTGACGGGCGCGCGGCGGCCAGGAGGCGCGCAGTGTACTGACGCTGGCGCCCCTTGCCGGTGACTGTGTCAGTGGGACAGGGCCGGGGGCGGGAGCCGCTCATGCAGCGATCTCCGCGAGGCACAGTCATGTGTATCGCCGTCGTGAATTGAATTTCCAACAACCGGCCACCCGGCACAAAAATCGCACCCGTTGGCGAGTGGCCGAAAATCACTTTGCTTCTGCATTCCCGTCGGGATAGAAAAGAACGCGTTCACAGGCAAATCACAGAATGAGCCCCCTGACCAAGGGCTCATGAGTGCCTCAAGAAAACGGGGGGAGCGGGGCCTACGCTGATTCACGGCCCAAAACCTTCCCCCAAGACGAGGGGAACATATGTTAAGTGGGTTACGCTTCGCCGCGACGAGTGCGATAGCCATCGCAGCGCTCGGCGCGGCCACCATTCCGGCCAATGCACAGGACGGACCCGGAAGCGCCACCCCTAAGGTGACGGCGTCTCCGAAAGTACCGGTGGGCTGTGTCCTTACGGCTGATCCGCCCAATTTCCTGACGGCCGGTGGAAAGACCATCTACGCCACCGCCTCAGTGGGACCCTGCACCGTACCGCCGCCCGACTCCTGCCACATGACCGTAGCCATCGCGTCGAACGGCTGGAGCGATGTCGCCTACAAGGACGGCGGCTGGGGCTCCTGCAGCAAGAGGCTCCAGGTCAGCTACAGCTGCCACGACCTCGTCAGCCACAAGACGTACCACACCGTGGCGACCCTCGCGATCGAGTACAACGGCATGACTGACTCGAAGGTGACGTCCAGCTCGAACGAGGACCTGTACTGCGGTTGATGCTGAGTGTGGCTGACGGATAACCTGCCCGCCGGCCACACCACCGCGGTCAATTCTCCTGCTCGATCAGCGCTTCGGCCTCGGCAACCTCCCTGTCACTGGACTCGATGCGGAACTCGTTTCCTTCCGGATCAGTCAGAGTGACAAAGCCGAGGCCGAGCGTTTTTTGCCGCCAATGCGTCTCCACAACGGTCGCACCCAGTTCAGTCAGCCTTTCGACTTCCTCCGAGAGAGACCCCTGCAGCGGGTTGAACCAGATACGGGTCCGGCTCCGCGGACGCTTCGGATCTCGTTCTTCGACAAGATAGAGGAACGACACGTTATCGCCGGGTAATTGGATGGTAACCCCGTCAGCGCCAGGCCCGATGGGAGCACCCAGGGCAGCACTCCAGAACTTCCCTAGCTGTATCGGATCGGCGCACTCGATTTCGACTACACGCAGTGAGATGCCCACGGGCCGACAGTATCGGAGGCTTGACCCACTGAGAAGGCGGCCTACCAGCACTCCCCCGCGACAACCGGACGGCTCCGCGCGGTCGAAGCCGACGCACGCAGCGGCCCGCCAGACAAACCAACTGGCGCTCCGTCGACGTCGTCGCCCCGCCCCCCCAGCGCGCTTTGCGGCAAACACCGGCGCACTGGCCCGGCCGATTGGCACACTGAGGTATTTCCGACCTGGTTGAGCAGCGCGCAGCGCGGCTGACATTGCCCATCCCCGTACGCTTCCCCTCCGACGTGCTCCACGAGGTCAAGCGGCGCGCCGAGGCCGACGACCGATCGGTGGCCTCGTGGATCCGTCGCGCTGTCGGGCACGAGCTCACCCAGACGGCGTGGCCGAGGACCACACGCCGAACCACTGCTCGGCGCCGTACTCCTCGAACCGCTCCACCTCGGTGAACCCCAGCTTCGCCGCGAGGCGCATCGAGCGGTCGTTGGCGGTCTGGGTGCAGAGCACCACCGGCTCGCTGGGAAGCGCATCGGCGAACCAGTCGAGAACCGCTGCGCACGCCTCGGCGGCGTACCCGCATCCCCACGCCTCCGGCAGGAACATGTAACCGAGCTCGGCCTCCCCGGCATCCGGACGGACGTGCCCCGGACGCTCTGCGGCGCGCCGATCGAGCGTGATCATGCCGATCATCGCTCCGTCGAGATCGATCACGAAAAGGCCAGGGCGCCGCCCGGGCACCTCAGGCACCGCGCGCTCGAGCTCATCACGCGGTCGAGGGCCACCGATGTAGGTGCCCACCTCTGGCGAGGCGAACAGCTCGATGAACGCCATACGGTCCCGGGCCTCGGGCTCGCGGAGCACGAGCCGCTCTGTCCTGATCGGGGCAGGTGGCCAGGCGACGGGTCCGAGCTCACTCATGGCGGCAACCTAACGCGCGCCCGCCGGGCAGAAGCCTCAGACGACCCACAGCGGCAGCAGCTTCTGACCCGTCGGCCCCATCTGGATCTCGGTGCCCACCTCAGGCCCCACGCCGCACTCAACACTGAGCGTTTTCCTATCTCAGGCCGAGGTGGTCAGCTCCAGGGCGAGGACGGCCTTGACCAGGTCGGCGATGCGGGCGCACCCGGACCGCGGCCCCCAGGCAGCGCACTTCACCGTGGCCTTCCACGCGGAGCACGGACACCGCCCCTACTACAGCCAACTGTGCACAGGCCTGGGTTGGGATCTGCCCGCCCGCTGCGCTCCTTCATCGTGCAACGGCTCCTCGCGAACGAACGGCTGACCGAAACAGCCCCTGTGCCGTGGCCCCTTCGCCCCGGGCGGGCCGCCCAAGCCCTAGGCATCTCGCTCCCCGGGCAGACACCGGTCGTCGCCAACTGACGCGGTCGCTCCTCACACGCGAGGGCCGGACGACGCAGCGGTGCCGTTGGCCAGGTTGGTGATCGGTCACTCCCACGCGTACGAGTCAGACTGTTGGAGCGATGCACTTGCACGAGCGCCGAACGGTCGCTCCCACGCAGACTGGGCGCCCTTCTGAAGGAAGCCCCATGCGGCCGGTCGCTCCCCACGCGTACGGGTCAGACCCATCCGCCGCCCCCGGCCGGGGGCCTTAGCCCGGTCGTTCCCCACGCGCGCGAGGCCGACGCGACAGGCCGGCTGGAGCTGACGGACCCGGACGGACCATCCCCGCAGGCGCGGGGCCGACTCCGCCTGCAGCGTGACGGTCTGGTCGTACGTCGGACCATCCCCGCAGGCGCGGGGCCGACGAAAAGCTTGCGCTGCAGGAGTACCGCTCTGACGGACCATCCCCGCAGGCGCGGGGATGGTCCGCCGAGAGCCATCGCGATGCGCTCCCAGGTCACGTCGGCCCCGCGCTCGCGGGGATGGTCCCCACTCCGGGGCCTTCGGGCAGTGCGCGAGGAGGTCGGCCCCGCGCTCGCGGGGATGGTCCGGCTAGGGAGTAGGCCCGGAGTTGCCAGCCCGGGTCGGCCCCGCGCCCGCGGGGATGATCCCATCGACATACGGCTCGCCAACGCCCTCCGTCTGTCGGCCCCCGCGCGGTGGCGATGCCCGCATGGCATGCTCATCCCGATGCGCAAGAAGGCATCTGCCCGGGCCTGCGGGGATGGGGCCCGCTTGCGGTCAACGGCCTTGCTTCTGCGGAAATGGTCCTTTGACCCGCGTACAGGTCGCGATCGATGACGAGCCGGCCCTGCGCTCGCGGAAGATGGGCCGCATGCGACTGCTGCGGCGTCGGTACCGCCTCGCCAGCCCGCGCCATTTTTGATCAACGGCGGAGTCCGCCTTGCCCGGTTCCATAGTGTCGCGGCCAGCGCGCTGGTCGGGACGCGTGGTGCGGTGCTTCTGCTGCCGTACAGTCGGCGCCGTTCTTCTACGTCGCCTCCCGGCTCGCAGGGCCACACGCGTCAGATCGCTGTTGAACAGGCTCGCCACGGCTCCCAGGTGGTGTGAGCTAGTACCAGGTGGCTGGTGCTGGCCAGGCGCAGGACCTGGTCAACGAACGCGTTGGTGAACAGGCGCCGGGCGGAGAGTTCGCCATGCTGATCAATGTGGTCCAGTACCACCTGGTGGCAGCGCTGGGCACGCGCCCGCCAGTCGATGACCTGCTCGCGCGTCAGCTCCTCCAATACCAGCGCCGCCTGGCGCTCGTCCTTGGGCTGCGGGGCGTCCGGCATCGGCCGGGGCGCGGGCAGCACGACCGTCGCCGGCGGCTCCACGGTCGGGACCGGCTCAACGTCGGCCTCGGCTTCGGCACGGGCCTGCGCAGTGGCTCGGCGTCCGGCGCGCTCGGCTTCCAGCTGCTCCCGGCGCCGCTGCTTCGCCCAGCCCTCCGCGGTGACGCCCTCGTGCAACCGCCGCTCGGTCTCCGCCCGGCGCTCGGCCTCGGAGGCGTGCGGCATCTGCGCGTCGACTGCGGCCGCGACCTGGTGGCGGCGGGCGCGTCGGTCAGCGACCAGGTATTCGCAGGTCGCGCATTGGCCCCCAGTGTCCAGTCGCATGCTTTCGTCGCAGCGCACGTCGCCGCAGAACCGCCGCTGCGGCAGGCCTCGGCCAACCAGCCAGCCCACCGGATCACGCACCGCCGCCGGTCCCCCATCAGCGGCCAGGCGCCGGGTCAGCCGCTCAGACAGCGCCTCGCCGGCATCCGCATGGCCCACTAGGCCCGCCATGGTGGCCAGTTCGACACGCACCGCGCTTTCGATCATGCGGCGGGTGCTGGAACGGCCCAGGCGCGCCCACAGCAACTGCACCGGAGCAAGCACGGCCCGTAGATCCACCGACGGCAGCGGGGCTCTCCCCCGCTGCTGGCTGCCCTGACTCAAGCTACCGACCGGCAGAGCCTGGCCAGCGCTGCCCGACTGCTCGCCGCTCTTTCTGCCGTTGATCGCCGAGGACTTCTTCGGTTGTTCCCCGCGCAGCGGGCCGCTCGCACCGCCGACCAGCGTCAGCCGTGCACCGGCATTACCCGGCGCGGCCTGGTCCTCGCGCGCGCCCGCGCGCTCCGGCCGACCACAGGACTTGCCACGGCCTTCGCCGGAAAACCCTAGATCAACAGCAGGGAAGGAGGCGGGAGAATCCACAGAAGCGTGGGAGGCGTGGAGCTCAGCAGCAGCGGCGAGGTCTGGCAATTCGGCGTTCTCGCTCTCCACCGCACCGCGAACCCCAGCAGTCACGCCGGTCACGGCTCCCTCGGCGGTCTCAAGATCTCCGAATGCAGTAGCGGCGAGGCCTGAAAACACCGAGGCCACCGCCTGCCGGGCCTCTCGGACGGCGTGCCCGTGAGCCCGAGCCACCAGTACCAGACGCACCCGGCTGCGCGCGCGCAGCCCCGAGCCCGTCTCCCGCCGCTCCACCTGCACCGCGCCCTGCTCCCGGAGCCGGGCGAGCACCTTCGCCCCGGCAGCCGGCGAGCAGCCCAGCAGCCGGGCCACCGTCGCGGCCGGACGTCCCCGGGAAGTGTCGACCGCGCCTGGGCACAGCTGCAGCCAGCCCCGGGAGTTCGTCGACAGCACCATCAGCAGCAGCCCGAGCCGGTCTGTCGCTGCCCCCCGACCGGTACGGCCCGCGAGCAGCCCAGCCGCCACCGGCGGCTTGTCCTTCGGTGACCAGCCCGGCCCGAACAGCACCTCCAACAGGCGCAGCAGCGTCGCCAGCTCGACCTTCGACAGCGCCAGCGGATGAGTGACACCGCCAGCCCGACGCGCCCGCCACAGAGGCATCACTAGGCAGTCCAGCCCGGTTGGCTGCCCCGCCGCGTCGGTGACCACCCGCGTGCGCACCGCGCCAGACCTGCGCAGCGTCGGCAGCACCGCATGGTGAACCGTCGACTCCGACATCCCCAGCCAACGCCCCAGCTCCGCACCCCAGATCGACGTCTGGTTGTCATCTGACCGGCCCTGCGGAGCCCGCGACTTCGCATACAGCACCACCGCCGACAAACGCGCCGCATCCGGCACCCCGGACAACGACGGATCTGCCAGCAGCGCCTGCACCGCAGCCAGCAGCCGCAACCGCATACCACGGCCCAGCCGTAGCGAATCACCAACGCCCGGCTCCGGACCGGCCTGCGTCGGCACCGACCGCAGCGCACGCCGCTGCCCCGGCATCAGCGTCTCATCCGACCGCGCCGCGGAACGCGGGGACGGCACCTTCACCGCGGCGCTTGCCGCGACGGCACTCACCGGCCCACCCCGGCAGACACCGACTCATAGATCGTTGGGCTAGCCTGGGGCAGTTTGCCTGTGGATAGAGACCGGTGAACGCAACCCTGAAGAGTGATCGGGAGATACACCCACCCTGATGCGACAGCGCCCACCTCATTGCTCAAGAGATCTGATGTGGACGCGTCACCGAGCCGTGGAGTCGGCGTCTGGCGTAGGCCACGTGGCAGTACGCGAAACCGGTCGGTGGACCGGAAACGTGATGCACACGACGCCCGAAAGTGCGTCAATCGGGCATGCCGGGACTGGCACAGCCCAAAAACGTCAGGCAAAATAACTCCTGTCCTGGACGGGCTCCTGTCACAGGGCATGACGAAGCCCCTCGTGGTGCTTCGTGGTTCTCTCGCGAACCGGAGATCGAACTGTTCGAGGCCGGGTGGCACCGGGTCGAACAACTCCTCCGGGACGGCTGTGGCAGGCCGGACCGGAGATCAGATAGGGCGTGGAGCCGGGGTGAGTGGCATCACCGCGAGCTCGTGCGCCGGGCGGCTAGAAGCCCTGCAGTGCAGGCGCCGCCCCCAGACTCACGTCATCTCGACCCCCTCGCGGGGCGAGGTGTACCCGCGCCCGGTTCGGCGCGGAAGTATGGAGAAGGCACCCAGCCCCCGGAGCGACGTGTGTGTCATCGCTGCTACGGCGGTGGGTGCCTTGTCGTGTGTCGGTGGGCGGGTACGGGTATCCTGATCCATGACGTGACCGATCCTCTAGTAGGTCGCGTATGCCCCGCGGCTTGCTCAAGGCCGCGGGGCTTGAAGTTTTATGGGGGATATTCGAGATCACTCTACCCCGATGGGAGAACGCAGCGGCACCCCAGAGGTCACCGTGTCGCAGGGCCACAAAGCTCCCTGACGTACCGCCAGGACCTGCGAGAACGTACCCGCCGCATCGCAGCAACAGAGCATGGGAGGCATGATGGCCAGCATGAGCACGCCCGACCAGCCGATCGACAGCTATGCCTCCCCCGCCCGCAGACGCGGATACGTTCGGGCGATGCGCCAGATTGCGGCCGGTCGCCAGCTCGGCAGACCGGTGCGCGTCTACGTCAGCGCGCCTCCCGTGTTCCTCGATCGCCCCAATTGGGAACGACGTCTCGCCGCCATCCGTGCTGCCCTGCCACCAGGTGTTGAACTTTCGTACTTTCGCACGGTGTTCGACCCGGCCGTGGACTACCACGAGCAGTGGGCGAATCTCGCCCACTCCTTCGACGGACTTGTGGTCACCGGGACGCGACGCGAGCGCAAGCGCATCCGTGAGCACACGCTCGGGCACATTGCCCGCCAGGAGCTGATCGCTCAGGTCGGCGCGGGCAAGCCCGTCCTGCTTCACAGCATGGAGTACGGACTGGTCCCAGTCCTCGACTGCCGCCCGAAGCGGGTGGGCAATGAGCCCCGCGCTCGGCTCCGCCTGACCATCCCCAGAGACTGGTCGAACAACGCGCCCACCCTGCAGGCCGCACTCCACGCTCTGCAGCCAGGACCGACCGAAGCTCCTCAGGAAAAGGTTGGTGCCCCTCCTCACCTGGCCCACCCCTTCGCCGCATCTGCATGCTGAGATCTTGAATTCGCTCACGAATACAAACGACCTGGTCACACTGGCAGTGCCATGATCCGAGCAGATTCTGCGGACGCGTTCAAGGGAGGTTGCGCGCACGCCGCGCTCCTCCCGCCAGGTGGGCGTGAATCCCCCTGAGCCTCCGCGTGCTGGGAGCCTGCCGGAGTTACCCACGGTGGATAAACCCGCCAGTAGCCGATGAACTGGAGTCACGGCACGAGTCCCGACGCACGCGTTGCCTCGATGGGCGGGTGGAGCTTTTCGAGCGCCTGCGCGAGGCCTTCGCCCTGAGCACGAGCGCCAGGCAGCTGTGGCAGACGTATCGCCCGGTGACCTCTTCCTTGCGCCGTAGCTGCTCTTCACAAGCGCACCTGTACGAGAGCGTGGGCTCCGGAAGTCCGCCAGTGCGGCACGGTTGCGTTGAGATCCGTGAGAGTGCCCGTCTCAAGGCCGACGATGACGTCCGACTTCAGCGTGCGCAGCGCCGCGACCCGGCCCGGGAAGTGCTCCGTCACCTCAGCGAACGGGATCGTCGGCTCCCACCAGCGGTCGCCAACCAACCTGCGGTAGTTCAGGTCTCCCTTGAGGATCGTCACCGTGGCCGACGTGAACTCTTGTCGCAGTGCCCCCGGCATGGCGGTGAAGTCAAACGGCGCACAGAAAAACGAGTCCGCGCGTACGCGCAGCCGGCCGAGCGCGGCCGCCTCGCGCAGCCGCTCCCCCACCGCTCGGGCTTGGCCCTTGCTGCGCAGAAGCTCCCGCAGGCAGTCGGCGACGTCTGCGAACGTGGCGTCAGAGACGTAGTACGGCGACGGTTTCACGTGCAGCACGACCTCGTCGGCCAGACCCTGGGCGAGGAGGTGGTAACTGAGGACCAGGTCTGCAACCATCTCGCTGCCCGCGTTGTCAGCGACCAGAGCGACCGTTCCGCCGACTTCGGATCGGAGCAGCTCCCACAGGCGTGCGCTGTCGTCGACTACCAGGCCGGAGGCCTCGACCACCTGGCCCGCAGTGATCTGGAAGCCTAAGTCGGCGCGGTTGCCCCAGAGACTCGACAACAGCAACGCCTGCCCCAGCTCGTCGTCGGCCAGTCTGGCGAGGTCGTCGAGAGCGGCGATCTCCGCCGACACCACCTCACCCGCGAGCTCGGCCTGCTTGAACGGAGCGAAAGGGTCGACGCCCCGCCACGGCCCGGGCTCGAAGTAGCCGGTGGCCTGCAGGACGCGCCGGTAGAAGAACGACTCAGCCCACAGGAACGGCACTTCCGCCCAAGGGCGGCCGTACAAGCCGCTCCCCCAGTCACGCCAGAGCCCGGCGTCAGCGGCGCTGTCCGGAAGCGGACGGATCACGCCCTGGACGTTCTCCTCCGCGAGCTCGGACAGCGCTTGGCGCTGCTCAGGACCGAAGGGCCAGGCCCCGGCGAGCCGTTCGATCAGCGCCGGATGCCGCTTGGCGAACACGTCGCTGGCGAAGGGCGACTCACTTGAAATGATCAACGGGGCATGCTGAACCATGGCGTCTATCCCTCTCGGAGCGGGTTCAGGGTGACGTCAAGGGCGACCACGCCGACCGGGCTGCCGAAGCCTCGCCCGCTTCTACCCGGACGGCACGCTGGTCGACCGCCCATCCGCGGTCAGCGACGCCGTAACCAGCCTCTGCCACACGTACGTCTTCGGGCCGGATGCCGAGCAGTGGATGCTCACCGAGCTGGGCAACCAGGCGGATCGGATACGTCACAGGTGATCTCCTCAGGTGTCCCTCACGCGTCGAAGGTCAGCAGGGGTACGTCGTAAAGGTCAGGGTTCCTGGGGCGGGTCATCACGGGAGCGGCAACCTCGACTACGAGCATTTCGACAAGGAACTGGACGCGGGCGCTGAGCAGATGGCTCGTGTGGCCGGTGGCCGATCGCGCCTTCTCGCCCAGTGACGTGTGGATGTGCGGCAGAACCCTGTCCGTCTCAGCGTCGTACGCGAGCGTTCCACACCCCATTGCCTCCACGCCGGTCAAATGGACCTTGCTCCAGACGGGCGCCTCGGGATTCTCGAGCTTCTCGCATGCACCGACGATCTCCGCCTCAGCGAAGCCTGCGATGAACATCGGGATGTAGCCGTGCCGGACGCCTTTCTGACGGCAGAAGTCGGCGAGCGTGGGAAAGAAGTCGTCGCCGTGGTCGAAATTCACGGCGAAGGTTCGGCCTGTGGTGAGTTCGTAGCTGCGCAAGATGGAGTCCCGGAGGCTGTTGGGGCGGTTACGAGATGGTGCTGAAGGCCTGGGTGATCTGGTTGTTGTCGGCGCCGGTCATCAGGAGCAGCTGCAGCAGGATGCGTGCCTTGACAGGGTCCAGCGTGCTGGCGGAGGTCAGCCCGCGCGCGAGCAGGTCGGATTCGGAGCCGGGGAAGCCGTAGGTCTGCCTGAGCACGGGACCGGATCCGGTGCGCGTTGCGAGGATGACCGGCATGCGCTTGGCGAGGTCGGTGAGTGGATCCACACAGGCCGTCGGGACATGGCCGGCCCCGAACGCCGCGACCACCAGGCCGTCGATGTGGTCACCGAGGGCTTGCAGAAGTGCCCCGTCGTCTCCGAGACCGACTGTGTAGATCGCGGTATGTACAGGGGTGGAGGTGCTGCGAGGATCGATTGCCGGGGAGTCGCCGGGACGTGCCAGGATCCGTACGCGGTCTTCCGCGACGTAGCCGATCGGTCCGGGGTACGAGGTGAAGGCCGTGGGGCTCGTGGAGTGGGTTTTGCGGACCCAGCGTGCAGCGTGGATCTCCTCTCCGAACACCACAACGCAACCCGTGCCGCGCGCTTCGGCGCTGGCCGCCACGCGGATGGCAGCGAGCACATTCGCAGGACCGTCCGCCCCGGCCATGCTTGCGTTACGCATGGCGCCCGTGACCACGATCGGCATGTCGCCGCTGGTGACGAGGTCCAGCAGGTACGAGGTTTCCTCGATCGTGTCCGTCCCTTGGGTGACGACCACACCATCGACCGTGAGCGTCTCGATCTTCCCGGCGAGTTCGAGCAGGTCAGAGAAGGCGAGGGAGGCACCGGGAAGGCGGCGGAAGTCGTGGACCTCCACAGCGATGCCTGTGTCGGCAAGGCCCGGTACGGCCGCGATGAGGTCGTCGGCTGAGAGCGTCGGCGTTGCACCGCTGTCCGTCTGAGCGGTCATCGCGATGGTGCCGCCGAGCGAGAGCACCGCGATGCGCCGCGCGTTGTCAGCCATGCTTTGTCTCCTTTGTGGGCTTGCGGGTGTGCTGCGCAGGTCAGTGATCGGCGGGGAGGGACCCCACGTACGCGCACGCGGCGTCGACGCCGGCTGCTGAGACGAGTCGGCTGCGGGATTGGATCAGCCCGGACGATCCGTACCGCGCGAGCTGGCCGCACCGTTGGATCATCCAGGACCACGGCAGATCGAGGTACTGGGCCAAGACACGGAGTCGTCCGGCAGCTGTGGGCGCAGCGGTGAGCGAGTCCGCGTCGACGTCGCGTGCTGCGATCGTGAACTCGCGGACGATCGAGGACCGGGCTGTGACATCGACGTGCCACATACCGTCTCCACGGACCCAGTTGGCTATGACCGCTTCCTTGTCGGGCGCGACCACGAAGCCTTCGACGGCCTCGTACGCTGGATCGGCCGTGAATTGGGCGTGGATCCCTAACGACTCCATCAGCGCTACGGCCAGGAACAGCAGGATTCGTTCATGCCGTGGGGAGGAGCGGACGGCGTCCTCCGGAACGCAGAAGGCCCGGGTGCTCGTACCGCCGAGGGTCTTCGTGGTCTCCCGCAGGTACGGGTACTTGTGATCGAAGATCAGCCATGCGCTGGCTTCTTCCCCTCGCTGCTCGCGGGTCCAGAACGCAGGCATCGCCGGCAGATCTGGCAGTGCCCGGAGGATGTGGCGAGCGCAGAAGTCGGAGCCCAGCCACATGTGGGCGACGGTGTTCAATCCGGGCGCAGCCTCTCGACTGACTGCAGAGGCGGATAGCCGTTCGTAGGCTTTGAGATCGCTGCGTGTCTCGGCAAGAGCCTGGTCATCGGCCTGCAGCGCATCGTCATAGTTGCTGACAGCCCACAGAATGCCGTAGGTGAGGTCGTCCAGCTCGTAGGCGGTAGGGGCGGGGACCTCGTACACGCCGCCGTTCCTCGTGGCCTTGCTGCGAGCCGCGCGGCCGTCCAGTGCGTAGAACCGCGAGACGCCGTCGGTATTGACCGCTCCGACCAGCAGACTGCGATGCGGCCGGGCCAGGAACTCCTCCGCGCGGCGCTGGTCAGGGATGGTCATGATCACACGGCTCCTCTCGACGCGGGCGGGGTGGACCTGGAGCGCGAGCTGGGATCCGAGCATGGAACGGCCTCCCGGGATGAGGGCCTGCCAGTCGACTCCGAAGTCAGGGACAGGACGGGATAGCCGAAGTCCCGACCAGTTCTCGGTGGCATCTCTGGCGAAGCCGAACGGATCCTCTGCAGCGCTGATCACAGCGTTCGCCGGCGTGGGAAAGCCAGCTACCGCCGCTGCCCCGATCCCCAGCCCGGCACGCAGCAGAGCGCGTCGATCGAGCGCCACGAGCACCACCGTTCCGTCGTCTAGACGCCGAGGGACGAAGATCCCCTCGCCGTCCGACGCTGCCACTTGAGACAGAGCCGTGGCCAGGTCCAACGATGTATCGGATACACAGGGCGCTGAAGCGGATACATGGCTGGGGTTGGAGGTACCCCGGCCGATCTCCTGCCACAGCTCGATGATGAACCCGCCTGCACCGAGCGCCCGGTCGATGAGCTCCACCTCGCCCCGGTCCTTTGGCGGCCGGTCGCCGTTCTCCCAACGCTGCACCTTGGAGTGCGAAACGAACGTCTTGGAGGCCAGCTCCCGCATGGACAGACCGTGTGCCTCGCGCAGCTCTCGGATCACGTAGCCAAGACGGTGGTGGGGCGACTGCTCCGGCGTCAGCACGTTCGGCCGCTGCCCCATTTCGAGCCTCCTTCATGTATCCAAGTCGCTGTATCCGGCGGACGGATACAGGTCAACCGTAGAGGTCACCGGAGATCACGCCTACACCTTGAGTGACGGGGCAATCACCCAGCTTCCCCGCCGGTCTCAAGGAGGTGACCATGAACGAGTTCCAACGGAACCGCACCAAGTCGCACCACGTGGTCATCGACGCCTTCGGGCGCCAGGTCGACCTCGGAACGCACGCCGAACCATGGCAGGCGCAGGCCTGCGCCTGCCACCGCGACCGGCTGTCGACTCCCCGTGCTGCGAGGCGATCTCGCGGATCGGTGACCGCCGTCTCTATCGCTGCAGTCCTGGTCGGCGGGCTCGTCCTGGCCGTGCTGCTGCTGGTGATCCGCGACATCGTCATTGCTGCTATCGCCAGTTCTAGCCTCGCAGGCCTGGCCGTGCGATGGCTGCTCACATCGACTCTTCGGCCAGGTGAGTGACGGGTGAACCGCCGCGGACATGCAGCACAGGCCGTGGATGTGACTGCGGATGTGAAGACGCGTGGGGCCACGCATTCACAAACCTCGACAACTCGCTGTGATTCTGCGAACTCGTTCCGGCCGCTGGGATGGAGGCCACAAACAGCGGCCGGATCGGGAGCAGTCGGGATGGATAAGGTCCGCAGGTCAGGCATCGAACTCGTAGTCCAAGATGTACGAGGCCGAGTCGAGCGTCATTTCATTGACTTCTACGGCGTGTCCTGCCTGGTCAAAAGCGGTTCGACACACCTTGAGGACGGGACGCTCCAGCGGCATCTCGAGCTGCTCTGCCTCCTCAGCGGTGGGCAGCCGCCCACGGATCTCCTCTCTGAAATGCACAGGGGCGTGCCCGAGCTCGGCGAGTCGGGCGTACGTGCCGCCCTCGCCTGTGTCGATTCGGGTGATCGCCGACCCTTCGACCAGTTCGTACGGCAGGTACGAAACGGCCACCATCACTGGGCGCGTGTCCATGACGAAGCGACGCGAGCGGGCGCAAGCCAACTCGCCATCGGCGAGTTCAAGCACCTGGCCAATGTGCGGTGGCGGCGTGATCGTGTCGACGCGGACGTCAATGGTGACTGGTCGTTCTTCATCGGCTGCCCAGATGGACTTCCCCGAGCCCCACTGCTCGCGGGCAACCCGCTGGATGCCGTGTCGACGGATGGGCTGGAAGGAGCGGACGAAGGCGCCGGCTCCCTTGCGGGTCTCGACCAAGCCCTCGTTTTTCAGGACGCGCAGCGCTTGTCGAGCGGTCAAGCTCGCGACCTTGTACTGCGAGGCGAGTGCGTTCTCCCCTGGCAGCCGGTCGCCCGGCCCGTACTCGCCAGCCTCGATGGCCGCCTTCAGATCGTCTGCGATCCGCTGGTATTTCGGCCGCTCCACTGCATCACCCGCCATACGACGTCTCCCTACCTCGGTAGTGATCCTAGGGCGGCTTGTTACCGAGGTGCCCGACGGAGCGGCCTGAACCAGGCGGGCACCCTCCATCGAGAGTACCTCGTTAACGAAGGTCTTGACATCGCTAACGCGACGCCGCTTCACTGGAGCCTCAACCTCGTTAACGAGGTCTCGGGATCCCGCCGCACCCCTGCTCTGCCTTTCTTCGAGAGGAGCGCTCACCCATGACCACCTCCGCCACCGCCACGGACCTCGCCGGTCTCTACCGCCGCTACTCCGCTCGCCTGGCCGCGCACACCGCTGAGCGCCTGGCGTCGGCGGGTGCCGATCCGGTCGACCAGGCCGACGACGTCACGCAGGAGGTCTGGCTGTGGGCGGCGCAGCAGCGCCGGCTCCCCAGCTGGGAGGGCCTGACCGCGATGACCGACTGGGTGATCGAGGACGTCATGAAGGCGCAGGAGGTCCCGGTCGGTATCCGGGCCGTGGGCCCACCGGTCCTCCCGCTCACCGACGTTGAGCTCGGGCCGCTGTGTCCCGCCGCGGCGCTGCTGGCCTCCTGACCGTCGGCGACCACCGCTCGCACCGAGAGGACATGATTGCGATGCAGACCCCGGACTCCTTCCGTGCCGCGCACGGTGACATCACCACCTGGTCCGCCGCCGACTTCGAGGGCTACGAGCACACGGTGGAGGCCGCCAGCCCGGCCTTCGCGGAGGCCATCGCCACCGGCCGGTTCGTCATCGGCCGTCACGCCGAAGACGGTCAGGTCGTCGACGACCTCGCCACCGTTGAGGACCTGGCCCAGCACCGCGAGGCCAGCACCCTCCGGCCCTTCATCGTCGGCACCCCGAACAGGGGGAAGACCAGCGTGGCCGCCCTCCGGGCGCAGATGCACCGACTGGCCGGCTGATCCCGTTCGACGCCTTCTATCGGGACCGCTCCCCCGCTCGCGGTCCTGGTGGTGGGAAGCCGAAATCAGCGTCCCAGTTCGTACCACCGCAGTAGTCGTCCGCCGCCTTCGGCGGCCGGGGTCGAGAGCTCCACCAAACTCCCCCGGGCCTGATCGCACGACGACTGCGTGCAGTCGCAGCGCTGTGCGCTGTCTGTCCTGCGGGACGCCGGCCTTGCCGAGCGGCCTGCAGGGCGGAGAGAGCACCGCGACGCGCCCCCTGCCACTCCGAACGCGAGGAGTTCAGATGCCTGCTTCGACCCTTGAGCGCACCGCCCGTCCCCGTAGGAGCCGGACCCGCTCCCGGAACGTCAACGGCCGTCCGGCGCTCGTCATCTCCACTCTCAAGCCCCACCAGTACGACCTGCGCCCTGCCTGCGCGTCGCTGATCTGCCCCGACTGCAAGACGTGGGTGCCGATCACCGGTATCCAGGCCAAGAAGCACAAGCTGGTCCCGCATGACACCGGCCGTGCAGGAAAGGACGCGGCCGTCCGCTGCCAGGGAAGCAACCGCCTGGTCAGCGTCGATGTCGCGTTCGAGAAGTGGCAGGAGCGCCTGGAGGGCGGCGGTGCCGACACCGCCAGCCGCCGTCGGACCACCGTGCGGCGCAAGCCGAAAATGCAGCCCGCTCCGGCCGTCTGCCAGATCGCCGCCCGGAGGCAGGAGCCGGCCGAGGAGCCGGGTGACGGCCGGCCGCTGTGGCTGCTGCGCGAGATGAAGTGGGCGTCGACCGAGTCGGCGGTCCGCGAGACTGACACCCGGCGCACGCAACTGCCCGCCGGTGACGCGCCGCTGGCCAGCCCGCCGGTCCCGCTGACCACGCTCCACCCGAAGCGCCCGACGCGCTGATCGCACGAACGACCACGGCCCCGGCCGCCCCCGATCTCTTGGGCGGCCGGGGCCGTGGCTGCTCGTACGACCAGCCAAAGTGGCGACAGCCCCGGCGACTTGAGACCCCCGGGGCTGTCCAGGACCTGTGTAGGAGGACCTGATGCAGCACAGCATCGCACGCCCGCTCGGCAACACCGACTCGGACCCGGACATGGACGAGGCACTGCGCCGGGTGCGGGGAGACAAGTGATGGATGCGATCACGAGCCTGACCGACGCGGAGCGCGAGGAGCTCTCGCGGAAGAACGCGGAGCAGAACAAGAGGTCGGAGGGCAACCGTCGATGAGTGCCCACCAGACGGACGACCTCTACGTTCGTTACATGCAGGCGTTCCAGGACTCCGAGCAGCACACCAGCGGCTGCACCGCCTGCCAGAGCGGCCAGGAGTGCACGGCCGGGGCGCCGCTCCACGAGCGCTTCGCCCGTCTGCAGGACGCCTACATGCGCCGCCAGTCCCAGCAGCGGCGCTGATCCCGAGTGCCCCGCCGCCTCCGCCTTACGGCGCCGAGGCTGGCGGGGCGCTCCCGTCGAACTCACTGGACCTGATCGGGAGGCCTCATGCGCAACATCGTCAGCACCCTCGTCACCACGACCTACGCCCCCGCCGCCGACCTGCCGGTCAAGACCGACTGGCGGGACCGCGCGGCCTGCCTCGACGAAGACCCCGACCTGTTCTTTCCGATCGGCAACACCGGCCCGGCCTTGCTGCAGATCGAAGAGGCCAAATCGGTCTGCCGTACCTGCCCGGTCATGGAGACCTGCCTCGCCTGGGCGATGAAGCACGGCGTGGACGCGGGCGTGTGGGGAGGCCTGAGCGAGGACGAGCGCCGTGCGATGAAGCGTCGCGCCGCCCGCAACCGCGCCCGCAGCATCGCCGCTTGATCGGTCTGACGGTTGCCTGATCCGCTCGCACTGGCCCGGCCGGGTCGGGCGGTGACGGGGAGCCGGATAGCCCGGACCGCATGAGATGAATGGAGCCCCGTGGTGGCAGGGATGCTCGGCCGCATGTTCAGCCCGCTGCGTCACATCGACGCCGACCCCGACCAGCTGGTCCGCGAGGCGCACGCGTACCTGCGCGAGGCCGATGACACCCGGGTGTGGGAGGCGAAGACCGCGTTGGCAAGCGTCGCGGTCGCGCGGATACAGCTGGCCCAGTACCTCAAGGAGCACCACCACTAACTGGCCTCATCGGTCGTCAGCCACCGCGGCCCCGCCAGAAGGTGGGGCCGACGGTTCTCCCGCTTCGCCACAACCGTGTGGCGGAGCCGGAGAGCCGGATCGGCTCGGCAAAGAGAAAGAGGCCCCTTCGCCGGGGGCCTCTTCTTTGTTCTCGCGACCGCTGATGAGGAGCGAATCGCATGTTCAACGCTACCAGCGGAGGTGCCTTGTGAGCGCCACCGCCACCACCTTCGACCTGGACAAGGCGACCGCTGAACCCTCCGTCGTGCGCAGTCCGTTCGCGGCGCTGATCGCCACCGTCACCGCGCTGGTCGCCGCGGTGCTCGCGGTGCTGGACCTGTTCGCCAACGGCTTTTGGCCCACCGCCTTGCACCTGGCGGTCGCCCTCGCGGTGTTCGGCGCGGTCCGGCTGTGCGTCGGCCTGGCGCTTGACCCCGTCTCCCCGCCCGACCTGCACGACGACGCCCCGGAGAGCAGCACATGAGCGCCCCCGTCGACATCCACAAGCCCGAACTGGCCAGCCCGGCCGAGGATGACACCCCGCGCCGGTGGGACCAGCCCGGCCGCTGCAACCACGATCAGGAGCCGGCCCTCGACTGGGCCGACACCGACGACCACGACCAGGACCAGGAGGAGGCCGACGACCCGCGAACCTTGAAGGCGCTCGCCGTCATCGCGGCGGTCGGCGGCACGGTGCTGGCCGGCATCGGCTTCACCGGCTCCTACAACACCCTGCGCCACCTGGCGGAGGTCAAGCACTTCGGCCTGTTCTCCTACGCGTTCCCGGTCGGCATCGACGCGGGCATCCTGGTGCTGCTCGCGCTGGACCTGTACATGCTGAGCAAGCGGATGCCCAAGCCGATGCTCCGCTGGATGGCCCACTTGCTGACCGCCGCCACTGTGGCGTTCAACGCGGCCGCCTCCGGGCCGGTGCTGGCCGATCCGCTGGCCGCCTCGATGCACGGGGTGATCCCGTGCCTGTTCATCGCCGCGGTGGAAGCGGCCCGGCACTACATCGGCCGCCGGGCCGACCTGCTGGCCGGCGCCACGCCGCTGGGCACGGTGCCGATCTCCCGCTGGATCCTGGCCCCGGTGGCCACGCCGCGGCTGGCCCGCCGGATGCGCCTGTACAACCTGCCCTACGCCGAGGCCGCCGCGCAGGACCAGCAGTTGCGGATCTACCGCGAGGGCCTGAAGCAGAAGTACGGCAAGGCCTCTTGGCGTACCGCGGCGACGCCGGATGAGCTGCTGCCGTTCAAGCTCGCCCGGTTCGGGTTCAGCGTGGAGCGGTCGCTGGCGGTGCCGCTGCTGGAGGAGACCAAGCAGCGCCAGCGGGAGGCCGAGGCGGCCTTTCAGCGTGCCGAGGCCGAGATTCAAAAGGTCGAGGCCGACGTTCAGATCCGCACCGCACAGATTCAGGCGGAGGTCCAGCGGATCAAGGCGGAGGGCGAGCTGGAGATCGCCAAGGCGGCCGCGGAGAAGGCTGCGCAGGCCGAGATTCAAAAGGCCGAGGCGGCCTTTCAACTCGCCGAGGCCGAGCGTCAGGCGGACCTGGAGCTGGTGCAGGAGCGGGCGCAGGCCCGCGCCGCCGAGCTGGTCGCCGAGGCCGAGCAGCGCCGCGTGCGCGCCCGGATCGAGGCCGAGAAGGAGCAGGTCAACTGGCAGTTGGAGCAGCAGAAGCTGCGCAGCCAGGCCACCGAGGAACAGCGGCGCCAGCAGGCCGAGGCCGCCCTGCAGGCCGCCCGGGAGGAGGCCGACCGCAAGGCGGCGACTGCGGCTCAGCAGCGGCGGATCGCCGAGGACGATGCGGCCCGTGCCAAGGCCGCCCAGGAGGCGGCTGAAGGCCGGGCGCACGCGGCTGAAAGCCATGCCCGGGAGCTGAAAGCGGCCGAGGAGGCCCAGCGCAGGCGGGAGGAGATCGCCGCCTCGAAGGCCCGCGAGGCCGCCGCGCTTGAGGCTGAGGCTGAACGCCGCGCCCGCGTCGCTGAATACGAGGCGCGCGCGGTTGAAGCCGCCGCGAAGGCTCGGATGCCGCAGGCCGAGTGGGATGCCCACCGGGTTGCCGCGATGATCCGCGCCCGGGGCGCGGACGCGGTCACCACCAAGGTGATCGAGGCCGAGCTCGGGGTGTCCGCCGGCACCGCGCACGACCGCAAGCAGCGCGCCCTGCAGCTGCTGGAGGAGGAGGCGGCCGGCGCCCGGCAGGCGACCGCCTCCTGACCGCCGGACCCCTGGTTCCCCGGGGTCTTCCTGGTCCCCACGGTCGTCCCCCGCACCCCTGTTCCCGGCCGTTCGCCGGGGCGGGTTGCGGGGGTCGGCCGCGGCCGCCAGGCCGACCGCACCACCGTGTTCCACACCCCCGCGACCAGTCCGGTTCAGGTGCTTTTGTGCACCCCGGATCGTGCCCACCCCGCGATTACAAAAAGTAGCGGCGAGGCGAGGCCAGGCGAGGCGAGGCGAGCCGAAAACCCCCTCCCTCCCCCTCCAGAACCCTCCCACCGGGGGTTTCAGGGGGCCTTCCGGCTTGCCTCACCTCGCCTCACCTGGCCTTGCCGCTACACACAGTGAGGAGTTTCGTCGTGGCAGACACCGCGACAGTGGAGCCGAAGCAGGCTCCCGCGACCACCGATTCCGGCGGAGAGGACACCGCCGAATACACCCTCCAGCCCGCCCAGGACACCATCCCCGAGCCCGCCGCGGAGACCCCCTCCAGGCCGCGCGGGAAGACCCAGGCGGTGCCACTGATCATCCACGGAACCAACGCCGCTGGCATCGGCATCGGCGCCTCCTACGCGGCCGCCGGGGTGCCCGGACTCGTGGCTGCGACCGCCGCCGGCATGGCGGTCGGCGCGGCCGCCCTGGTGGGCCGCAAGCGCTCCAGGACATCCGCCGCCCGCCGGTCGGCCCGAGGCGCCGCCGCCAACCGGCCCACAGGAGGCGGCGGCCGCCGCGGAGGCGGACCGGGGTTCGGAGGCGGCCGGGGCGGTCTGCTGCGCGGCGCTCGCGGCGGCCGCACCAACCGGCCCGGCTCCACCCACGGCTCGATCGGCCCGTCCGGCCGAGGCCGAGGCGGCAAGAACGGCTCCAACCCGTGGGGCGGCAGCGGACCCGGCGCGGGCCGCCGCAGCGGCCCGGGCGCCACCGGAGGCGGCAAGGTCAACCTCGGCAAGGGCCGCCTGTCCGGCGGCGGCGCGACCAGCCCCGGCGCCAACACACCCAAGAAGGGCGGCGGCAAGTCCGGCCACGGGAACGGCTCCGGTAAGCCGACGCTGCGCGGCCGGGCCTGGCAGGGCATCAAGAGCGCGGCGGGCAAGATGCGCCGCAACAACGGCCCGGCCGCCGGCGGCTCTGGCCCCGGATCGGGTTCCGGCAAGGCCGCCGGGTCCGGCAAGACCAAGCCCGGAACCGGAACCGGGGCGGCCACTTCCCGCGCGGGCCGCCTGCTACAGAAGGCCAAGGCGTGGGCGGGCAAGCTGCGCCGCAACAAGAACGGGGCCGCGGGCAGCGCAGGCTCGGGCAAGCCCGGCACCACCGGGGCCACGGCGACGTCGGGACGCCTGTACCGGCTGCGCCGCCTGTTCCTCCGCAAGATCAGCCACTGGGCGCGCTGCGCCGGCGCCGGACTGCTCGCCGGACTGGGCGCCCTGCTCACCCTCCCTCTCGGCATCGCCTGGGGAATCCTGCGCACCGTCACCCGGCACCGCGATCCGCTGCACGCCTTCGCATTCCCCGTGCGCATCGCCGGTCGCATCTGGCGGTACTTCTTCCGCCGTTCCAAGGCCCGCCACGACAAGGAAGCCAAGGCGGACCAGCTCACCCTCACCGTCAACGACCCGAGGAAGGACACCGACCCCGT
The DNA here is from genome assembly GCA_964398515.1 of uncultured Streptantibioticus sp. Lineage (GTDB taxonomy): Bacteria > Actinomycetota > Actinomycetes > Streptomycetales > Streptomycetaceae > CAYNNX01. Next base: position 25,108 of record CAYNNX010000002.1, on the reverse strand, counting down.
GAGCGGACCCTCTTTGACCGCCGGCACCGCCGTGCTGGACGGCAACAACTCCAAGTTCGCCCTCGCGATGCGGGCGGCGCACTCCACCTACACCGGCTACAGCCCGCGCAGCATGATGGAGGTCGCCGCCGAGTACGCGGGCCTGCCCAACGGCATCCGCGCCACCGCCTCCGCGGTGCAGCAGATGGCCGTCAACTCCGACCAAAAGCGCCCCTGCTCCAAGCGGGCCATCGCCAAGCTCGCCGAGGCCGCCCAGCGCATGGTCAACGCCGCCGCCCGCGCGGACGGCATGGTTGAGCTGTTCCGCACCGCCCACAAGTTCGACATCGAGCGGATCCTCAACCCGCGCACCAACGAGTGGATGTGGAACGTCACCCCGACCGGCAGCAGCGCACCGGAGGGCGCGATGTTCATGCCCGGCCGGATCGAGGCCGGATGCGTGCTGATGGCCGTGCTCTACCGCACCTTCGAGCCGATCCACATGATGCAGGTCGGATCCGAGTACCAGGGCATGGGCATGGGCCTGGTCGCACTCGCCGACGCGATCGCGGTGCTGCACCAGCGCACCCGCGACCTGTACCCGGTCGACGACCGCGTCACGGACGAACTGGGCACCATCACGCAGATGATCCACGCCGCCGCCGACGACGCCGCCCTGGCCGCCAAGCTGTTCCTCGAGGACCACCACCTGGAGATCAGCCACAACACCAACCCACGCAAGGGCCCGGCGGCCGAGTCCATGTGGAACACCCCCCGCTGAACCCACCCCGCCCGGACGGGTCCGCCTGCCCGGGCCGGTGGCGCCCCGCACTCGCGCGGGCCGCCACCGGCCCGCTTCTTGCCCTTAACCGGTTGCTTTGTCGCACCCGCCCCCTTCGACCCCGGATGGAGAGAGTTGTCATGTCGATGCGTCACTGGGACTGGTCCCTGCCCAGCGGCCACTCCACCTTCCTCGCGTACGCCAGCGAGACCGCCGCGTCGATGGTGATGCTCGCCCCACTAACCGGCCTGCCCTGGCAGGCATCCGCCGTCTCCCTCTCCGCCGCGGCCGCCGCCGGCGTCGCCTACGACCTGCGGCAGAACACCACCACCGGCACCCTCGCCACCCGCGCCCTGACCTGGCTCACCTCGGCCGCATGGACCTCCTGGGCACTGGCCCACGCGCCGCTGTCCGCGACCGGCTGGGCCTCCGGGCTCGGCCTGGCCGCCCTCGGCATCGCGCTGAACGCCGGCGCCACTCGCAGCGAGTCCACCCGCAGCGAGCGCAAGATGCTGTTGAAGCTGCGGCGTGAGTCGGTCGGCATCCTGCGCGAGTGGGAGGACCGCCTGGCCCGGGTCGCCCGCATCGAGGGCTGCCAGGGCGTAGACGTCGACTGGTGGCCGGAGAAGGTCGGATACACCGCCGAGATGAACCTGCCCTCCGGCGGCACCACCGCCGAGGACTTGGGCGGCTACGGCCCGAAGTTCGCCGCCGACATGCGCCTGCCCGACGGGTGCGGCGTGGAGATCTTCCCCGGCGCCAACCGCGGCACGATCCTGCTCGAGGTCACCCTCAAGGACGTCGTCAGCCAGGACATCCCCTACCCGGAGGACTACAGCCAGCTCACGCTCACCGAGCGGTTCCCCTTCGGCGTGCACCGCAACGGCCAGCCCGCGCTCGGCTCGCTGTGCAACGACTGCGGCGTCCTGATCGGCGAGACCGACGCGGGCAAGACCAACACCCTGCGCGGGATCACCGCCCAGCTCGCCCGCATGCCCGACGCGCTGATCTGGGCGATCGACATCACCGGCGGCGGCGTCGCCCTGCCGTGGATCACCCCGTGGGCCACCGAGGGCCTGGCCACCGCACCCATCGTGGACTGGATCGCCCACGACGAGGACGAAGCCCGGCTCATGCTCACCATGGCCGCAGAGATCATCGCCACCCGCAAGGCCGGCTACCAGCAGCTGATGCGGCAGACCAAGAGCAACAACAAGCTGCCCATCAGCCACGAGATCCCCGGCATCGTCATCCTGGTCGACGAGACCGCCTCCCTGCCCTTCGACGTCAAGGAGGGCCTGGACAAGGTCATCGAGGAAGGCCGCGCGATGCGGGTCCGCGCCCTGACCTGCGGCCTGCGCGCCACCCAGGACACCATCACCGCCACCATGAAGATCCAGTCCAAGTGGCGCGTCGGCATGACCGTCTCCGACCCGGAGGAACTGGCCTACCTCTTCCCCGGCTACGTCAAGCTCGACACCAAGGACGCACCGGTCGCAGGCTCCGGCTGGAACCTACACACCCGGCTCGGCCCGAAAAGGCCGACCGCGTTCAAGAGCTGGCTTATCGACGACGACATGAGCGACAAGGTCTGCGCCGCCACCGCCGCACGCCGCCCGAAGCTGGACGAACTGTCCGCAGACGTCCCGGCCGGCACGGCCTACCCCGGCCGGTGGGCCCGCACCCTGCCCGTGCTGTACAAGGGGCAAAAGCTGACGGAGTCTGCGCAGCACGCCGTCGACAACGCCGGGGAGATCATCGACGCGGCCACCTTGCTCGCCTCCGCCAAGCCCGCCACCCCCGCGTCGGCTCCCAGTGATGCGGTGCCGGCGGGGTACGAGGGCTTCGGCGGCGCGGCCGAACTGTTCGCGGCTGTGGAGGCCACCCTCAACCCCGGCACCACCCCGGCCGCTCCGGCGGCTGTGGCGGTTCCGGCGCCCGCAGCGGCGCAGCCGACGTCGTCGAACGTGGTGACCTTCCCCCGCCCGTCCCGCCCGGTCGACCCGCGCGAGAAGGGCTGGGAGCTCCTTCTCGCCGCCGGACAGACCGGCTGCACTCCGAAGGAACTGTTCACCGTGCTGAAGGACGCACTCGACGGTGACAACGTCCCGGCCGAGCGCACCGTCCGCGGCTGGATGACCAAGTGGGCCGAGGACGGCAAGGCCGTCGCCGACAACTCCGGGCAGTACACCCGCTACATCGCCCGCACCGCCGCAGCGGCCGGCACCACCCCCGCCGCCCCGGCCGATGCGGGCCCGCAACTGCCGCAGGGCGCGGACGCGCTCCTGGTCCTGCAGGCCGCCGAGCTGATCGTCGCCACACAGTTCGCCTCCACCTCGATGCTCCAGCGCAAGCTGCGCGTCGGCTTCGCGCTCGCCGAACAACTGATGGACCTGCTGCACAAGTTCGGTGTCGTCGGCCCGTCCGACGGGTCCAAGGCCCGCGAGGTCCTGGTCTCGACGGGGGCCGCGCCGCTGATGATGATGAAGCTGGTGCAAGAACTGGGCGTCGACGCCGGGGACTTGGCCACGATCGGCCTTCAGGCCACAGCTTCGGACAGCAAGGAGTAGCACGTGTCCTTCGAGACGCCGGAGGAGGAGATCGCGCGGTTGGAGGCCGAGAGGCACTCCTACAGCATGACCTTCGCCAACACCTCCGAGTCCGACACCGTTACGCGGGCGCACCTGCAAGACGAGATGGACCGGCGGACCGCCCGGATCCAGGAGCTCCAAAGCCACCAGCCCTTCGGGTTCTTCGCCCGCTGGGGCCTGCGCGCGGCGGCGCTCGCCGCCGCGTGGGGCGCCTGGGAGGTCGACTGGCTCTGGGTGAAGATCGCCCTGGGCGTCCTCGCCGCGTTCCTCGCCTTCTACAGCCTCGCGTAACCCCGGCGGCGCACCACGACCGCCACCCACACCCCTTTTCAAAGGACCCGCTCAGCCACCCGGCCGGGCGGGTCCTTCGCGTTCCCCCTCGCAAGGAGCACCCCCGTGGAAACCCGCGACCTCACCCACACCGAGCAGCCAACCGCCACCAGCACCCCCTTTCCGCACACCGCCGTCCCGGTCGCTGGCATGCCGTACGAGGGCCTGCGGCAGATCTGGGACCTGTTCCCCGGCTCCCACCCCAACATCGCCCCGGCCTCCTACTCCCCCACCCCTGCACCGGCGGCGACCAGCCTGGTCTCCAGCGAGGCCGCGTACATGGCCCGCGTGCACGACCTGGTCCGCCGCGAGGAAGCTGCCCTCCAGATCTGCGGCGCAGTCAGCGACCACGCGAGCGCGCCGGCCCCGGTCGAGCGCCCCTCGATGGTGTGGGTGCCCGGCCCCACAGGCGACTTCATCGCCGTACCCCGTCACAGCCTGCCTGCCGCATATCTGCAGCCCGCCCTGCTCCCGGCCGCTGCCCCGCGCGACCTGACCCCGGAACCGCTCATCGACCGGCGGGCGCAGATCCTCGCCGCCGGCGGGCTGCTGGCCGCCGGAGTCGGTTACGGCATCGGCCAAGTCCTCAACGGGCTGGCGGGCCTGTCAGGAGGAGTGCTGCTCGGCATCGCCGCCCTGGTGGTCGCCGTCCGCATGCCGATCTCCCGGTCTACCCGCGGCGGCAGCACCTACATCACCCACAACCACAACCGGTGGTTCGGCAAGTCGACCACCACCAACCGGTGAACCTCGCCGGTGCCCAGCCGCCCCTCCACACACCGACCCTGATGGGAGCCGCCGTGGCCATCTCCCTGTCCATAACGATTCTGCTGTTCATCGTGCTGGTCGTCATGTACTACACGGGCTCGCTGCGCCCGGGCGGCGCCTTCTTCGCCGCGCTGTTTGGCTTCTGCCTCGCCTCCACCGGCCTGGCCCCGGCCATCAACCAGTTCCTGAGCAGCGCCGCCGCTGCCATCGGCCACATCCACCTCTGAACACCCGGCCCGCTCGCAACGCGCTGACGTCTGCCTGTCCGGCCCGGCGCTCAGCTCGGCGCCATCTATGGTTTGGGTGACGTCGGGTCGTGATTAGCGGGGGGATTCGTGGGCGCCGAGTTATACGTCGACGGGCTCCGAGTGCAGGCGGGGGTCGGCGGATGAGGTGGATGAACTGGGCTTGGCGGTCGGCGCAGAGACGTCAGGCGGCCGCCGTGGTCGAGGCCGTGTTGGGGGCGGAGACGGCTGCGGCTTGGCACGAGGTGGTTCAGCGGTTCGGGCCGTACCTAGCGGATGATCCCGCGCTGGCCGACGCCGTGGTGGCCTGTGCGGATGAGCTGGAGCGGCGGGATCGCCGGGCCGACGCGGAGACGCTGCGCCGCTGGCACGCGGAGGTCCGGCAGCGGATCGTGGAGCAGCAGGTGATGGTGGCGCTGCAGAGCACCGACGCCGACGATGCGCGGATCGACGCGCTGCTGCGCCAGAACCCGTCCGTGGCGACGCCCGACAACATCGAGGCGGGCCTTGCCGCGGTGCGCGAGCTGACCGGCCGGCACGCTCCCGCCACGCCCCGCATGCAGGCCGACGCGGCCCGCCCGGTCCTGGGCGCCTGCCTGCGTATCGCGACTCACCTCGACCGTCCCGACCTGCGCGCCCGCACTTTGGTGGAGCGGGCCCGGCTCGCCATGCGGGTCGACGATCCGGCCGCGGCGCTGGCGGACTTCGAGGCCGCGGCGGCGGCGTGGCGGTCGGCCGGGAACCCGTTGGAGGAAGGCCGCTGCATGAGCTTGTCCGGCGACGCGCTGCTCTGCCTGGACCGCCCCGACGACGCGGCTGAGCGGATGCGGGAGGCGGTACGGCTGCTGGAGGGGCGCGGCGACCATGTGCTCCTAGCGGCGACGTACGACGATCTGTGGGCGATCTCGCGCCGCCGCGGCGCGGACGAGGCCGCCCTTGAGTACCTGGAACTGGCGGCCGGTCACCGGCTCTCCGCCGGGCAAGCTGAGCGGGCCGAGCCGATGCTGGGCGCCGTCGTGGCAGCGCGGCTGGCACAGGACGAGACTGCGCGGGCGCTGCCGCTTGCTGAGCGCCTCGTCGGCCTGTGGGCGGAGCGGCCCGGCCTGCTCGATCCCTCGCAGGCCGTCGGCCTGATCGAACTGATCCGTCAGGTAACGGTGTCCCTCTCCGTTGAAGCGAGCGCCGAGTACGTCTTCCTGCGCGATGCCGAGGCCGGCCATCCGGCGACCGGCGGCGGCTACCGCGCCTACGTTGACCCCGAGAAGCTCGCCGAGGGACGCCGCTGGCACGCCGTGGCGGAGCGGGCCGAGCGGCTGGCACCGAGCGAGGAGGGCGCTGCCCGGCTCGCCTATGCCGACGCGCTGCTCTCCAGCCACACCGGGGACCACGAACGCGTTATCCGCCGGGCGACCGAGGCGCTGCCGTTCTTCGACGCGAACGGTCACCACGAGCAGTCCGTCGGCCTGGTGGCGCTGATCTACAGGGCCGAGGGCGAACGCGGAGAGCTGGCGCGCGCGGTCGCCTGGTGCGACGTGGCACTGGCCCGGCTGGACGCCTGCGGCAGTGATCCGGGCACCCGTGCCGCCTGCCTGATCTACCGCGCCAAGTGCCTGCTGAACCTCGGCCGTCCGCAGGCGGCCCTGGACGACCTCAATGAGGCATTGCGGCTCAGCCGGACCCAGCCGGACTCGCCTTTGGCGCGCACAAACGAGGGGGCGGCGCTGTCCGGCCTGGCTGCCGTGCACTCGTATCTCGGAGATGTCCGCGCGGCCTTGGATGCCAACCGGGACGGGCTGCTGCTGGCCCGGCGCATCAACCACCGGCGCGGCGAGGCATCGCAGCTCGCCGCCCTCGGCGCACTCATCGGCAAGGTGGCGACCGGATGGCTGCGCACGCGCCTCTCCCCTGCCGACGCTGAGGTGGTGTTGCACGTCGCGATCCAGGCCGATCCGTCACTGGCCGGCGGGTCGCCCGGCGGCCTGGGAGTGGCGGAGATCGCTGCCGCGCTGCTTGAGCGGGCCGCGCGGCTCTTTGCGGAGATCCACGACACCGCGGGCTGGACTATGGCGACGCTCAACCTCTGCAACCTGCTCCCCGCCGGCGAGGGCCACCGCAAGGCAGAACTCCTCACCGAGTTATTCCGGCGCAAGCACGCCATCGGCGACCGGCTCGGCGAGGCGGTGGCGCTAGCGAATCTGGGCGCGGCGCATAAGACTCTCGGCCGGCCCGAAGAGGCCATCCGGGCGTGGGAGGCATCCCTGGCGATCTCCCGGCCCGCCGGGTACTTCGAGTCGGCCGCGCAAGCCGCCCGCGACCTGGCCGCTCTGCGGCACGGGCTGGGCGACACGGGCGCGGCCGAGGCGGGTTACCGGGAGGCCGTGCAGATGATCGAGGCGGCCCGGACGCAGGTGCCGCTGGAGGACCGGGCCCGGGTCGGCTTCGTCCGCAATAAGGGCAGGGCGTACACGAGCCTGGTCGATCTGTTGGTGGCACGGGAGGCGTACGACGAGGCGTTCGAGATGGTGCAGCGGGCCAAGTCGCGGGCGCTGCTGGAGTTCGCGGGCACCGGCGATGTGCGGCCGACCGTCACGCCGCGCGGCCGCGCGGCCGCGTTGTTCGACGAGGAGCGGCGCTGCCTGGCCCGGCTGCGCGGCGCGCGCCCCGCGGGTGACGCGGCTGACGGCGCGGCGGCCACCATGGCTAGGCTCGGCGCCGTCTACGGCGAACTGACCACCCTCGACCCCGAGTACGTGGCAATGCGCCGAGGGACACCGTCGACCGTGGCCGAGCTGCGCACATGGCTGGCGGCGCAGGGCAGGCCCGTCCTGCTGGTGGAGTACTTCGTGAGCGACGGCTGGCTCACTCTGTTCTTCCTGCGTGCGGAGTGGGAGCACGTGCGGGTGCGCCGACTGCCCTGTACGCCCGACGAGATCGCGTCCGGTTACGACGACTTCCTTCACGAGGTCGTCCGGTACCGCAACCACGCGGGTGCGGGCTGGACGCGGCTGGCCCGGTTGCTCACCGAGCCACTGGCAGAGCATCTGCGCCCCGGCGACCTGGTCTATCTCGTGCCGCATCGCCGCCTGCACAGCCTGCCGCTGCACGCCCTGCCGTTGGACGAGGAGCCGCTGATCGCTGGCCACGCTGTCGCCTACGCGCCGGCCTCCGGGCTGCTGCCGCTCGCCCAGAACCCGGGCAAGGGCACTGGCAAGCTGGAGTCCTGCGCGTCCTTCGGCGTCGTCTTTGAGGAGGAGGCCCGGCAGGTCGCCGCGCTGTTCGGTGCGGAGTCGATCGGCCCGGCCGGGCTACATGCCGAGGCCGTTGAGGAGCTGTGCGCGGGCAAGGACGTCTGCCACTTCTCCTGCCACGGCTACTTCAACGCCTCCGCTCCGCTGCTGTCCGGGCTGGTCCTGCAGCCGGGTGGGGAGTCGCCGGAACGGCAGGAGATACTCACCGCCCGGCGTGTGATGGACATGCGGCTGCGCGCCGAGCTGATCTGCATCAGCGCCTGCGAGAGCGCGTCCAGCGAGATCGGTGAGGGAGACGAACTGCTCGGCCTGATCCGCGCATTCCTGCACGCGGGCGCCTCGTCGCTGGTCGCCAGCCTGTGGGCAGTCGACGCGGACAGTACCCGCGACCTGATGGTCGCCTTCTATCAGCGGCTGCGGGAGCGCTACCGGCGGGACGAAACGATCGACAAGGCCGACGCACTACGCGAGGCGCAACTCCATCTCATGGACGAGGTCGGTGCTCGGTCCTCGTTCTACTGGGCGCCGTTCGTGCTCGTCGGGGACTGGCGGTAACGGAGTGAGGAGAGGAACGAGACGATGAGTGACGAGATGATCGATGCTGCCGTCGACACCGTGGATGTCGAACTGGCGGTGATCGGGGTCGATCCGGACAAGGGCCCTGGGGAGGACCAGGGGGAGCTGCGGACGTTCCTGGGCAGACGCAACGTCGTCCGTCTCGGGGCGCCACGCAGCGCCGACTACCTCGCTGAGCTGCGCCGCGGCCGCGCCGGCCTGCCCGACGAGCTGAGACGGCGCAAGCGCGAAGGGTACGGCTTCGTGCGTGTCCGGCCGACGCTCACGCTGCTCCCCGACCACGGCTGCGCCTTCGTCGCCGCCTCGTTGGGCGTTGAGCTGCGCGCTGCGCCGGCCTCGGTGCCTGCTCCCGGCGGCACGGTGGCGGGCCGCCCGGCCCGGCCGATCGCGTGCGACATTCAGCCGGAGCAGCGGCTGGACGACATGCCATACAGCGACCGCTCGGGCAACTCGTACGAGGTGAACGGCGAGACCAAGGCGGGCCTGGGCAGGCTGCTGGTGAAGATGGCTGGGGAGCACTCGGTGGAGCGCAACGGTGTGCGCAAGGTGCCCCGGCTCTACAGCCACGGGTGCGGCTCCTCGGACGCGGGCTGGCGGCTGCGCGCCACGGTGGAGCACGAACTGGTTGGGGACGTACGCGACTTGGAACTCGTCGCCGAAGTTCCGCCCGGCGTGTCCTTGGTCTGCCGGTTCCACATCGCCGCCGAGATCGCCATTCACGCGGCGCCCGACCGGTGGCTGACGGCGAGCTTCGGCCCGCGCCGTCGCGGCCCGGTGCTCGACGTCACCTACCCCATGCCGGCTGGATGAGCGCCGCGGTGCAAGTGCCAGGGACAGCAGAGCCTGCTTGTGTCCCTTCCCTTCGTTCCGTTTGCGTCCGTAGTAAGCCTGGGAGGCGGAGCAGGTTCTCAGGCTGGCCGCGCGGCCGCGTTGGCGGCCGGCGCCCCAGCCTCACCGAGGACCAGGCCACGCTCGCCCAGAAGCTCTAAGCACTGACCGCTAGTTTGCGGCTGGGGTCAGAGAATCGCGGCCAGTCTCCGGCACAACGCCCGCGACCCCCGCCGTCCCCTCGCGCTCCTCGGCCTCAATTGATCACAAACCGGGCGCCACGGGACTACGCCGAAGCCCTGGACGCCGACCCGTGCCCGACGACGTGAGGGCGCTTCAGGGGGCTGCCGGGGCTTGCTGTTGTAGGTGCCCCGCCAAGGCTAGGTCAAGAGTCACGCGGCCGAGGCCCGAGCGTGACGGTCAGGAAGCCGCGGCCAGGTACCTGCGGGTCGAGTTGGTGAAGTCGGCGTCCAGGTGCTCGTATGCCTGCCGGGAGGGCAGGCCGAGCTCACAGGCTGGGACTGCTCCTCTCCAGGCGGGGGATCTCCGGTTGATGCTGAGGGGACAGCGGGCGGAGCACGGCGTTACGGTCTGCGAGCTGCTGGCGCAGGAGCTGGTTCTCGGCCGTGGCCTGGTGCAGGGCACCGACGAGGGCTTCGACGTCAGCCTTGAGCTGGGCGATCTCCTCCAGGTCGGCAGCCCGTAGTTCCTTGAGTCGGCGGACCCGTTTGCGCAGGCGCTGTTCGCTGTCCGGAGTGCCGCCTAGGGCGCGGACCTTGTCGTAGAACTCGTTCTTCAGGTCGGTGTGCCGCTGTGTGAGCGCATTGCGCCGGACACCGGCTTCGGCGGCGAGAGCGACGATCGTCAGGGCCCCGTTGGAATGCTCGGGGGTACCGCCCAGGCTGCTGCCGTGCCCGCACGACGACGAATGCAACGGCTACGCCTGGGCGCCCGCCTACAGCGTCACCTGTCTGTTCCGGGCGCTGAACGGCGACCTGGACGACAGCGAGGACATCGTCTGCACCGTCCACGGCGGCGTCGACAACGTCGACCAGGAGGGCGACGACCACGCCCTGGAGGAGCTCGCGGACGTCAGCGGGAGCGTGGGATGACCTTCCGCGAGCAGTGCAACAAGCCCGACTGGGACGACTGGACGCTCGCCCGCGAAGCGGTCTGGCTGCGCTGCGGGGTCCGCTACAGCCCCAACCCGCAGGTCGAAGCAGCCCAGCAGATTCAGGAAGCGTTCACCGCCGACGAAGCCCGCCGGATCGACGCCTACCTGGCAGCGGCCACGCCCGACACCGGCCGCCTGGCCGCGATCGAAGCCCGGCTCGATGACGCCAGCGACGATACGAAGTGGCTGGTCGAACAGCTAAGGATCGCGTGGGCGGACCTGGACGAATTGCGGGACCGGATCGACGACTCGGGCAGCCTCATGCACACCGTCTACGCCGCCAGTGCCATCCGGTACGTCACCGCAGCCGGGAGTTGGCATGAGGCCCGGTCCGCCGCACCCGCATCCGCTCACCCCGGCCGACCTGCCGGACGGAGACGGCTGGTGGCACGGCTGCCCGCAGTGCCACCTGCCGATCCAGGGCGGGGCCGTCGGCCTCGCCGCGCACCGCAGCACCGTCCACACCCACGCCGGTGACCCCCGGCAGCCCCTCACGATCCACCTGGAGTCCTGACCCGCCCTCGACGGCGTGACGGACGCTCCGTGCCGCCCCGGCCCTTCCTGAACGACGGAGGCCGGGGCGGTCGCGGTGGTCCCTCAACACCGAGTAGAGGAAGGAGCTGGACGTCATGGCCCTGCGCATCTACGAGGTCGACGTCCCGATACACGACACCACCAACCCGGCCCGCAGGGGCGTGCACGTCTTCACCGGCGTCGCCGACTCCCCCGGCGCGGCCCTGCGTCGCGCGCACGAGGTGTACGACGCCGCGCTCGCCGCGCACATGGCCGGGCTCGAGATCCCTGGCAAGCAGCCGGACAGCTGGGGAGCACGCGGGCTGCGGCCCGGCTGGGAGCTGGAGTGGCCCGCCGCAAAGGCCGGCCTCTGGCACAACCCCGTCAGCTGGATCAGCCGCAGCGACTTCGTGCTGTAGCTCCGCCCCGGGACAGGCGTCCAGGCGTAGGAAACCGACCGCCTGTCCCGGGCCACCCATCCCGTACGAGACGAGACGGAGGACACCCAGTATGTCGTCCAACCTGCGCGTACCGGCCGGGATCGGCCAGCGCGCCCTCTTACTGGCCACGGCCGCGGTTCCGTTGACCGGCTGGACCGTGCACGCCCTGGCGCTGCACCGGCGCCTAGCCGCTGCCCGCCGCGACCCGCTGACCGGACTTCTGCGGCGTGACGCGTTCACCGCCAAGGCGCGGCAGATCCTCGGCCGCCACGGCGACGACTGCCTCGTGGTCATTTGCGACCTGGACCACTTCAAGGAGATCAACGACTGGCTGGGGCACCCCGCTGGCGACGCGGTGCTGGCCGCCACGGCTGAACGGCTCACCGCCTGGGCGGGCCACCGCGCGGCCGTCGGCCGACTCGGAGGCGATGAGTTCGCCATCGTGCTGCGCAGCGATCCCGGTGGCCGCGATATCCGGCTGGCGCAGCTGGTGCGGATGCTCGCCCAACCCGTGGTCCTCGACGACGGCCAAGCTGTGGACGTCGCCGCCTCGATCGGCGCCGCGGCCCCGGACGCGATTGGCACCCGGGACTTGTCGCAGCTCCAGCGCGCGGCCGACGCTGCCCTCTACGACGGCAAGCACTCCGGCCATGCGATCCAGGCCGAAGCCCGGCACGCGACCGCCCCGTCCGTCAACGGCCGCAGGGCCGGCCGCCCCGGCACCGCCGTGTGGGGGCGGGCCGCATGAGTCCGGCAGCAGCCGATCCCGGCGCCCCGCTGCTCAACCTGGACTGGCGCGCCGGCTTCCACTTCCGCTCGGACACGCCCTGCGTGCTGTGCAGCAAGCCCACTCCGCTGCGCTCCCACGACGGCGAGCCGGTCCACAAAGTCTGTGCCGAGCTCTGGAACGCGCAGCACACCGGCGCAGTGCGGTTCGTCTCCGACGCGCAGTTCAAGCGCAAGCGCGACGACGACCACGCCTGACCGACAAGCACCCGCTTCGATCACTCCATCAGGAGAGCTCTGCCATGAGCCGAACCGGAACCACCAACCCGGCCTCCACCGAGGCCGACCCTCGCATCCCCCTCCCCCGCTCCGAAACCCGCACCGCCTGCCGCGCCCACCCCGAGTGGTTCTCCCACGAGAAGACCGGAACCCGGGCTGCGGAGAAGGAGATCGCCAAGGCCAAGCGCGCCTGCTCCGGCTGTCCGATCGTCACCGACTGCCGCAAGTGGGCCCTGGCTAACCCTCAGTTGACACCGGTCGGCGTGTGGGCGGCGACCACCGCCCGCCAGCGGACCGAGCTGCGCCGTCGCTTGGTCGAACGGCTCGGTGAGGACTGGGTCGGCGTCTTCGCCGCCCAGGACGCAGCCCGCGCCCAGCGCCGCCAGCAGGCCCGCCTCAACCCGCCCACCGTTGGGGAGAAGTCCCTGGCCCGGCTGGAACTGGAGCACATCCCGACCCGACCCACCCCCTACCGTCCCGGCCGCGAGCCCATCACCCCCGAGCAGGCCGCCGCCAACCGCGCCCGCCTGCTCGCCGCCCTGCGCGAACCGAACGGAGCCGCGGCATGAGCACCCCCCTGCCCCTGGACCTGCTCCTGGGCCCCCACCAGGCCGCGGCCGTCGTCAAACGGATCGCCGCCGCCATCGCCGACCAAGACCAGTTCCCGCCCGCCCTCGCGCTGCGGCTGGCATGCGAGCGCGCCACCGACGGCGACCCGCTCGTCATCGCCGCCCCGGGCCAGGTCTGGTCCCTGCGCGACGACGTCGACCCTGACGACGCGCCCGCCCGGCGCCTCGCCGTCCATCTGCGGCTGACATGCCCACCGCGCGTCCACGTCTGCGACGCCGACGAACCGAACGAGATCGACGAGCTGCTGATCGAGGTCCTGGACCTCTACCAGCTGGACTCCTGGGACATCCGGTTCCTCAACAGCCCCACGGCGGCCAGCTGATGTTTACCGACCTCAGCAACGCCGTCACCGGCGCAGAGACCATCACCGTCACTGCCACCAGCGCCGACCAAGAGCAGGCCGCCGCGCTCACCGTCGCCCGCCACGCCCACGACAAGGACGACCTGGTCCTGCTCCTGGACGTGCTCGGGCTGCCCGCCGCCGAGGACGCCCTCGCCCGGCTCCTCCCCCACCTCGACCCCAATCCCGACGACCGCCTGGGAGAACCCGACGTGACCGTGGACCTGGACGCCATCGACCCGACCACCCGAGCCGTCGCCCTGTCGATGCACCGCGACGACACCCCGACCGCTGACATCCTCACCGCCACCGGCCTGACCGAAGACCAGCTCACCGCCCTGGCCGACAGCCAGAAGCAGCCCGGCGAGCAGCAGGAGCGGGACGACATCGAGCTGGCCGCCGACAACCCGCTGGACGTCGACCGGGCCCTGCAGGAAGCAGGCCACGCCATCGAGGCGCTGTTGACCTGGGGCGAGCAGCACCCGGCCAAGGGCGTCCATGCGCTCGCCGCCCGCGCCCGCACCGTCCTGGAAGAGCTCTCCCGCCGGCGTCAGAGGGAACAGGCCGTCGCCGCGGCCGAATCCGGGGTGGAGCGGCTCAAGGCGCCAGCTCGCCGCCGCGGAGGCCAACCTGCGCCAAGCCGAGACCGGCAAGACCACCACCCCGGCGGTGCCGACCGCGCCGACGGCGGCCCCCACTGCACTCACGCCTGACAAGCAGGAGCGCGACCGCATGCGGGCCTGGGCCCGCGCCAACGGCTACCAGGTCGCCGACGGCGGCAGCATCGCCCAGCGCATCCTGGACGCCTACGCCGCCCGCCACACTCCACAGGCGGCGCTCCTGAAGGCCGGATGAGCCATCCCGGCCCGCGTGGCTCGTGGCCGACGGAATGTCGCGGGCGGCGGCCGGGCTGCACCCCGGCGACCCTCCGGCTGCACCGGACGCACCGTCGCCGCCGCGCGGCGCGCCCAGGGCCAGCCGTGCCACCGAGCCCGAACCAGGCGCCGGGACCGCCGCGCGGGGCGTACGACGCTGCCCAGGCCTCGACCGCGAAGGCCAGTTGAGCACGTCGCGCAGCCACGTGCTCTCGCTAGCCCCGGTTTTGGAGGTCATCTTTGCTCACCTGCGCGAGCGACGCGTCCGCATGGCTATTACGGCGTAATAGTCACACCAGCAGTGTGGGCCTTCTATGGGTCGTATTCCGCGGCCTCATCGGCAGAACTCGGTTCGAGCGCGGGGCCCAGGCGGCCGAGGGATGCAGAGGCAACGGGCGGGGGTTCGTCGCCAGGGAGTCCACCGCGCCACTCCCCCAGGATCGTGTTCTCTAGGACCGCACGCCTGAGCCGCTGCTTAGGGACAGGAACGGAGTCGTCAGTGATTGCAGGAAGGGGGTGCGTTGCGATCGTGTGTCTCTTACGGTGAGTGCTCCGTAAGCCAGGAGTTCCGGGCGGCAGGTGCCGGTCCGGCGGTCAGGGGGTGGACGCGGTGGAGATCGAATTGGCGAATGCCGTGGCGGCGGTGCGTGACGAGCTGCTGGAGGCCGCGTCACGTGGCGCAGGCCAGGAGCTGGCGTTCAAAGTGGGCCCGGTGGAGCTGGAGTTCGCTGTTGAACTGCGGGCGGACGCGAAAGCGAACCGCCCGCCTCACCCCCGACTGGGGCGGTGGGAGGAAGCGACGGGCCAGCCCCCTACTCGGCATCCCACTTGGCCCTGGACAGCAGGTGCTGCAGGCCGTCCGGGGTCGCATTCCCGGTGTATTCGGCAAGTGTCCAGCAGTTCTTGCGCGGCAGGTCCGACAGCAGCTCGAGGACGAACTCCCGCGCTCGGCGGCGCGGTTCCACTCGGACAAAGCGTCCTGCGATGCGGCCCATCAGGGCCTCGAACAAGTCCTGCCAGCGGGCAGGATCTATGCTGTGACCTGCGGCCACCACCTGATCTTCTGTCTTCACACACTGATGATCACCGGTGGCCGTACCCGTTCCCGGGCCGGCCCGCTGGACACGATCACGATCTGCGGGCGGAGTGAGGCTTGGTCCAACCGGTGGCGGCCACCACCTCTCGAGCGATGTCCACGACAGGCCGTCCGTCCGTCACCACCCGCACGGCCTCTGCCGGGGCTCGCTGGTCCAGAAGCCGTGCCTTGCGGACGCTGCCTTCTAGCTCCTGATCCAGCTCCGAGCCGAGTTCCCGTCCCACCAGCCGCTCGCGGGCGGTGGCATCGGAGGCAGTGAGCAGGACTCGTATGATCCGTACCCCGGCGCCCATGGCACGCTCAAACATGCCCGTCGCCTCTGGCAGCACACTCACGGTGTTCGTGTAGATCAGACGTCGGTAGCCGCGCTGGGCGAGGTTCGCCCACACGGCAGTCAGGTTGCTCTCGACGATCTCCGTGCGGTGAGGATCCCCCTCTGGTGCCGGATGCACCTGCCCCATGAAGTCACCCTCGATGACAGCGTGAGAGACCGCCGCATCGCGCAGCAAAGCCGAAACCTCCCACCCCACCGTCGTCTTGCCAACACCAGCCCGCCCACCGATGAGCAGCACTTCTGCATGATCCATGAGGGCAGCGTGCCAGCTGACGACCGCCTCACGCGATCCGATAACGATCCATCCCCGTGACCGCAGCCTCGCCAACAACATCACGATCTAAGGCTGGAGTACCAGCTGCGTCGTCTGCCTCGACACATACCGGGCGATGGCCACGGATGACGCTGCCGACCAGAGCGCCACGCCCGTCGCCGCCCAGATCCAGAACCTGATGGGCTCCCCGGCCGCAATGCACTCAACGTCCGCGGCGAGAAGCTGCTTACCGCGCGGCGTCCCGCCGACGACCTCCTGGTGCTCGCTCTCGACGGCAACGGATTCCAGGCGATCAACGACAACTTCGGCCAGCCGCAGGCGACCAGGTTGTGGTCACCCCCGGTCGGCGGCTGCGCCAGTGGTGCACTGCCCGGCGCGGCATGGCGGCCCGGCTGGGGGGGAGATAAGTTCGGTGCCATCGTCACGGTGCCGCGCCAGGCATTTGCCCAGGAACTCGCCTCGCTGGACGCGCACATGAACCGGCCCGTGCCCTACGAAGACCTGCCGTTGCCGTTCTCCGTCTCGATCGGCACCGCCTACGCCGCCGACCTGCCCGGCCAGCCCTGGGGCGGCGTCCTGCGCGCCGCCGACATGGCCATGTACCGCGTGAAGATTGGCGCCGCCGCTTTCCCTACCTGGGCACCCCGCCGATGCCGCGGTCCAGTCGGTCAACGGCCGCCGCTCCGGACGCCCGGGCACGCACCTGACGTTCCCGGCCTCCGCCGCGTGATCCCCCATGGCCTGCCTCGTCTGGGGGAGGCCGCGCGTGCGGCGGGGGGCGACCCCCCCGCTGCGCTCCCATCAGCGCGAGCCGGTGCACAAGGCCCGCGCGGAGGACTGGAACGAGGCCAACCCGGGCGAGACCCGGTTCGTCTCCGACGCCCAGCCGCGCCGCTCCGACGGCGACGTGCACGCCTGACCGTCGCCCCACCACTTCGGGCACCGGCCGGCCGGTGCCCGCCCCGTGTCCCTGGAAGGAACCTCCACCATGGCGACCTCCGCCAACTCCAGCCAGCCGCCGCCAATCACCGCCAGCCAAGCCGTCGCCCTCTCCCTGCTGCGCCACGGCTTCACCGAGCGCAGCATCCAGATGCGCACCGACGTAGCCCCCGCCAATCTGTACCGCCTCGCCGTGCTGCATGACATCACCGCCCCGCACGGCACCATCGAGGGGTACGGCTGCCACGAGGCCCGCGGCGAAGACGCCTGCCTCGGCTGCGAGACCGCCCACGGCCGCGCCCAGGCCCGCGACCTCGCGAGGCAGCGCAAGAAGGCCGCCCCCGCCCTCGTGCGCGGGATCCGGCCCCGCGCACGGCTCGCCCGCCAAGGTGGAAGGTCAGCGTGATGACCACCGACGCGATAGCCCTGGACGGCTACCTGGACGAGGAAACCGTGCCAGGTGTGGATGGCACCACCGCCCGGTTCAGGCTCACCGTCTCCCCCACTGATGAGCGCACGGACGAAATGCTCCTGCCCTGCAGCGTCACTGACCCGGTCATGGCCCACACCGTGCTCCACGATCTGCAGCCCGGCGACCTGCTGCGCGTCACCGGCTGCCTGCGACTCCCCCGCACTCCCGATGACGTGATCTGGCTGCACGTAGTCACCCTCGAAGTCCTCGACACCGTGCCGCTCCTGGACCCCGCCGACCCCGACGACCTGATCTCTGGTCTGCCCACCCTCTCCGACGACGGGCTCATCGAGCGGTACGGCCCATACATGGTCTTCCACGACCCTGTCGGCGTGACCGCCGTGTGCATGAGACCGGCGTATGGGTCGGCGAAACCGAGGACCCCGCCACCATCGGCGACCTGATCGACGCCTTCGAGCGCCGCACTGCCCGCGGCGACACCTGAAACCACTCCGGCCGGGCAGACCACCGGCACCCGTCGGCCCGCCCGGCTTCAACCCCCAGGAGAAGCCACGCCATGAAGCTCCGCACCCCGCGCTGGAAGCGCTGCGGCCACGGACCCGGCACCCTCACCGCTGCCGAACAGGCCGCTGCCGACGCCTTCCGCACACTGCTCCCCGTCCTCAAGAACCCGAGGCCCTGGACGTCCGGCAGCGGCGAAGACGTCGCAGTCCGCATCGGACCGTGGATCGAGCGCGGCCACCCCAGGCCTTGCGACGACCGCGGCCCTGACACCCTCGCTCTGGCCGTGGGACACCCCAACACCCCATAGCGCCCTACGACCGCCGCTATAACCAAGGCTGGCTGCGCTGCGAACGTCGGCTCATCATCAGCACCTGGCACCCTGCCTACCGGTCGCTGACCCACGCCGCCTACAACCTGTCCCTGCCCGACCAACCACCCAGTGCTACGAGGCCGGTCGCGACGCCGCGAGCCTGCG
Organism: uncultured Streptantibioticus sp.; assembly: GCA_964398515.1. Classification (GTDB taxonomy): domain Bacteria; phylum Actinomycetota; class Actinomycetes; order Streptomycetales; family Streptomycetaceae; genus CAYNNX01. The sequence continues at coordinate 6,730 of CAYNNX010000002.1, read as the reverse complement.
GCACCAGGCCGACCTCGCCGGCGAGACCGCGGTCACTGTCACCGCGGTGCCCTTCGACTACTTCGGCGTCCTCGACGCCGACCGCGACCCGCACGCCGTCGATGTCCACCAGCTCCTGGGCGAACTGCTCGCACAGGAGCACGAAGACGAAAACGCGCGCAGATGTACCCGCACCGAGGCTCGGACGGCGAGCTGTACGACAGCACCGGTCGACTGCTGTAGCTGGCGGCTTTCAACCGCTGGAAGGCACAACGAAGGTCCCGCGCTCCCGGATCTCTGCCGCGGGACCGCGGGGGCCTTTGCATGTTCGGAGTCTGTCCCGCACTGGTTACGCTGAGGCGGTGCTGACGCGGCGTCTGCCCGAGCGCTATGCCGGTGAGCTGCTCTTCGCAGCTGCGCGACTAGGCTGGGGCCGCTTGGCCGGGCCGGGATAGGCAGTACACCTCAACCACTGTTGTGGTTCGGTGCCCGGCCAGGCGCCTCTCCTAAGACCACCGATGAGGACACCGGGCTGGCCGGGCCTGCGGCTGCTGCTTCTGCGAGAAGGACAGGATCGTCGGCTGCCAACCTAGGGCCCGGAGGATCGACGTCATGCGGTTGACGACGGCAGCAGCCAGGGCGTGAGGGCGTCCTACGACGGTGCTCACCCGGGCCTGGTGGAGGCGAGCTGGGCGATGGTGGGCCCCTTGTCTCGTGGCGTGGACTGCACCGTGCCCGGCGACGCGTCCGCACAGCCATTACGGCGTAATAGCCGTACCGGCCTGGCGCGTCGTCCTCGGGTCGTAGTCGGGCAGCATCGTCAGGCTATTACGCCGTAATGACCCGACGATGCCTCCTGTCCAGGCGCGCCGCTGCAAAGATTTCGGTTAACTAACGTGTCTATGGGTTCAGTGAGTAGCAGGCGTTAGTAAGCTGTCCGGCATGAGTTCGCCAGCCACCTCCAACGACCGCGAGAAGGTCGTGTCCAAGCTGCCGGGATGGCTCCGGCAGAACCTCAAAGTTCGAGCCGCCCAGAACGGCATCGAGATCCAGACTGCAGTTGAGCAGGGCATCCGCGCCTGGTGCGACCTAGCCTCTGCGCCCGAGAGTGTTGATACGGCCGGTGCCGACTCGTTCTCCACCTGGCTTCCGCCCGGTCAGTGGGAGGAGTTCCGGCAAGTGGCTGCGGACAGGGGCCTCTCCCTCATCCAAGGCCTGGCCCAGTCCGTACAGCTGTGGCTCGACATCAACCCGGCCCCCGAGATCAAGCGTCCTGCTATCACCCGGCGCATCATCGTCTGCAATCAGAAGGGCGGGGTGGGGAAGACCGCCATCACCGCCGGCACCGGCGAAGCGCTGGCCGAGGCACCGGACAAGCTGTACCCCGTCCACGTCTCCAAGCAGTTGACGGCAGCGCTTCGCGCCGTCAACGGTGACTCCGATGACGACGACACAGACGACGTATTGGCCGTAGAGGACCTACCCGGCCTGGGGCTGCGCATCCTCCTCGTCGACTTCGACCCGCAGTGCCACCTCACCAACCAACTCGGGGCCTCTCCCCTGCCGATGAACGGTGACAGCCTCACCAACCACATGGCCGGAGACCCGAAGGGCGACCTGCGAGACCTCATCGTCTCCATCGACGACGACACCTTTGCCGGCCGCCTGCACCTGCTGCCCGCATGCAATGACGCCTTCCTCCTCGACGTCAGACTCTCCGCCGTTCGGGCTCGTGAAGCAGCCCTCGAACGTGCTCTCCTGCCCCTCGAAGAGGACTACGACGTCATCCTCGTCGACTGCCCCCCCAGCCTTGGTCTGAGCATGGACGCCGCCGCCTACTACGGTCGGCGGCGCGATGGGGAAAAGCCCGGCCAGTCCGGCGCACTCATCGTCGTCCAGGCAGAGGACTCCTCCGCCGACGCGTACGACCTCCTCACCACGCAGATCGAGGACCTCCGTAGCGACCTCGGGGTGGACATCGACTACCTCGGAATCGTCGTCAACCTCTACGACGGCCGACGCGGCTACATCGCGACCTCCTCCCTGCAGGGCTGGGTCGACATAAAGGACCCGCGGGTGGTCGGCCTGATCGGAGACCTCAAGGAACAGAAGGAGGCCGTCCGCATGAAGCGGCCTCTGCTCGCCTACGCGCCCAAGTCACAGCAAGCGTTGGGCATGCGCGCACTCGCCCGGGAGATCTCATGAGCAAGGCTGACCAGCTCGGAGCCGGACGCTTCGGAGGCGGTGCCAGGCCCGTCAGCGCCCGCCGCGCCGCCATCGGAGCAGCCACGGGCGTCCCCACCGAAGGCGTCCCAGCACCGAACGAGCTGCCACTTGACCGGATCAGCCTCAACCCGGACAACCCACGCTCCCACCTCGGCGATCTCACCGACCTCGCCGGGAGCCTCCGCGACCACGGGCAGAAGCAGGCCATCACCGTCATGAACCGTGATGCCTACGTGAAGGCCAACCCCGACAAAGCGGCAGAACTCGAACCGAACACCACCCACGTCGTCATCGACGGAAGCTGCCGACTCGCGGCTGCACGCGAGGCCGGCCTGACCAAGCTCAAGGTCATGGTCGACGACGAGCAGGGAACCAACGAGGACGACCTGCTCGAGTCAGCGCTCGTCGCCAACATCCACCGCCAGGACCTCGAACCCCTCGACGAGGCACGTGCCCTGGAACGCCTCCTGGGCATCCACGGCAGCCAGACAGCACTCGCCGCGCGACTCCACCGATCCCAAGGCTGGGTCTCGCAGCGGCTCGCCCTCCTCAACCTCGCTCCTGAACTCCAAGAGCGCATCGGCCAAGAGCCCATCGACCTGCTCCGTGCCGTCGGCAACAAGCCGGCCGAGGAGCAGCAAGAGGCCTTGGAGGAGCTCAAAGCCCGCCGGGCTCGCAAGGAGGCCGAGGGCGCGAGGCGCAAAAAGACCTCGGACGAGAAGCCGGGACCGCGACCTGGCGGTCGGCAAGAGAGCACAGCAGATGCCTATTACGGCGTAATAGAGGGTGCGCGCCGAGGTGCGCCGGACTCCTCGGCTAGTCCATCCAAGGCAGAGCAGGTGGGCGAGACCGTTCCTGAACCGCGGGGGAGTAGCGGAGGTGCTGCCGCTGGAGGGGAGGAGCGATCGCAGGGCTCGGGGGTGTTGCCGTACCACGACGGAGCACTGCTCGCCGCTCACCTGATCAAGAACATGAGCGACGTGGAGATGGACAAGATGCTCCACTTGCTCCTTGAGTACCAGGGCAGCAGGCCCACGGCTTCTACAGCAGCGCCGACCCGTTGACACCGTCACGCGGGCCGTCTCTCACGTCCCCTCGACGTAACGGACGGCCCGCGGTCACAGGCGCAGGAGCATCAGTCGTCGATGCGTACCGAGAGTACGGCGATGTGTGAGTACGTGACCAGCAAGAGGTCCCTATGCCAGGCGGCAAAGTAGCGCTCATTAGTGGCGCGTTCGATTTCTCCCGCGATGCGTACGTTGCCCAGGTGCTGCTCGATTACCTGGACGATATCTCGCGATCTTGCAGAAGCCTCGATAGGCGCATCCGTCGCGTGGCAGGGCGGGAGGAGCGACTCGATAGCGCGTCGCACCTCGTGGGGCCATCTCGAGAGGGGCTTGATCGGCTGGACGGCCGTTACCGGCTCGGGGGCCAGAGCCAGTCCCGCGAGATCTACCAGTGACAGCCGGGGTGGGAATCCGCCCGGTAGCGGGACGACGGCGGGGAGGGAGACGTCGATGGCGTGGTTGGTGGCCGTAAGCGTATCTTCCAGTGCTTCGGCGACTTCACGCACCGCCTTCTGCGCCGCGAGTGTCGACAGCCTGGTGGAGGTCATCTCTGACGGTTCCTGCACCCCTTGACCGTAACGCGGGCTGGGGGGAGTTTCGGCTGGGTGTCGCTGCTTCTGCGGTCCGCGATACGACAGGCATCGTGGCCCAACAGCGCCAGGCCGCACGTTCGTTGCTGTACGTGTGGAGCGCGTGTTGAGGTGGCCGGGGGAGTGGAGCGCCTCGCGTATGGCGGGGGCGAAGTGAATCGGTGCGGACGAACTCCATCAGCAGCTGGTAGGCGGCTGCGTGCTGAGCACGGTAGCGGCAGGAACCACATCTCGAACATGGCGCGGACGGCTGGTGTGAAGCGGTAGCGCTGATAGGCGTCGGCGAGGTCGGGCAGCGCGTCGTAGGGGATGTGGCCGTGGAGGCCGTAGAGCAGCCGGGTTCCGTCGTGGCGCAGGTAGGGCTGCCCGTATGCGGCGACGTTGGCTGCGGCATTGGGTGTGAGGACCATGACTGCGGTGTCCGCGCCCTGGGCGCGGGCCGCTGACAGCGCCGCCGCGTGGAGGCCGGCGCGGGGGTCAAGGACCAGGCCGGGCAGTCCGAGCGGCTTCAGGCTGATGCCGTGGGCGCGGGTGCGGGCCAGGATCAGCCTTGTGGGCACGTTGCTTGCGATGTTCCGCAGGTGCAGCGGGGCACGCTTGCGGTGGGCGTGGACGTCGTCGAAGTCGAGTGCGGGCCGGTCCGGGTCGCGGTCGGCGACGAGAACCGGCAAGGCGCGCGTGTGCATCGATGTGCCGCCGCAGACTCTGCACGGATGGGCGCCGGTGCCGGTCATGTGCCCGCACCCGGTGCAGGTGCGGACCTGTTCGCTGCTGATGGACAGCTCACCGGCGCGCAGCCCTGCCTCGGTCACTTCCAGCGCGAGCTGGGCCACTGCCGGGTCGGCGTCCGTCATCACTGCTGCGGCCGGGACGTGGCCGTCGTTGTACTTCGCGGTGATGAGCGAGGCCTCGAAGGCCGCCCGGGCCATGGGGGTGGCGGCGTCGGCGGTGTGCTGGCGGTGGCGGAGGTCCCCGGCGAGGGTGACGGTGTTCCATAGGTGCGGCACCGGCTGGTTTGCGAGCAGCTGGTCGAGCGCGGCGGCGAGCCGGATGCCCGCGGCCTTCCCGGGCCGGTCGGCGAAGGTGAAGTCACCGTTCTGCACTGGCCCGTTGACGAACAGCAATCCCCCACAGTGCCCCCTCTTCAGTGGCCTGTCACAGGTCCGGCGGCGGGGCGACGGCATGCGTGCGTGCCAGCCGGCCGCCGATGAGCTCGTAGTGGTAGATGCCCGCGTTCGGCGTTTTGGCGCGCCGGGCTTCATCGACCACCTCGGTCAGCGGCCGGTCCTCGAGCAGGGAGCGCAGCGCCAGGATGGTGGTGTGGTGGGTGACGGCGATGATCGCCTGGCCGTCGTCGACGGCCGCCCGGGCCAGGGCCACGAACTGCCGTGCGCGGGCGAGGACTCCGTCGGCCAGGGACTCGCCGCCGCCGGGCGGCACCCACAGATGCTTGGCGTTGCGGCGGCCGTTGGCGCCGTCAGGGTAGGTGGCGAACAGCTCGGCCTTGGTCATGTAGGTGGCATCGCCGTAGTGCTGTTCATCCAGCAGCAGCGTGCGCTCCACGGCGCCGTCCAGGCCGGGAAAGGCGATGGCGGCGGTGTCGATCGAGCGACGGTAGGTGGAGGTGAACACCCGCACCCGCCCGGTGCCGGTGAGGTCGGCCAGCACCTGTCCGAGCCATAGCGCCTGGCGGAAGCCGCGCGGGGTGAGCCCGACGACGTTGCGGGAGATCATGCGCGCCGCCCGTCCGTCGTAGGGGCATCGGTCCTGGTAGAAGCCGTTGTACTTGTCGGCGTTCTCAATTGATTCGGCATGGCGGATCACCGCAAGTACCATGCGCGCACCCTACTGCCCGTGTGCGGATGCACACCATGGGTGCTCATCGGTCACGTGAGCGCCCGGCCCGTGAAGGGAGCCATCAGTGAGTGAATGGGAGTTCGTCAAGCACCGGACCGCCGCTGACGGCGGTGCCGTCTGGCGCTCTGCCGACCGGGCATTGTTCAAGCGAACCGGTGGCCCGGACGTGCGTGCCGAGGCCGACCTGCTGGCGCGGCTGGCCGACCTTGGCTATCCGGTCCCCGAACTGGTCGACCACGGTGTCGGGGACGATGGCGAGTGCTACTTCGTGGAGCGCAGTGTCGGCGCCGGCTCGCTCCACGACCAGGCCGTCGCCGACACCCAGCGGCACGGAGCCGTCAGCGACGCGACGATCGACACCGCCGTCGCGGTCTCCGTGCGCCTCCTGGAAGCCCAGGCCCACAACGCGCGTCCAACTGCGCACGCTGGCCTGGCTGAGTGGTTCGAGCGTGCCGCCTTCGCCGCCGATGTCCGCGCGGAGAACCCGGACTTGGACACCGACCGAACCCGCCGCCTGGTCGAGCACGCGCTGGAGCGCCTGCACCAGGTGCCCGTGTGCCTGAGCCACCTGGACTACGGCTTGCCGAACGCCTTCCCCGGCGGAGTGATCGACTGGCAGCACCACGCCACCGCGCCGCTCGGCTACGACGTCTACCCGATGCTCGACATCGCGGCGTTCAGGGGCGGCAACCGCGGCTACCACTTCACCCCCGCCCAACGCGCCCGCTACACCGCCGGCCTGGACGAGGCCAGCACCCGGCTCCTCGGCCACCCGCTCAGCACACACCTGGGCGACTTCCTCCTGGTGAAGTGCTTCTTCTTCCTCGCGCTGATGCGCCCCACCGACCCGAACCGGCACGACAAGCACCTCAAGTGGCAGTACCGCCGCGCCCTGTTCCGACAAGGAGTTGAGCAGTATGAGGCGACTCGGACCATCGATACCGCGGCCTTCCCTACCCTGGCCGACTTCACCGACCGACTTACCCGCCCGGCCCCGAGCCGTCCGTGACC
>CAYNNX010000001.1:21528-62732 GCA_964398515.1 uncultured Streptantibioticus sp. | reverse complement strand
CGGCGGGGCGCGGCGCGGCGCCGGCCGCCGGTCGGGGTGGTGCGGGCGGGGCGGGGGACGGCCGGCTCGGTGCGGGTGCTCCCTCACCGGGCGCCGGTCCGGGCTCCGGTGCCCGAGGAGGCCGCTGGGGCCGGCGACGCTCGTCGCTCATGGTGACGGTTCCGCGTGCTGGGCAGGGCCTGCGCCGGACTGCGGGAGCCGGTGGGCGTCGGGCGGAGGGGCGACGTCCCGGCGCCGCCAGTCCTCGGGCAGCATCCGCTCCAGCACGTCGTCGACCGTGATCACTCCGAGCAGCACACCGTCGTCGTCCACGACGGGCAGCGTGACCAGGTTGTAGTCGGTCATCAGCAGCGCGACGTCCACCAGGTCGGTGTCCGGCCCGACGCGCACCGGATCGGACTCGCTCACCTCGCCCAACCAGGCGTCGGGTTCGGCCTGTATGAGCGCCACCAGCCGGGCGGAGGCGACCAGCCGCCCGTCGTCGTCGAGTGTGTAGGCGCTGGTCAACGCCTCGGGCTGCAACCGGCCGGAGTCGCGTACCGCCGCCACGACCTCGCTGACCGGTGTGTCGGCGGGCAGCGCCAGGAAGTCCATGCCCATCAGCCCCCCGGCGCTGTCGGGGTTGAAGCCCATCAACGTCATGACCTTCGTGCGCTGCCCGACCGGCAGCAGGTCCAGCACCGGACGGCGGCGGCCCTGCGGCAGGTCCCCGATGGCGTCGGCCGCGTCGTCCGCGCGCATCCGGGCGAGCACGTCGGCGATCTCCCGGTCGGTACGGGCGCCCAGAAGCCGCGAGGCCCGGTCCTCCTCCAGTTCCTCGAAGACGTCCGCCTCCAGCTCCGGATCCTGATGGACGTGGCCGAGGATCTCGCGTTCCTCGTCCTTGGAGGCGTCTTCGAGCAGGTCGGCGATCTCCGCGGGCCGCAGACCGCGGATCCGCACCGTCGGGCGGCGCACGAGCGCGCTGAGGCGGTGCCCGATCAGCGGCTCGAACGCCTTCCAGTCCCGGCACGGGTGACCCTGGGAGCGGTCGCCGAAGACGCCGAGGAGCCGCCGCCGCCGGTGGGCGTCCACACACGACAGCAGCCACTGCCCGTTCCGGTAGGCGAGCTCCACGTCCGAGGCCTTCACCAGGCGGGCCTCCGCCACGTCGATCAGCCGGTGGCCCAGCACGTCGGCACGCAGCAGCACCTCGCCCTCACGCCGTACGAACGGCCGCAGGTCCACCTTGGCGCTCTCCAGCTTCACCAGGCCGTCGCCGTCGAAGGAGGCCACCTGCTCGACCGGCACGAACAGCTCCCGGCCGCCCACGTTCGCCACCAGTCCCGTAACCAGCGGGTAGTCCTCGCCGCGCAGGCGCACGATCACGTCGGCCAGGCGTCCCAGGGTCCGGCCTCGACGGTCCGCCACCGGGCGCCTGACCAGGGACGACAGGTGCAGTACGGGCGTGCTCTCCTCGTGCGCCGGCGGCCTCGACGACGAAGACGGACTGACGGTCATCGCTCTGCCCTACCCACGGGTCGGTCTCCCTACAGACAGGAAACACCCACGGTCGCACGGAACGGCGCGCGCACCGGTCATTGGCGTGTGTTGCCGCCGGGCTCCAGCCGTGTCGGCCCATCGTCAGGCCGCCCGGAGGCGGGGCGGACACCTTGGGCCCGCTGGCCGTCGGTCCTTCCGGCCCTCAGGCCCCGGCCCGCCGCGGAGCCCGGCGGTCAGGTCCCGGTCACCCGTGTGGTCCGGCGGCTACGATCCTCACCCGTGATCGACTCCACCTCTTTGAGCACCGCCCGGGCCGCCTATGACGCCGTCGCCGCCCGCTACGCGAAGCTGTACCGAGCCGAACTCGACCGCCTGCCTCTGGACCGTGCGCTGATCGGCGCGTTCGCCGAACTCGTGCAGGCAGCCGGTGGCGGTCCCGTCGCCGACCTCGGTTGCGGACCCGGTCGCATAACCGCGCTCCTGCACTCGCTCGGAGTGGACGCCTTCGGCGTCGACCTGTCGCCGGAGATGATCGCGCAGGCCCGTCTCGCCCACCCGGACCTGCGGTTCGACGTGGGCTCGATGGCCGCCCTGGAGCTGCGGGACGGCGCTCTCGGCGGCCTCCTCGCCTGGTACTCCGTCATCCACACCCCACCGGAGCAACTGCCGCAGATATTCGCCGAGTTCCACCGGGTGCTGGCCCCCGGCGGCCATGTGCTGCTCGCGTTCTTCGCGAGCGACGACCCGGCCCGGCCTGCCCAGGAGTTCGACCACAAGGTGACGGCCGCCTACCGCCTCCTCCCCGACCACGTCGCCGGACTGCTGGGCGGCGCCGGACTCGTGGAGATCGCCCGGCTGGTGCGTGAGCCCGGCGAGAACGAGAGGTTCCAGCGAGGCCACATCCTGGCCCGCAAACCTGACGAGGCGTGACCGAAAGGTGTGGCTCCGGGCCCCGGCGAGTGGCCCCGGTGTGGTGTGCGGTGTTCGGTGTGGAGCAGTCATAACCGTTGCTTCCAGCTCTCAGAATCCATGGTTGTTGGACTTGCGTGGGAGCTGCCGACACCCTTGAACCATGGGGAACACGACGCCGGGGAACGCGGCGATGGACATCAGGGCCGCGATCGCTGCGGAGCGCCGGGAGTTGGCGGCGATGCTGGACGACCTGCCCGCCGACAGGTGGGATGCGCCGTCCCTGTGCGGGGGGTGGCGGGTGCGGGAGGTCGCGGCCCATATGTCGATGGGGTTCCGGTACTCGCTCGCCAGGATGGCGTCGGAACTCGTCAAGGCCCGGGGCGGACTCCACCGGATGACCGACCGGTGCGCCCGCAGGGACGCTGCCGCCTACTCGACGCGTGAACTGGCCGCGTTCCTGCGGGACAACGCACACCATCCCTGGAAGCCGCCGGTCGGCGGCATCGCGGCGGCACTGGGCCACGACGTGGTGCACGGCCTGGACATCACGGTCGCCATCGGCCTCGACCGCCGGGTTCCCGAGGACCGCCTGCGCGCCCTGCTGAACGGGGTCGACTCCAAGACGGCCCGGTTCTTCGGGGCCGACCTGGCCGGTGTCGAACTCCGCGCCACGGACCTGGACTGGTCCTTCGGCACCGGAGCCCGCCTGTCCGGCACCGCCCAGGATCTGCTGCTGCTCGCCTACGGCCGCAAACTCCCCCCGGGCCACCTCCACGGGGAGCCGCAGGACCGGTTCACCGCGCGCTGACTACCTGGCCGGCGCCTGATCACCTGACGCTTTGGTGGCCACCACCAGGCGGTAGCAGGGGCTGCCGTCGGGGAGGCGCCCGAGTCGCGGCAGGTCGTGCAGCCGCACACAGAAGCCTGCGCGCACGAGTTCCTCACGCACGCGGGCGGGCTGGAACGGGAGGTAGTACATCACGAAGGGCGGGCGCCACAGGAGGTTGCGCACCCTCATCGCGGTGTCGAAGGCCAGCATGGCCAGGAAGCGCAAGGAGCCCGTCGGGGCCGGCGCCGCGACCGGGAAGGCGAACCGCCCACCGGGCCGCAGCACCGAGTGGACCTGGGCGAACATCCCGGGCCACTCCCGGGGGAGGAAGTGGCCGAACGCCCCGAAGCTCGTCACCAGGTCGAAGACCGGCCCGAAAGGCAGGGCGCGCGCGTCACCGCGTACCCATTCGACGTGCGGCCCGCCCGGATCCGCCGGAAACGCATTACGGCCCACCGCGAGCATGCCCGCGCTGATGTCGACGCCGGTGACCCGCTGCCGGCACACCTGGCGGAGGACGCCCATCCCGGCGCCGGTGCCGCAGCACAGGTCCAGGCCGCTGTCGAAGGTGCCCAGCTCGCGCACCGCCAGTGTCACGGCGTCGAGCATGGCGTCCGGGGTGCGGAAAGGAGTGTGGTCGAACTTCGGAGCGAGCAGGTCGTAGCCGCGCTCGACCGATGACAGGGCCTGAACGGCGAGTTCACCCAACGTGGGGCCTTGGGGTGTGAACATCGTTGTTCAGCATAGAGGCTGTTCCAGCGCCGCAAGAAGGCGGTGGGGGAGACCGCGTCTGTGATCGAATCTGCCAGTGGTGGCGGCTGCTCACGGCCGGCTTCTTCCAGGACGGGCTGGCTCAAGGGGCTGGTCTGCAACCTCGTTCTGCTGGTCGTCGCAGGGACCGTCGCGGAGCGCATCCTGGGCCGCGGGCGGTGGATGCTGGTCTACTTCGGCCGCGGCATCGCCGGGCAGGTCCTGACGAACACGTTCGACGCGACGCTGGGTGCCGGCAACTCGGCGGCCAACTCGATGGCCGACCTCGGCCTGGTGGGCGCGGTGGCGGCCACCGTGCTGTGCGCCGGCCGCCGCCACGGCATCCCGGCTCTGCGGCCGCCCGGGCCGACCGGGGTGGCCGCGGTCCTGGTGCTGGGGCTGGCGGTCTGCCTCGCGGCGCTCCCCGGCCAGCACGGCCCCGTGATGCTGCTCGGAGCCGTCCTCGGCGTGCTGCTGCCCCCGCCGGGGCGGCAAGGTCCCGGCCGTTGGCCGGACTTCGGCAAGCGGGAGCGCCGCCGCCGAACCCGCAGCCGGGCGTGAACCCGCCGCGGGTGGCGCCGCAGACCCAGGCAGCCGGGGTGATCCAGGCGCCGCAAGCGGCTCGGGGAACAGGGCTCGGCGTGCCGCCGTCGGCGCTTGGAAGGCGGCGGCCGCTGTTCCGGGTGGGTCACCTGTGAGGCGCTGCCCTCGCCGGAGGCTTCCTCTGCGGCCACTAGGCAGCGCTCGATGTACGCCGGGGGCGCGACCGCCGCGTCGCGAGCGGGGTGCTCTTGCGCACCGGGGGGCGCACGGTTCACCCTCGGTTACGGGCGCGTACTCAGCGTGCACGCGCCGCTCGGTGCGACGATCTGGTCTGGTCGCGGCGCCCCGGCTCGGGGCGCCGGATCGAGGCGGAAAGGGAGGGCGTCATGAACCGTCGGCGTTTTCTCGCGGCGGCCACGGCAGCAGCGGCGGGCGCGGGCCTGGCCGCAGTCAGGGCCCCCCTCGCCGGGGGGTCGCCGGCCCCGGTGCCGGACGGCCTTCTGCTGCGCAGCTCGGTGCCGCTGCCCGACCCTTACCAGGTGCCGCTGCCGGTGCCCGCCGTGCTGCGGCCGGTCAGCACCGACGGCACGACGGACACCTACGAGATCACTCAGAGCACCGCCCGGCTCTCCATCCTCCCCGGCCTGCAGACGGAGGCCTGGACGTACGGGGGGAGTTTTCCCGGGCCGACGATCGTCTCCCGCTCCGGCAGGCGTACGGTCGTGCGGCACCGCAACGAACTGCCCCAGCCGACGGTGGTCCATCTGCACGGCGGACACACACCGCACGACAGCGACGGCTATCCGACCGCGGTGATCCTGCCGGCCGGCGCCGCGGCGGGCACCCCGACGGCAGGCATGCCGGGGATGCCCGCCCAGGGCGGAGAGGAGACCCACGGCGAACGCACCTACACCTACCCGCTCGACCAGCGCGCGGCGACCCTCTGGTACCACGACCACCGCATGGGTTTCACGGGACTCGCCGTCTGGCGCGGTCTCGCGGGCTTCCATCTCGTCCACGACGACGAGGAGGACAAGCTGCCGCTGCCGCGCGGCGAGCGGGACGTCCCGCTGATGATCGCCGACCGCTCCTTCGCGGACGACGGCTCGTTCGACTACCCGTCCCTCGACCCGTCGCTCGCCAAGCCCGGGGTGACCGGCCGGTTCTCCAACGGCGTGCTGGGCGACGTGATCCTGGTCAACGGCGCGCCCTGGCCGGTGCTGGCCGTCTCACGGCTGCGCTACCGGCTGCGGCTGCTCAACGCCTCCAACGCCCGGCGGTACCGGCTGGAGTTGGACCCCCAGCCGTCCGGCGGCGGTGGCCTGGTGCAGATCGGCGGGGACGGCGGTCTGCTGGAACAGCCGCTGAAGCACGACACATTGGACATCTCCCCGGCCGAACGCTTCGACGTGATCGTCGACTTCGCCCGCTACCAGCCCGGCACCAAGGTGAGGCTGGTCAACCGGCTCGGCAACGGCCCGACCGCCGACGTCATGCGGTTCGACGTCTCCTCCGCCGCCCAGACCCCCGCCGAGGATGCCACCGTGCCCGACAGACTCTCGGCCGTGCCCCGCCTCGACCCGGCGCAGGCCGCCGCGACCCGCGAGTTCCAATTCCAGCTCACCGGCGGCGACGCGGGCTGGACGATCAACGGCGACCCTTACGCACCGGGGCGCGTGGTGGCGACACCCCGACTCGGGACGACGGAGGTGTGGCGGTTCGTCAGCGACTCCCACCATCCGATCCACGTCCACCTCAACCCGTTCCAGGTCGTCTCCCGCGACGGTCGCGCCCCCGGCCCGTACGACGCGGGCTGGAAGGACACCGTCGACGTGCTGCCCGGGCAGACGTTGGAGGCCGCGGTCCGGTTCACCGACTATGCGGGCCGATTCATGCTGCACTGCCACAACCTGGAGCACGAGGACATGACGATGATGGCCGACTTCGCCACGCAGTAGCTCCCGCGCGCCGTGCCGGGGGCGCGCCTCAGAGGTTGGTGAGCTTCTCGCCCTTCATGTCCTGAAGGACGTGGTCCACGCACACCGCCAGGATGATCAGGAGTGTGGCGTCCTGCTCGCTCAGCACGTCGACGGCGTAGGCGTCGCGGATGCTGAACCAGCGCCGGGAGATGTGCGCCAGGGTGTTGCCGTCATGCTGGATGTCGAACTCCCGGTCCCAGAGGTTGCCGACTATCCGCAGCCGCCGCCCGTCCCGCAGTGTGACCTGGAAACGGTCCCCGAAGAGCTTGAACATCCGCTTGCTGATGCGGCCCATCACCTCACCGTCCCGCTTTATCAGGATGGTGTGGTGAAGGGTGAGGGCCTTCTTGACGATGCTGGCCACGTGGTTGCCCTGGGTGTCCTCGAAGGCGAAGGTGGTGCGCAGCCGGAGGAACTTCCTGTTGACCTTGAAGACCTTCTCCCGATGCTCCGTCTCGACCCAGGCCTCCTCGTGGAAGGCCAACATGCGATCGCGTACCAGGTAGCGCATGGGAGAACCCCGTTCAGATCGTTCCTGCCAGGTCAGTGGCACAATGCCGCAGCCAGAGCGTAGCGGGGCGACGCGCCGCACGGCACGGGGGTCCTCGCGGGCGGCGCTCGCCGCACCGCGTCACACGTCGAAGTACAGCTCGAACTCGTGCGGGTGCGGGCGGAGCTGCAAGGGCTCGATCTCGTTGGTGCGTTTGAAGTCGATCCAGGTCTCGACCAGGTCCTGGGTGAACACGCCGCCCTGGAGCAGGTATTCGTGGTCGGCCTCGAGGGCGTCGAGGACGTCGGGGAAGTCCGTCGGGACCTGCGGGATGCTCGCGTGCTCCTCGGGCGCCAGCTCGTAGAGGTCCTTGTCGACCGGATCACCCGGCTCGATCTTGTTCCTGATCCCGTCGAGGCCGGCCAGCATCATCGCCGGGAACGCGAGATACGGATTGCATGACGGGTCGGGGGCGCGGAATTCCAGGCGCTTCGCCTTCGGGTTGGCACCGGTGATCGGGATTCGGATGCACGCCGAGCGGTTGCGCTGCGAGTAGACGAGGTTCACCGGAGCCTCGAATCCCGGCACGAGGCGGTGGTAGGAGTTCACCGTCGGATTGGTGAAGGCCAGCAGCGAGGGGGCGTGCTTCAGCAGACCGCCGATGTAGTGGCGGGCGGCGTCGGAGAGCCCCGCGTAACCTCGCTCGTCGTAGAAGAGCGGTTCGCCGGCGTTCCACAGCGACTGGTGGCAGTGCATGCCGGAGCCGTTGTCGCCGAAGATCGGCTTGGGCATGAAGGTCGCGGTCTTTCCGTTCCGCCAGGCGACGTTCTTCACGATGTACTTGAAGAGCATCAGATCGTCCGCGGCGGCGAGCAGCGTGTTGAACCTGTAGTTGATCTCGGCCTGGCCCGCGGTGCCCACTTCGTGGTGCTGCTTTTCCACCTGGATTCCGGAGCGGATCAGTTCGAGGGAGATCTCGGCACGCAGATCGGCGAAGTGGTCGACCGGGGGAGCCGGGAAGTAGCCGCCCTTGTAGCGGACCTTGTAGCCGCGGTTGTCCTCCAGCGCACCGGTGTTCCAGGCGCCCGCCTCCGAGTCGACGTGGTAGAAGGCCTCGTTCGACTTGGTCTCGAAACGGGCGCTGTCGAAGATGTAGAACTCCGCCTCCGGGCCGAAGTACGCGGTGTCCGCGATGCCCGTGGAGGCCAGATACGCCTCGGCCTTCCTCGCCACGTTCCGCGGGTCGCGGCTGTATGCCTCACCGGTGATCGGATCGTGGATGAAGAAGTTGATGTCCAGCGTCTTGTCGGTACGGAACGGGTCGAGGCGCGCGGTCGACAGGTCGGCACGCAACGCCATGTCGGACTCGTGAATGGCCTGGAAACCGCGGATCGAGGAACCGTCGAACGCGAGTTCACCCTCCGGGTCGAAGGCGTCCACCGGCACCGTGAAGTGCTGCATGATCCCGGGTACGTCGCAGAAGCGGACGTCGACGAATTCGACATCCTCGTCCTGGATGAAGCGCTTGACCTCGTCGGGGTTCTGGAACATCGCTTTTCCTCCCGGCCGATCTCCGCCCGCGTGACGGTCGGATCTGCGCCCACGCGGCACGTTCCGATGGCACGCCTTGATCCCGACGTCATGGTCGGGTACTTCCAGAATGACCCATCGGTGTCGGCGAGGTAAGGCGGACACCCCGGGGAACCGGGAATTCCGCCCGGGTCGGGCGGCTCACGTAACAGCACGCCGGGGTCGGCTGCGCGGGGTGGCGCCCCGGCACCTGTCAGGCGAGCATCTGCGCGAAGCGGCGCGCGAACAGGTAGGCGTCGCCCGGCCAGCGGGCGGACAGATAGGTGCCGTCCTGCACCACGAACGCCGCAGCGTCGTCGGTCGCGGTGCCGCGTCGGCCCAGCTCGACCGGCCCCCGCTCGAACTGCGCCGGGTCGTCGAGGCAGGCGACGACCTCGTCCTGGACGTAAGCCGGATACGTGCGGTAGTAGCGGCCCCGCCGCCAGGCCGTGAGGTAGTAGGCGCTGCGCTCCATGTACTTGGGCAGGCACGTCGTACGCCGACCGGCGATGACGCTGCGGCCGGTGAGGGGGTCGCCGGTACGGGCGAGTACCAGGACGCCGTGGCAGATGGCGCCGACGGGACGGCCGGTCGCCCAGAAGCGGGCGACCTTCTCCCTCAGCAGGGCCGAGCCCAGGTACTGACGCATGCCGGGGGCGTGGCCGCCGGGCAGGAGGAGGCCGTCGTACTCCTCCGGCTTCAGCTCCGCCCAGGGGACCGGGTGGCGGAATGCGGTGTCGTCGGTGAGCCGGCGGTAGAACTCCTTCGGTTCGGGCTCCGCGCCGAGCTGCCCGAAGAGCACACCTGTGAGCAGCAGCGGATCCGCCTGGGGCGGGCCGTCACCGCGTTCGGTGGTGAAGACCACCTCGTGGCCCGCCTCGCGCAGCAGCCGCCACGGCACGGCGACCTCGGTGACGTCGAAGTCGCGGTCGGGCAACGGGACAAGGATCCGCATGGCTGGGCTCCCGCCTCCTCCGTCGCCTGCTAGCGCCGGCCGACATGGGTGAGCGGGCGCACCCGCATCCCCGACCACGTGTCGTCGAACGAGATCAGCGTCACGCCCGCCATGCCGTGGCCGGACAGGCGTTCCTGGAGGATGTCGCGGTTGAGATCGGTGCCGGCCTTCGCGCCGCCCTTGCGGTAGGCCACCCACAGGAGCCCGTCGACGGGGAGTGTGCCCAGGGCGTCCTTCAAGGTCGCCTCGAGTGTCGCGGCGCCGGGTGCGAAGAGCACCGCCAGATTCGCTGCGCCGGTGTCGTCCGTGACGGTGGCGCCCGCGGGGAGCGGTCCCGGTGTCCACCCCTCGGGTGCTCCGATGAGAAGAAGGGCCGAACCCTCCTTCACTCCCAGCTTTTCGGCGGTCGTCTTGGCCATGGTGCCGATCCTATGGGCGTGGGCGCCGGTGTCAGCCCTCGTCCTCCGCAATGGCCCAGCTCGGGCGGGTGGATGAGGCCGGGATGTGCCGATTCGAGCGGATGGCGTAGCCGCGGATGGCGGAGCCGCCGCCGAATTCCGGTCGCGGTGGCGGGTGCCCGGCCGCGGGGCGGACGGCGTCGCCGCTGCCGCGGATGCCGCGGCTCTGTCCGCTCCGCCCGGCGAGCGGCTCGAAGGGTCGTGCGCCCAGATCGCCGGAGTTTCGCGGCGGGGCGAGCTCGGACACCTCCTGCTGGGATATCCCGAGCAGCCGGCAGGTGTCACTCGGGCTGACCCCCAGGTTCTCGGCCAGCGCCTGCGCCGCCTCGGCAAGGGTCTGCTGTTCGGCGGCGGCGGCCGCGGCCCGGCGCTGCCGTGCCTGCAGAACACCCTCCAGCAGCGGGGCGACCTCGGGAACCACCAGATCCACGGCGATCGTCTCCGGCGGAACGCCGAAGGCTCCGCCGATGGCGTCGCGTGCCATGTCCTCCGCCTCGTCGAGGGTGCGGCACTGGGTCTGGACGGCGACCGCCGGAATGTCGACGGCCCACCACCGGCCCATTCGGTGCAGCCTGGCTTCGTAGCGCGTGCTCACAGCGCTCCACCACCGCTCCACAACCGTCCGGCATCGAGCCGCAGCGCGGCGTCACGCTCGGGGTGGGTGCTTGTCACGTGGTGCTCCTCTTCCGGGTCGGTGGCCGCCCCGTGCGGGGTTGTGACGGCGACGGCACGATCAGTCGACGCACACCACGAGCAGGCACAGGTGTGGTGCCGGCGGCGCAGTGGTCGGCGTCGGGCTCGCGGCGGGCGTGGCAGTACCGGAACGGTCGGTGGACGCGGGCGCGACCGTCTGCCGGGTCGGGGCGGCGGTGCGGTAGACACGCGTGACGTTCGGTGCGAGAGGTGCGGTGGGCGCCGCCGTGCTCGGTGCCGAGGTGGGGCGGGCGGTGACGGCACTGTCCGGCACGGGGCTCGCCGTCGCGGTGGGAGCCGCCGCGACCGCGGTGGGCTGCTGCGGGCCGGTCGTCGCGGGCGAGGCACTGGCGGTACCGGTACCTGTGGCGGAACGCCCCGCGACGTGGCTGTCCGGCTGCGCTGCCGCGGTGTCGGTGGCATCCGCCCGGACCGAGGAGGGCGGCGCCGCTGGCTCCGGGGTGGAGGCCGCCTGTGCCCGGCCGCC
Organism: uncultured Streptantibioticus sp.; assembly: GCA_964398515.1. Taxonomy (GTDB): domain Bacteria; phylum Actinomycetota; class Actinomycetes; order Streptomycetales; family Streptomycetaceae; genus CAYNNX01. The sequence goes on along the minus strand of CAYNNX010000001.1, from coordinate 51,585 downwards.
GGACGGACCGCCCGGCAGCGCCGCGACGGTCAGGCCGCCGCCGACCAGCGCGACCGCCGTCGCGACCGCTGCTCGACGCCGGCTCTTCCGCCACCGTTGCATCTGCTGGCGTCGCGCCGCACGGCCAGGTGCGACGGGGGAGTCCGCGCCGGTCGGTGCCGACTCGGGGTGAGGCGTGTGCAGGGACGGTTCCGCCTCCGGGACGTCGTCCGCAGGGCCGGCCTCCCACGCCGGCGCGGTCGCCGATGGCGTGCTGCGCAGAAGGTGAGCGGGCGGGGCGATGTCCGGGGCGTATGCGCCGCAACCGGGACACACCAGAGCACCGTTGAGGTGCCGACGGCACGTGGAGCAGTAGTCCATCTGCGATCTTTCTGTGCTGACTGCGCCGCCAAGGACGCCGGCGAGCGGTTCACGTTCGCACGCGGGATCGAGCGGCCAGCAACGCTAACGGGCGCTGTCGAAGGGGGTGCGTAGCCTCTGTGATGCTTTTGGAAAGATTGCTCAAGGACGATGGTTCGCACCGCACGCGCCGTCGCCGTGCTTGCAGCGGTTGCCTGGCCAACGGCCCACTCCGCAAGGCCGGTTCGGCTTCGCGGGCCGCAACCCCACACCGGTCACCGGGCCTTGACCACGCCGGGATTCGGGCCCACGGGTGTGGCGCAAGGGCGCCGGTGGCGGCGCTCGGGCGGATCGGGTGGCCCGCGGCGGCTGCAGCGCCGGGCCGCCCGGAACCCGGTCCCGGGCGAGATGGGCTACACGAACCTGTTTGTCCCCGCGGCCCCGGCGGTACCCGGCTGGTGTGCTGCTTGTCAGGCCGCCCGGTGCCTACCGCCCACAAGGCGACACCCGACTGCTGATGCGGGCCCTGCGGACCTCGTCCCTCGAACGGGGAGCCCGGGTGCTGGACCTGTGTGCGGGGACCGGCGTGGTGGGACTGGCCGCGGCGCGTGCCGGGGCGCACGTCACCGCGGTCGACATCTCCCGGCGTGCCGTGGCGGCGGCGAAGGCCAACGCCGCACTCCACCGCCTGCCGCTCCGGGTGCTCCGCGGCGACCTGCTGGAGCCGGTGCGCGGCGAGCGGTTCGACATGGTGCTGGTCAACCCGCCGTATGTGATCTGCGACAGCGCCGCGCCCCGGAACGGTCGTGCGCGGACGTGGGCTGCCGGCGCCGACGGGCGCACGGTGGTGGACACGGTGTGCGGAAGCGTCGCGGGGTTCCTGGAGCCCGGTGGCTCCCTGCTCATGGTGCACTCCGCGCTGTGTCGCACCGAACGCTCGCTGGAGATGCTGCGGGACTGTGGGCTGAAGGCCGCCGTGGTGGGCCGCGCGAGCGAGCCCTTCGGGCCGGTGATGCGCTCGCACGCGGCGGCACTGCGGGCGCGAGGCCTCATCGGCCCCGGCCGGACGGTCGAGGAACTGGTGGTGATCCGTGCCGACCGACCCGACCTCTGACACCCCGGACAGGCGAAGCGAAGCCCCTCCGACACCCCGTGGCGGATCCGGCGAACGGGCAGGTGGAGCCGCCGCCCGGCCGCGTCGTGTCGTTCCGACGCCGTGCGGGCCGGTCCTGGTGGAAGGCCCGGTGGAGGTGGTGCTGGACGACGGGCGCGTGGTGCGTTCGGATCGCTTCCTGGTGGCGCTGTGCGTCTGCCGCCGCAGCCGCGCCTATCCCTGGTGTGACACCAGCCACCGCCGACGTGCCCGCAGGAATGCCCACAGGGAAGGGGACATCGGCTCCGCAGGAGACGGGGACGACTGACCGGAGTTTTCCGATGCCTCAGGTGTCATCGCTTGAAGGTTCACGGACTGCGGGCAAGCGGCGGCGCAACGAGGTGGTGCCGCGGCGCCAGTGGTTCGACAGGCGGTCGGCGAACCCGTCCTCCAGCAGGTTGGCGGCCTGGATGCCGAAGACGACGTCGCCCCGCAGGCCGGGCTCGTCCTCCAGCAGACCGCCGAGCACGTCGCGGCGCATCACCTGCTCGTGCACGGCGTCCGCCTCGATGTGCTCAGCGTAGAAGTGGCGGCACGCGGCCGGGGCGCCGAGCCGCTCCAACGCCTGCACCATGCGTGTCGCGCTCGGTGCCGTGGCGATCTCCGCGGCGGCGAAGTGGCCCGCGAGGGCTGCGCGGCGTGCGCGGTGCAGCCCCAGATACGACACGAGGTTGACCGTGGCGAGCGTTTCCGCGGGGGCGAGGTCGACGTAGTGGCCGTACCGGGCGTCGAGCCCGGCGGCCGCCAGGAGGTCCGCGAAGAGCCGCGCGTGGACGCGCTCCGCCCGCCCGCCGCCGAACTCGTCGAACTCCACCGCCACCAGCGCCGCCTTCGCCCGTCCCCGCAGCCGTGGGATCACCCAGGCCTGCGGATCCGCCTCCTTGAGGTGGTAGACCGAGCGGTGTGCGAAGAACTCCCGCATCTGCTCCCATGTGCCATCGCACTGGAGGACATGCGCGATACCGGAGCCGTCCACCGGCTCCACGAGAAGGGCGTCCAGCTCCGCGTCGAGATCCGTGCCGCCGGCCACGCGGTCACGCAACGTGTCCTGGAACGCATGTTCCAGGACGCCGCGCAGCTCCAGAAGCCCTGGTTGCCACTCCCACTCCGGGTCGACACCGGCGAAACCCCGGTAGTGCAGCTCGTAGCAGGTGTGGAGGGCGAGTTGCAGGTCCTCGCCCAACGGGTCGCACCGGCCTGCCTCGCGGGCCGCTTCTCCCGTGGGAACACGCCGGCCGTCGGCGGGCGGACCCTTCAGGGCCTCGCCCACCAGCGAGGACAGCACACCCCGGGGCGCGGGCATGGGTGTCGCCGACTCCCGGAGCCGCTCGGCCGGTTCAGCCGTCATGGGATGTCCTTCATGTCGGCGGTCCCTCGTGTCGCCGGGCATCGATAAGGCGACTACCCCGATCGGCCGGGGGAATGCACGCACGGGCCCCCGGCCGGGCGAGCCGCCGCAGGTCAGGACTGGGCGGTCGCGATGACGCTCCACTGGCCGACCTCGCGGTGATCCGACTGCTTTTCGAGGCTTTCGGCAGCGGCCCACCGGCCCTGCGGCCGCAGCTGGCCGAACGAGCCTCAAATCGCGGTGGCGGGGCACCCTGGGCGGGGCCTGGGCGGGCGGTTCGGATCGCCGCTAGCATCCCGGTACCGTGCCCGCATCCGGGCGCCGCCGACGGTGACGGGACCGAGCCAGGGAGAACGTGATGCTGAAGGCCTTCGCCGACCTGTCCACGCCGCTGGTGGCCGACGCCTGTGTCCGCAACGACGTGCCGCTGCGCGTCGCGCCGCCCGGCATCCGGGCGGTCGTCCCCGGACACCGGATCGCCGGACGCGTGTTGCCCGCACGCCATTACGGCAGTGTGGACGTGTTCTTGGAGGCGTTCGGCCAGGCCGCGGAAGGCGATGTGCTCGTCGTCGACAACTCAGGGCGGCCGGACGAGGCCTGCATCGGCGACCTGGTGGTGCTGGAAGCCCAGGCGGCGGGGGTTGCGGGCCTGGTGGTGTGGGGCCTGCACCGCGACACCCCCGAACTGGCCGGGATCGGCCTTCCGGTCTTCAGCTACGGCAGCTACCCGCCCGGCCCGGTACGGCTGGACGAGCAGGAGCGGCAGGCCCTGGACACAGCGCGCTTCGGGCCGCACCTGGTGAGCGGCGACGACATCGTCTTCGGCGACGAGGACGGCGTGTTGTTCGTCGCCGCCGGCCAGGTCGAGCGGGTGCTGGACACCGCACACCGGATCCGCCGCACCGAGCGCGAGCAGGCCCGCAGGATCCGGGAGGGCTCGACGCTGCGCCGGCAGACGGCCTTCGACGACTACGTGGCGCGGCGCGCGGCCGATCCGGCCTACACCTTCCGGCAGCATCTGCGGCGGATCGGCGGAGCGGTCGAGGAGTAGCCGGAAAGCCGAGGAGCAGCCGGGTTCAGCCGCCGAACTCCTCGGCGCGGCCGCTGACCCTCGGCCGTCCTCACACCCGCACTCACCCGCTCCCCACCCGTCGGCGGCCTAGCCTTCCGGGTAGAAGACGAACAGGGTGCATCCCGTCGTCGTCTGCGGGACGTGTGAGGAGCCCGCGGGGGCGTGGATGAACGAGCCGGCCGGGTAGTCCCGGTCGCCGTCGTTGAAGACGCCGGAGACCACGAAGACCTCCTCGGGTCCCGGTTCGTGGACGTCGACGCCCTGCCAGCAGGTTTTCGGGTCCATCTCCAACACGTGAGCCTTCGCACCGCCGTCCCCGCTCCACAGCGGACGCAGGCGGACGCCGGGGAAGAGCTCGCGCACCGGGGCGTCCCGGACGGCGGACCACACGTAACCGGACATGTTCTTCCGGCGGTTGTCTTCTGTCGTCATGGGGCCAGCATTGCGGTCGGCCACGGCCGCGCCGAGTGTCAGCAATGACACCCTGCGGTACTTTCCTGCCATGCGAGCCGTACACCGCGTCGTGGCACTCGTCCGTCCACCGCAGTCGACCTTCGAACTCGCCTGCGCGGCCGAGGTGTTCGGAGTCGAGCGACGCGGACTTCCGACGCGGTACGCGTTCAGCGTGTGCACGGAACGCCCCGGTCCCATCGCGACGTGTGCCGGGTACGAGATGCTCGTGGCCGCCGGGCTCGACGCGCTCGAGGACGCGGACACCGTCGTCGTCCCGGGATGGCTGCCCATCGGGGAGCCGCCCTCAGCCCGGGTCGTCCGGGCCCTGCGCCGGGCGCACGCCCGCGGGGCGCGGGTGGTCAGCATCTGCTCCGGCGCCTTCGCGTTGGCGCACGCCGGACTGCTGGACGGGCGGCGGGCGACCACGCACTGGGCGAGCGCGGGGGAGTTGGCCGGCCGTTTCCCATCCGTGGCGGTCGACCCGGACGTGCTGTACGTGGACCACGGTGACGTGGCCACCAGCGCGGGGGCCGGAGCCGGCATAGACCTCTGCCTCCACCTGGTACGCGCCGATCAGGGGGCGGGATACGCCGCGCACGTCGCGCGTAACATGGTGATGCCCCCTCACCGCGAGGGAGGGCAGTTGCAGTACTCGGCGCCACCGCACCCGGCCCAGATCGACGGTTCGCTCGCACCGCTGCTGGAGTGGGTGACCGGGCGACTCGGCGAGCCGCTGACAGTGGCGGACCTGGCCGCGCGTGAGGGCGTCTCGGCGCGCACGCTCGCCCGCCGGTTCGCCGGGCAACTCGGCACGAGCCCGGGGCAGTGGCTGCTCACCCGGCGCATAGCCGCGGCCCGCGAGCTGCTGGAAACCTCCGACCTACCACTGGAGGCGGTCGCCCGCCGCGTCGGCCTCTCCTCGGCCACCAACCTCCGCCGCCGCTTCCTGCGTCAGCTGGGCACGACACCGGGCGCCTACCGCCGAGCGTTCCGGGCGGAGCCGCGGTGACCCCTCACCGGCACCGACGAGGTCTCGGCTGGGCCCTGTCGGTGCGCGTCCCGGTAGCGGCGCGTCCCGGTAGCGCCCCCAACCGGCTGAAGAGACAGGCCGGTTGACCGGAGGGCCTAGTGTCGGCACCGGACAGGTCACCGTGGAAGGGTCACGGCGGCGCCTCGTACGCGGGAGGTTGCGAGATGGCTGAAAACAGTGTGGACGCCAGGGTGGCGGAACGGTTCCTCGGCGCGTACGGCGCCCGTGACTGGGAGGCGCTGCGTGCCCTCCTGGCCGACGGCGTCACCTGGACCATGCCCGGTACGGGGACCATCTCCGGCACCGCCCACGGCACGGAGGCAGTCATCGACCGGGCCCGGAGGATCGTCGCCGGAGGTGTGGAGACCGAACTGCTCCATGTCCTCGTCGGGCGGAGGAGTGTCGCCCTCTCGCTGCGCAACACCGCGCAGGCGCCCGACGGACGCAAGCTGGACGAGCATCTCGCCGTCGTACTCACGGTCCGCGACGGCAGGATCACGGCAATCGACAGCCATCTGTCCGATGTGGACGGAATGAGTGCATTCTTCCGCTGATGCGGTAACGGGTGAACAACCCGAGGGTGAACAGCGCGGCAATGATAAGTGAGATGACGGGTGAGACGTCGAGTCGTCGCCGTCTCACCCGATCTCCCGGGGGGGACCCGCGGCACCGCGGGTCCCCGCCGGGAGATCGGTCCCGAGCGCACCCCGGCCGGTGCCCGCGCGGGGCGCCTGGCACAATGCCCCGTCATGAGCACAGAGCGGATATCGGCCACCGACCAACCGACGATCAAGAAGACGCACCGCTGGCGCCGGCACCCCGGTGTGCGCAGCGACAACGAACTCACCCTGGGCGAACGCGCCGCCGACCGGTTGCGCAACGGGATGGGCTCTTGGGGGTTCGTCTTCGGCTCACTCGCCTTCCTCGCCCTGTGGATGGGGATCAACGGCACCCACGGCTTCGACAAGTACCCGTTCATCCTGCTCAACCTGCTGCTGTCGTGCCTGGCGGCGCTCCAGGGCGCGATCCTGCTGATCGCCGCCAAGCGCAGCGACCAGATCTCCAGCGAACTGGCGCAGCACGACTACGAGACGGACGTGCGCTCGCGGGAGCTGCTGGAGCAGCTGTCGGCGAACTTCGAGGCGCTCACCGCTCAGCACGAGGAGCTGCACAAGGAACTCGCGAAGGTGACCGCACAACTCGACGCGATGAAGTAGCCCGGGGCGCCGTCGCCCGCATCGGCCGGTGGGGCAGCGCGAGCCGGTCGTCCTCGGCCGCCGCCCCGGCTACCGTGGACGTCCTCAACGGCTCGGGCAGGACCGGTGCCGCCGCCACGGAACTGAAGGCGCCGACGGCCCCGGGGTACACGGCCGGGCGCACGTCCAACGCCGCGACCACGATCGTCTACGGTCCCGGCGCGCAGGCCGCCGCCCGCCAGATCGCCGGCCGCCTGCACACCGCCGCCCCGGTGGCCGGCGCGTCCGTCCCGGCGGGCCACGACCGGATCACCCTCGGCGCGGACTTCACGGCGCTGGCGACGGGCCCGGCCGGCTCCGCCGGGTCCCCGGCGCAGGCGAGCGCGCCGTCACCGGTCCCGTCGTCGGCCTTCGCGGGCGACCCGGTGAAGATGGGCGGCATCCCCTGCGTCGACTGACGCCGGTGGCACGTGCGCACCACCCTCCGGGCCCGGCTCCGTGTACGGGGCCCGGGCCCGGCGAGGCGGCTACTCGACGATGTGAACGTGTTCGGCGTGCACCCCGTCGGAGCCGTCCACGGCCACATAGGTCACGCGCATGCCCTCGGTGAGGAACGTGCCGCCCTGGATCGCCCGGCGGTGCACCAGCACATCGGTGCCGTCGTCACCCGTGATGTACCCGTAGCCCTTCGCCTGGTTGAACCACCGGACCACGCCCTCGACTCGTGCAGTCATCCCAGTCATCCCTGCGCCTCCCGCCCCGGCTCCAGTGCGACGGCCAACGTCCTTCGCAGCCCTGTTCATTCCCCGTGCGAGGCCGGTACACCCGGCTCCACATGAAAGGCGCTCTCATGAAGGCGTGTTGTACTGCCGCGCGGAGATGTCTTTCCCGTGTGCGGAGGAGGAATTCCCGATGGGGCAGAAACGGACGCCTGCCGACAAGCGGGCGCCGGAGCGGAGCGCGGCCGGCCGAGGAACCGTCAGCAGGCGATGGCTGCTGGCAGGCCTGGCGGCAGCCGCCCCGGCGGTACTCGCGAGCTGCGGCGGGCACAAGGGCTCGCAGCAGGCGGCGTCCGCCTCCGCCCCCGCGGCGGCGCCCGGTGCCGGCAGCGGTACGCCCGCGGACACCGTCATCATGATCATCCGGCATGGGGAGAAGCCGGATGCGAGCCACCCCGGCATCGGCGACGACGGCCGTCCCGACAGCAAGTCGCTCACCCAGCGCGGCTGGGACCGGGCCAACGCCCTGCCGAAGCTGTTCGACCCGCCCAAGGGCCGGCCTCCCAGGCCCGGAATCATGCGCCCGCGCACCATCTACGCCGCCACCGACCAAGGCCCGCTCGCCGGCGCCCACCGGATGCGGCAGACCGTGACACCCCTGGCCCGCCACATGGGCATCACCCTGAACACCACCTACGCCGAATCCCAGGAAGCCGCACTGGCCAAGGCCGCGCTCTCCGCCCCCGAGCCGGTGCTGATCTGCTGGGAGCACTCCCGCATCCCGGCCATCGTGGCGGCACTCGGCGCATCCCGCACCGGCGTCCCCGCCAAGTGGCCCAACCGCTTCGACCTCGTCTGGGTCTTCACCCGCGCGAACGGCGCCTGGACCTTCCGCCAGGTCGGCCAGCACCTGCTGCCCGGCGACGCCTGAGCCCCCGCCGCCCGGGCTCGCGAGGGAGCCCGGGCGCGACACCCCGGCTGGGCAGGGCGGTTGCGCGCACCAGGCGTCAACCGCCCAGGCGGGGCTCGAGGACCTTGTCCACGAAGCGGTCCAGGTTCGACCGGGTACGCGCGATCTTCTCCGCCACGCTCAGCGACTCCTCGTAGCGCCCGGCCAACTCGGACCTCTTCTTCCCGCGGACATAGAGGGAACAGGCCAGATCGGCGCACATGTAGGCACCCACCGTGTTGCCCTGGCGGCCGGCCTCGCCGACCCTGCGGGCGGCGAGCAGCGCCACACCCGACCCCGGGTGGCCCGTCACACACAGCGAGCACACCGTCGTCTTGGTGAAACTCCTGCGCACACCTTGCGGGGCCCGCAGCGTCAGGCCGATGAGTGTGCCCTCCCGCTCGACGACGAGGTAGCCGCGATCGGGCGCACCCGGATCACGCCACCCGAGGAAGTCGAGGTCGTCCCACGGGAGATCCGCGAGTCCCGTCGGCACACTGATCCTTCGGGCCTCGCCCTTCGAGCAGTTGACGAAGGACGCGCGTATCTCGTTTTCGCTGATGGGACGCATGGTGTGGACGCTAGCAACGCGCTTGGTTCCGTGTCGCGCGAATAACGCCGGGGTGCGCGGCAGGCGGTCCTCAGGTGTGCAGCAGGCGGTTGAAGAACGAGCGGTAGCGCTGAAGCGCGACCCGCAGATCCTCCGTCGCCACGTCCCGGCCCTCCTGCCACTGGCCTTCCAGCTCCTGCTTGTGCTGCGCGAAGGTCGCCGCCAGGGTCTGCATGCATTCCGCGACCAGTGCGTCGGCCTCGCGGACGGCGTCCTGCGGATCGTCGACGAACTTGGTCTGGATCTCCTGCCACCGGGCGCGGAACTCCTGATCCTTGGCGCCCAGCAGCGGCTGGTCCTCCTCGGCCGCGGTGGTCCGCTCGGATGCGGCAGGCTCCTCCGCCTTGCCTTCCTTCTCTGCCTTGCCTTCCTCCTCCGCTTCACCTTCCTCCTTCGCGGGTGGTGCCCCTTCGCTCGCCCGTGCTTCGACGGACTGCGCTTCGCCGGGGTAGACCGGGGCCCGCTCGCCCTCCTCCGGGGTCGTCGTCGGCTCCTCGCCGCTGGCCTGCTGCGCACCGGCGAGGTCCTCCGTGGACAGTGCGCCCTTGTCGGGCTCGGTCGTTTCGTCGCGCTGCATGTCCTCACCTGCCTTGTGGCCCATGCCGACTAGCCGGTTCATGTCTTGCGTTGCGGCCCGCTACCGTCGTGGAGGAGCTCGTCGAACAGCGCGCGGTAGTGCACCATCGCACCCCGCAACTCCTCCGTCGTCGCCTGGTGGCGAGCGGTGCGTTCGTTGATCTCGTGGGCGGCGCGGTAGTGCTCCAGGGTGCGGCCGTGTTCGACCGAGAGGTCCTTGATCTGCTGCTGGTACCCTTCGGTGGGATACCCGCGATCGCTCATGAGCGCGGTCACCAGCCGGTCCGCCTCCTGGACCGCGTCCTCGGGCCGGTCGACGAACCGCTCCTGGACCCGGGTCCAGTCCGCGGCATACCGGTCGCGGACCGTACCGGGCAGCTCCTTGATGTCGAGCTCGTCGTGCCGCTGTTCGCGCTTGCGCAACTCGCGCTCCGCGGCCAGACGATCGCCGCCTTTGGCCTTCACCGTCTTCTCGTACTCCGGCCCGAACCGCTCACGCAGACGGCGGCGCTGGAGAAGCAGACCCGCCACGAGGCCGGCTGCGATGAGCACGACCACGACGGGAACGATGATGGCGACAAGGGTTCCTGTTGACATCGGGTCCTCCGCTTGAAGCCGATTCCGACCCGGGTTGACGAAGCCTCCTCAGGCCGTCGATTCACATCTAGGATAAATCGGTCACCCGCACTTTCCTTCATGCTTTCCGGGGGGAGTTCTTCCGGGTTTCCGTGATGCGTGTTCTCACGTGCGGGGAAGGAAACCTTTAAGCTGCCCAGTAGGTTTCCGGAAAGACGAGGTGAAGCGGTGGTGGAGCTGCCCATCGACGACGCGGACGCCGCGCTGTACACGATCGGGCAGGTCGCCGCCATGCTGGACGTGCAGGTCGCCTTCCTCAGGCGGCTGGACGAGCAGGGAGTGGTGGTGCCCGGCCGCTCCGCCGGCGGCCAGCGGCGCTATTCGCGCCGGGAGATCCACCGGATCGCCGAGGTGGTCAAGCTGACCAGTGAGGGCCTCACGCTGGCCGGGGCCCGGCGCGTGCTGGACCTGCAGGCGCGGGTGAAGGAGCTGGAGGAGGACCTGGCGGAGCAGCACCGGCGCCTTGGCCGGGGGCGGGCTCCTGCGGCGGGGAGCCAGGACGCCGGCCGCTAGGGCGGGTGTGCGGTCCGTGCGGCGTCACCGGGCGTGACGGCGGCCGCGCGGTGCACGGCCGTTCGTATCGCGGCAACCGTCCGGTCCGCCTGTGGTGTGGAGACCGCGACGCGGGTGAACGGCGACAGCGCGTTCAACTCCACGCAGACGACCGCCCCGTGCCGCGGACGGATCGCGGTGAAGTCCCGGCCCGCGCAGTGCCGGCGCACACCCAGGCACAGCGTTCCGGGAACCACCAGTCCGCCGTCGGGTGTCCCCCGCAGGGCCCGCCACCAGTCCGGTTCGACCGCCGCCCGCTCCACCGCGGCCGCCGGGAGGCGCACGTTCCCGCGCCGGATCGCGGCCTTCTCCCACCACGCGAGACGGACGACCAGCCGGTCACCGGCCACCTTTATCCGCGCCATCGCCGTGCACTCACTCGCCGTCGTACCCGTCGTCGCACCCGTTGCGGGCCGTGCCGCGGGTCAGGAGCCCCGACCTGCGGCGTCGGGCGGCTCGGACGTTTCCGCCGGGCGGGCGGGACCGCACGGGCCGGGTGTGCGCAGCGGCGCCGGACAGCGGCACGCCGTGCGCTCCGGGCGGTGCCCCGCCGCGTCCGTGGTGTCGTCCGCGCCCGCCACACGGCGGCCCCTCGAAGGCAGGCCCTGCTGCGGCCCGGCGTGCGATCGGAACGGGCCGGGCCTTGCCGCGTGCGGGCCGTGTGTCAGCTGGTGAGCTCCTGCTTGCCCTCGGTGGAGCTGATCTCGATCTTCCGCGGCTTGGCCTGCTCGGCCACGGGGATCCGCAGCGTGAGCACACCGGCCTCGTAGCCGGCCTCGATCCTGTCCGGGTCGAGCGTGTCGCCCAGGAACAGCTGCCGGCTGAAGACGCCGTGGGGCCGCTCGGCCACCAGCATCTCCCGCCCCTGGACCTGCGGCGCCGGACGCTCGGCCCGGACCGTCAGTACGTTCTGCTCGACGCTCAGATCGATGCTCTTCGGGTCGACCCCCGGCAGGTCGAAGTGGATCATGAACGTGCCGTCGCTCTCGTACGCGTCCATCGGCATCGCCGTCGGCCGAGCCGCCGTGCCGAGCAACTGCTGGGTGAGCCGGTCCAGTTCGCGGAAGGGGTCTGTACGCATCAGCATCGCGAGTGACACTCCTCTCCGGCAGTGGCAGGGCCTCACCGGAGGCCCTTCTCGTGCTGCACTCCTACCAACCCGTATACCTCGACACAGCTCACCTTGACAATGTCGGACCAAGGTTCTATCCAAATGTTCTGAGAGGTTCACTCGGCGGCTGCAGGTCGCGGCGGTCCACCGGGAGGAGGTGGCGACCATGCCGGAGCCCCGCCGTCGGCGCGACCACTACACGGTGCTCGGCGTCCCGCCCTCCGCGTCCGCCCGGCAGATCACCAGCGCCTACCGCAGGCTGGTGCGCTCTCTCCACCCGGACACCAGCCCGGCCGGACCGAGCGCGCAGGAGGACCTCGCCGAGGTCGTGGCCGCCTACGACGCCCTCCGCGACCCCGAGCGCCGCGCCGCCTACGACGCGGACCGGGAGCGCCCCGCCGGCCAGGCCCTGCCCGGCCGGGCGGTACCGGTACGCCTCACGCATCGCCCGCCTGGCGCCTTCGACGCCTTCGGCCGTCCCGCCGCGCCGGAGCCGCCCCCGGCGCCGCTGCGGGTCGGCCCCGTGCATGTGGCGCCGGAGCCCGTCAGCGGGATCCCGCTCACCCGGTACGACCGGCCCGTCGGCGATCTCTTCGACCGGATGCTCGCGTGGCTGTGGGAGGACGACCCCCTGTGGCCGCTGTGACGGTGCCGGTGGCGGGGAAAGCCCTTCGGTCATGGCGGTCGCGACCACAGGCGCTCGATGTTCCGCACCCGCCGGCGTGCGCGCCGACTCTCCCGGGCGCACCAATCCACCGCCGCCGACCCTCTGTTGACGGTCGCCGCACGCCAGGCCCCGCACCCACAAGGGAGCGGCACGACGCAGCCCCCGCCGCCTGCCAGCCGCCGCAGCTCCTGCCGCAGGCGGTCCGGCGGGGCGGCCCGGCTCCCCTCCGGCTGGGAACGAGTGTGCCCAGCAGCCTTACATCTCCGGTGAGTTGGCGCTAGCGGCCCACCAGGCGGCACGGGATGTCGAGGTCCTCGGTGAGGTGGTATGCGGCGCAGACGCGGTGGTAGCCGTCGGCGACGACGAGTGGCGTGCCGCGGACGAGCAGGACCGGGGAGAGCCGCTTGCCCTGCCGGACCTTGCGGATGTTGTGCGTGACGTGCAGGTTGTCCTCCGGCAGCAGCGGCAGGCACGACGCACGGAGGATGTCCTTCGCCTTCTTCGGGAGTGTCGGAGCACGGCGCAGGGCGGCGACGATCCGCGCCACCTGCTCCGGTTCGAAGAGCAGGTCCAGGTAGTCCGCGGCGGCGGGGAAGTCGTGCTCCTCCGGGTCGGGCAGCCACAGCCCGGCGGCGGTCGGGTCGGCGGTGGTCATACGGCCCCTCCCTGTGTTTCCGGTACCTGTACTCCCTCTACCCCGCCACACATGGCGTGCCTCGCCGCCTCCGCCGGGCTCATCGGTGGCACGGAGGCTTCAGTAGGCGGGGAAGGCCCGGCCGCCGGGGTAGAAGGGTTCCCGCTCGCCGCGGAAGGCGACCGTCGCGCGGTCCAGTGCGCCGGGGCGCACTTCCTGGACCAGACCCGCCGCGGCGAGGGAGGCCAGGGTGGTGCCCCCCAGGAAGGCCGCGCCCAACTCGGCCGCGGCCAGCCGCAGATCGGCCGGTGCCGTCGTACGCTCGCAACCGACCGCGGCGCCCTCGGCCCGCAGCCGCCAGCGTCCGGTGTTCCAGGGGCAGAAGCCGTCCTCGACCTCCAGGACAAGGTCCAGCGGCGTCGCGTAACGGCGCCCGGCCAGCGCCCGGTCGACGTCGACCAGCCGCACCCACAGCCGGTCCACCGGGGTCGAGCGCACCGCGCGCGGATCGACCAGCAGGTGCGGCAGCGGCTCGTCCACCGCGCCCTCGTACTCGATCCACGGCACCAGATCGATCCCGGCGAGGAAGCGCCACAGCGCCGCGTAGGCCTGCCGGGTGGCCGCCGCCAGCTCCACGACCTGCACCGCGCTGGTGTCGTTGCCGAGCCGGACCACGCTAAGGTCCCAGTCGTGGCCGTTCCCCAGTTCATCGCCGAGCTGCGCTCGCTCGTCGGCACCCGACCGCTCTGGCTCAGCTGCGCCCTCGCCGTCGTCCTCGACGAGGGCGACGGGGGCCGGGTTCTGCTGGGACGGCGTGCGGACGACGGCCGCTGGGCGCTGGTCGGCGGCATCATCGACCCGGGTGAGCAGCCGGCGGACGCGGCGGTGCGGGAGTGCTTCGAGGAGACGGGTGTGATCGCCGTCCCGGAGGCGCTGACCTCGGTGACGGTGTCCCGGCCCATCGTCTACGCCAACGGCGACCAGACGCGCTACCTCGAACTCGCCTTCCGCTGCCGGGCCGTGGGCGGCAGTCCCCGGGTCAACGACGACGAGTCCACGGACGTGCGCTGGTTCGGTCTGGACGACCTGCCGCCGCTGGACGAGGCCGACCTGGACCGGCTCAATCGCGCACTGGAGTACCGGGGCGCGACCGCCTACGACTTCTCTGGCCTGCCGGAGGTCATCGGAGAGGCCGTGCACGGGCCCGACGGGGCCGCCGCGGGCCCCCCGGCCGACGGGGGCGGCGACGCGGGCCGCAGACCGTAGCCTGGCCGGGAACCGCCTGTTCGAGCCCGGTGAGGTCATGGAACTGCGTCAACTGAGGTACTTTGTCGCCGTGTCGGAGGAGCTGCACTTCGGGCGTGCCGCCGAGCGCCTGATGATCGTGCAGTCCGCGGTCAGCCAGCAGATCCGCCGGCTGGAACGGGAACTCGGTGTCGAGCTCCTCGACCGCTCGCCCCGGCGGGTGCGGCTGACCGAGGCGGGGGTCGCGTTCCTGCCCGCCGCGCGCGAGGTGCTGGCCGCCGAGCAGCGGGCCCTGGCCGTGATCGGGGACCAGGTGTCCGCCCGCGGATCGGTGCTGCGCATCGGCACCAGCGCGGGCACGGGTGAGCGGCTGGAGCGGGTGTTGGAGGTGCTGACCCGGAACATGCCGGGTACGCGGATCGAGTTGGCCACCGCCGCCACGGAGAAGCGGCTGCGGCGGGTCGCGGACCGGGAGTGGGACGCGGCCTTCGTACGCGGAGTGGTGGAGGCGCCCGAAGGCGTGCGCCAGATTCCCGTCTGGCAGGACGAGCTGATGGTGGCCCTGTCGGCCCGCCACCCCCTGGCCGGTGCCGGCAGCCTCGACCTCGCCCGGCTCGCCGGCCTCCCGCTCTACCTGACGGCACGCCGCAACAACCCTCCGCTCGTCGACCTGGTCGTCGGCGCCTGCCGGGACGCCGGTTTCGAGCCCTTGCCGGGGCCCGCGCACAGCTCGCTCCAGGACACACTGGCCGCCCTGGGCGCGGGCTCTCCCGGCTGGACGGTGTTGTACGCGGCACACGCCCGCCAACTGCGCGGCGGCCGCGTGGCGTTCGTCCCGGTGCGCTCCCCGGGCGGCGGGCGGAGCGTCCTGTCGCTGCCCGCCGTGCTCGCGGTGCACGACGCCGCGTCGCCGGAACGCCTGCGCCCGCTGCTGGAGGCCTGCCGCGAGGAGGCCCGGGGCGATCACGCGCGCACCCACGATCACGCTCGCCGGCACGATCACGATGACGATGGTGGTCACGAGGACGGACACGCTCACGATCGCGAACGGTGATCGCTGCGAACTCGGGATGCTTCTGGGTCGCGAGGGCCGCAGGGAGTGAACTGGACACCGGCAGCGGCCATCGCTTCGAGGCCCTGGCGGCTGCCTGACCGATCAGTTCAGTGCGGCTCAGACCGCCCAGTCGATCCAGGAGCAGACCATGCCCATCGTCACCGTTCAGCAGGGTCCCCGCAGCGTCGAGCTCAAGCGCGAGTTGGTGGCCCGCATCACCGACGCCTTCGTCGACGCGTACAAGATCCCGGCGGACACCGTCCAGGTGTGGGTCCACGAGGTGGGCCCGGACAGCTGGGGTAGCGCGGGCAAGCTCACCGCGGACAAGTAGCCCACCCCGACCGGGGGCACTCGCGCCGTCCCCGCACGCTCCGGGGGAGTGCGGGGACGCGCGCGTCGGCTGCGCCGCGGGGGCGAGCTCGCCTCTGCCGAACAACAGGGCGTATCCAGGGGGAAGTCGGCGTATGAGGCGGTCGACGAGGGCGCGGCCGGCAGCCGACGGCGGCCTGGAGGGTGTGGGGGCGTGGCCCCGAGTCGGCCTTGAGCGTCTCCGCGCCCTCGGGGGCGGGGAAGCCGCGCTCGGCGTGCGCGTGAGGACGCTCCGCTCGGCATCCGGGTCGAGGTGCCGGTACGCATGAGCATCACGGTTCACTCCTCTCGCGGGTCCGGCGCGATGCCCCCACGGCCTCCTGCATAGCTGGCCGGAAGAGAACCGACCATCCTCGGCTCATGTACGGGCGCGGGGACCGCCCTGGTGATGCGGCAGTCGGCGCACGGTGGGGAGGGCCAGGGGGGCCAGGGCTGCGAGCGCGTAGAGGACGCCGGCGGTCGCGGTCACGCGGAAGGCGCCGAAGGTGTGGGCGAGGGGACCGACGCACAACTGGCCGAGCGGGATCGCGATGTAGGACAGCAGGTCGTTGTAGGACGAGACGCGGGACAGTACGTGCGCGGGGACGTGTTCCTGCAGCGAGGTGTCCCAGGCGATGCCGGTGACCGAGGAGCCGGCACCGGCGGCCAAGGCGGTGATGAGCAGCCAGGGAGCGGTCAGGTGCGCGCCGAGCGCCAGGAAGGGCGCCGCGCCGAGCACGCACGTCAACTGGCCCAGCCGCAGCAGGCGTTCGACCACGAGCCGGTACATCACCGCGCTCATGGCCAGCAGGCCGATGCCGCGGGCGCTGAGCACGAAACCCCACGTCGCCTCGGTGCCGAGCCGTCTGGTGAGCGCGGGCCCGAGGATCTGCCACGTGCCGGTCTGCACGAGGTTGATCACGCAGAACGACGAAGTCCCCATCCACACCCACGGGATGCGGCGGAACTCGGTCCAGCCGTCGCGGATGTCGGCGGACAGCGAGGCGGTCCGGGGCCCGGCGGCGCTGCCGGTGAGGGACAGGCGGGCGAGGCACCCCGCCGCGAGAAGGTAGGTCAACGCGTCGAAGGCGATGGCGGGGCCGCTCCCGGCGGCCGCCACGAGCACGCCCGACAGGCTCGGCCCGAGGATCTTCGTGGCATTGCGCACGGAACCCAGCAACGCGTTCGCCTGCCGGAGGTGGGCCCGATCGACGAGTTGGGGGACGACTCCGCGCAGCGCCGGTGTGGTGAACGCGGCCAGGATGCCCGCCAGGAACTGCAGCGCGGCCACGGGCAGCAGGCGGTAGTGGCCGCACAGCAGCAGTCCGGCGACGCCGCCCTGGGTGAGCGCCGAGCCCAGGTTCGCGGCCACGAGCACGGCGCGGCGCGGGAACCGGTCGGCCACGGCGCCGCCCACCAGAAGGAATGCCAGCAGCGGTACCGTGCGAGCGGCGAGTACCGTGCCGAGGTCGCCGGTACCGCCCGAGGCGTCCAGAACCGCGAACGCCAGCGCGACCGGGGCCATCGAGCTGCCGAGCAGGGACACCGACTGCCCGGCGAAGAAACGGCGGAAGTCCGTCTGTCGCAGAAGGGGTGAGTACACGGCCCACAGTGTCGGGAGGCGTCCGGGCCGGCACTATCGTTTCGGCAGGAGGCGAAAGATGGTGCTTCTGCGGTTGAGTCCGATGGCGCTGTCGCGGTCCCGGTTCGCGCTGTCACCGCTGGCCGAGACGCTGGGGACGATGATCGTGCTGGGCAAGGCGTGCCCCGATCCGTCGCTGGCCTCGTGGCACGCCCGCCACCACGCGGCCTTCAGCGCCACCCTCGCCGCTGACCCCTTCGCCGCGGGGCTGGTCCGGCTGCTCGGCTCCACCAAGTGGTTGCCCGGCTTCGTCACGATCCCGCCGTCGGGCGGCATGCGCACCGCCCTCGCCGGCGAACTGGCCGACGTCGCCCGTGCCTGTGACGAGGAGGTGCGCTCGGGGCTGGAGAAGTCGGTGGCACGCAGCTGGAAGCGGCACGACCTGGGCTGGTTGTCCGGACGCGGATGGGCGGCCCGGACCGCCGAACTGCTCAGCCGCGTGTGGGAAGCCCACGTGTCCCCGGAGTGGCCGCGCCGCCGGGCGCTGCTGGAACGGGACGTCACCTACCGGGCGGGCCTGCTCGCCGCCCACGGCTGGCCGCGGGCCCTGGAGCACATGAGCCGTCGAAGCGCCTGGGTCGGGGCCGACGCGATCCGCTTCGGCAACCAGCCCGGCCCGGACCGAGTCGTCGGCGACCGGGGAATGCTGTTCGTGCCGGTGAGCGTGTCGAGCGGAACCTGGCTGTGCGAGGGGCCGCCGAGGCGGTACGCCCAGGTCTACCCGGCTCGCGGGTTCGCCGCCGCTCCCGAGCGTGCCAGGCCGGGCCGTGCTCTCGAGCGGCTGATCGGCACCGGCCGCGCGGCCATCCTCCGGGAGCTCGAAGACCCCGCCACCAGCAGCGAACTCGCCGTGCAGCTCGGCCAGTCGCTGGGTACCGTGGGAGGCCATCTGGCCGTGCTGCGCGACGCCGAGCTGATCACCGGAACGCGAGTCGGCCGACGCGTGGTCTATCGGCGCACACCGACCGGCGATCTGCTCGCCGGACGGCTCGATGAGTGAACCGGTCGCGTTCGTGCCAGCGCACCACCCCCGGCGGTTCAACGCGGTTGACCTCAACCCACGTTGAGGTTCCATGCTGGAACGGCGAACCGCACGAAGGGGAGATCACACGTGACACACTCACCGTCCCTGCCCGCCATGGCCCGGCCGGACGCGGGCACCACGCTGATCAGCGAGTGGATCGTGAGCACACCGGAACGGCAGCGCAAGGCTGCCGGGGTGCTGCTGGCCGAGTGGCGCGAGCTGAGCGCCAGGTTCCGGCCGGAGGCGTTCCTTCAACTGAGCTGTTTCGCAAGCCATGACGGGCGTGTGCTGCTCAGCCTCGCGCAGTGGGCCGACGACGCGGCGCACCTCGCCTTCGCGCGTGCACACCGCTCGGACATGGTGGGCCGGATCGACCAGGCGATCCCGGGGATCGAGCGCCCCGGACTGATGCGCTACCGGCTGTTCCGCAGCGTCCTTCCGGACAGCGCCCCGGATCCCGGCGACGTCATCGCCGTGGTCCGCGCCGACACCGCGTCGGCGGAAGCGGCCCGTCGCTGGGCCGACTCGACCGCGGACAGGCTGCGCAAGGATCCGCCGGCCGGCCTGAGCGCCGCACACCTGCTCGTGAGCACGGATGGACGGCACGCCCTCCTCTGTGCGCCGATCTCACCACACGTGGAGGCCCGGGAGCTGACCGCGCGGACCGCTGCCGAAGGCGGCGAGGGCGTCGACGTTCATCCCCCGCAGTGCCACCGGCTGCTGGGAAGCGTGCGAGGACCGCGCGGCGGCGCCCTGTAGCGCGTGGCCGCCACCGCCGCGTGCTTCACGTGCCCTTCACGAACGGCGTCAGCAGGCCCTGACGGCCGTCGTAGCGCTGGTAGAGCACGGCGCCGCGAGCGTCGGCGGTCCCCGCGTCGGCGAAGAAGATGAAGGGCATCCTGGTGGTGCGCAGCCGCGCGAATGCCTGATCGATCGTCAGGTGGCGGGCGGGCTCGGGGCTGACGGTCACCGGCAGCCGGCGCCGGGGCGGAGGGCCGTATCTGGTGGAGAGCTGGACCAGCCGGTAGCCGGTGGGTCCGGCACGGAAGATCAGGCTGTCCTGTCCCGTGTGGGCGTCGGCGAACAGGTAGCAGTCGTAGTCCATCGTGTCCATGTGGAAGGCCGCCTCGTCCACCGTCTCGTAGCGCAGCGCCACGGGCTTGCGGCGGGCGATGTCGGCGCGGGCCGGGGTCTGCCAGTCGTCGTCCCCGCAGTCGAGGCAGGCCGTGTAAGGCCATTCGCGCGGCGCGCTGGACGGCATGCCGCGGTATCGCCTGCGGAGTGTGGGCAGCAGTCGGCTGACGCGGTCCCGCAGCCTGGCGTGCAGCTGCCGTACCGCTTCGGGAACGCTGTCCGCCGCGCTCTGGGCGCGTAGTTGCAGGCCGGCGACGTCGAGGTTGGCCTGGGCGACGGCCGGTCGCACCGCGCCATCCGTTTCCGCGAAGTGTGTCAGTTTGACGCGAGCGTCCCGGATCGGCTCGTCGATCTCCCGGGTGAGGTCCTCGACCGCGGCGCGGGCGCTCGTGCCCGAGTCCTCCGCCATCACGCCGCGGGCCTCCACCAGGACGCTGAAGGACGGGCTCACTCGTGGGCTCATCTGCTGCTCCTCTTGCTCGATGGCATCCGTGGGCTGCGTCGTGACCGCCGGCTCGGGAGGCGGGGCTGACATCCAAACGGCTGAAAGCCGGCGGTGGTTCACCTCTTCTTCAACCTGGCGCCCGGCAACGAGGTGAACCCTTCGGCCGCGGTTTCCGTTTCCCAGCGAAAGCCACCCTGGAGGCAGACGTGACAGAGACGCAGTGGATCCCCGTGCCGGAATGGCAGCCCGAGGAGCCGCTCCAACAGCCCTACGATCTGTACGCCGCACCGGAGTCGACCGCGCAGTACCCGACCAGCCCGTATCCCCAGTACCCCCGATACCCCCGTGATCCGAGCCTGCTGGCGGCGGACGCACCGCAGACCTTCGCGGACGGCCCCGCGACCGAGCTGCTCACGACGACCGGCGAGAACGCCTATGCCCCTGCCTACTCGGCCGACCGGTCCAGAGGGCGCGACCGGACGCCGGGCGGCCGCCACCGGGTTCTGGAACACCGCGACGTCTCCGGCGGCTGGCTGCGACCGGCGGTCTTCGGCGCCATGGACGGCCTCGTCACCAACGCCTCGCTGATCGCCGGCGTCGGCGGCGGTGGAGCCGCCAACCACGCCATCCTGCTCACCGGACTGGCCGGACTGATCGCCGGAGCCTTCTCCATGGCCACCGGCGAGTACATCTCCGTCGCCTCCCAGAACGAACTCACCGAGGCCGAGGTGGCCGTCGAGCAGTTGCAGCACGAACGCAATCCCCAGGGCGAGGAGCGCGAACTCGTCGAGGTCTTCGTCAAGCGCGGTGTCGATCGCGGACTGGCGGAGGCCGTCGTCCGGCAGATCGCGGCCGACCCGGACGAGGCGGTCAACGTGCACGTTCGCGAGGAGCTCGGCATCGACCCCGACGACCTGCCCTCGCCCTGGACGGCAGCGGGTGCGTCGTTCGCGTCGTTCACGGTCGGCGCCCTCATCCCGCTCGTGCCCTACCTCATCGGCTTCCCCGCGTTCGCGCTCGCCCTCGTCCTCGCCGGGCTGGCCGCCTTCGTCGGCGGCGCCGCCGTCGCCGGGCTCACCGGTCGCCCGGCACTCCTCGGGGGTATGCGGCAGTTCGTGCTGGGCGCCCTCGCCACCGGCATGACCTTCTTCGTCGGACACATGGTCGGTGCGCAGATCTCGTAGCCGGTATGCGCCGTCCGCCGTGGCGGTCACACCTGTCGATCCGGGTGTGCCGGCCGCCACAGGAAGAGCCCCTCGGCACCCGCCATGCGCTCCAACTCCCGCGGGTCCACGCTCTCATCGGGAGCGTGTACCCGTGCCTCGGGGTCGCCGCCCACCAGGAGCATCTCCGCGTGGGGACACAGTGCCCCCAGCGTGTCGCACAGCGGGACCGTCCCGCCGAGCCCACGCACACGCATCTCGGTTCCGCCGTACGCCATGCGCTCGCCTCGGCCATCGCCCGGTAGGCGGCGCTGACGGTGTCGGCCCGGAAAGGCTGCCCGCCGCCGACGACCTCCGCCTCCAGCCGTGCCCCCAGGGTGTTCCGCGCTCCACCGCGCCGATCCGGTGAGCCCGTCGACCACGGTGTCGCGCGCGTCGTCGTGCAGGGACGCGAGCACACGCAGCGTCGCCGCCAGGTCGTGGGGGGCGGCCCCGCCGAACCGCCCCGAGTGCACCTCGCCCCGCAGGGTCTCCACGGTGACGGCAGGGCACGCCGACGCCATCGGGTTCGCCCGTCGAGCCCGGAGGTGGAGCTCACGCAGGGCCGGGTGGTCCTGGGCAGACCGCGGTGGCGAGCGGTTCGGCCGGCGGGGCGCGGTGCGGCTGTCGTTCGTCACACATCCGCCGCAGGAGATCCGCGAGGGGACCGGACGGCTCGCACAGGCGCTGGAAACCGGCTGACCGGTAGCCGATCAGGCCTGAGGAAAGATCGCGTCAACTGTGCATCGAACCCTCCGGTGCCCTATGCAGCCAGGACTCTGACGGGTAGTTTTCCCTCCCGCCTCCGCGTCGACGGGGGCGAGCCCTGGCTCAAGAAGGGGGCGCCGTGCGCGAATTCAGTCTCCCTCACCTGGTGGATCCTCTGCGGTCGGGCGGCCTCGCCGACGCGGTGTACGAGGTGGCCGAGAGCGAACCCGACAGGGTCCAGCTCGCCAGACGCGGCGCCGCCGACCCTGAGCAGTGGGTCCCGGTGACCGCGGCGGCCTTCCGCGACGAGGTCGTGGCGCTGGCGAAGGGGCTGCTGGCCAGTGGCGTTCGGCCGGGGCACCGGGTCGCGGTGATGGCGCGGACCCGGTACGAGTGGACGCTCTTCAGCTACGCCGTGTGGTCGATCGGAGCCGTGCTGGTCCCCGTCTACCCCACCGCCTCGGCGGAGCAGGTCTGCTGGATGCTCTCCCATACCGAGGCCGTCGCCGTGGTCGTCGAGGGCGAGGACGACGCGATGACGATCGGCGCCGTATGCCACCGGCTGCCGGCGCTTCGCTGGATCTGGCAGTTGGACACCGGATGCGTCCGGGCGCTGTGCGAGCAGGGCCGGGACGTGCCCGGCGAACGGGTCGACCAGCTGCGCTGGGCGGTGGACCCGCACTCCACCGCGCTGATCGCCTACACCTCGGGCACCACCGGCATGCCCCAGGGATGTCTGATCAGCCACGCCAACATCGCCATCGGGTGCGACACCATGATCGCGGGCTGGAGTTCGCTCCTGGCCGAACCCGGCGAACAGCCCTCGATCCTCGCCTTCCTCCCGCTGTCGCACGTCTACGGGCTGCTGGTCCAGGTCGCCTGCTTGCGCGGAGGCATCCTGATGGGCCACGAGCCCGCCCTCACCGCCGCGGCACTGGTGCCCGCCTTCGCCTCCTTCCGGCCGACGTTCGTCTTCGCGGTGCCCTACGTGTTCGAGCGAATCCTCGGATGTGCGCGCGGCGCCGCCGAGGAGGCCGGCCGGGCCCGGCTCTTCGGCAAGGCCATGGACGTCGCGGTGCGCTACGCCGAAGCGATGGAACAGCAGGCGTGCGGTGCCGGAAGGGGGCCGGGCCCGGGGCTGAAGGCGGCGAACGCGGTCTTCGACCGCATGGTGTACGCGCGGCTTCGCGCGGTGTTCGGCGGCCGGGTGCGTTACGCCGTCAGCGCCGGCTCGCCGTTCAGCCGGGAGCTGGGCCTGCTGTTCGCCGGGGCCGGCATCACCGTGTACGACGGCTACGGGCTCACCGAGACCACGGGCGGGGTGACGGCACAGCCCCTCGGCCGCGTCCGGTTCGGCACGGTGGGCCGCCCGATGCCGGGGAACTCGGTGCGCATCGCCTCCGACGGCGAGGTGTGGGTGCGCGGCTCGACGGTCTTCGCCGGCTACCTCGGTGACCCCGCGGCCACCGAGGCCGTCCTGCAGGACGGCTGGCTGCGCACCGGTGACCTCGGGCACCTGGACGGCGACGGCTATCTGACCATCACCGGTCGCAAGAAGGACGTCATCATCACCAGCGGCGGCAAGAGCGTGTGCCCGCTCGTGCTGGAGGAGCGGCTGCGCAGGCACCCGCTCGTCTCCCAGTGCGTCGTGGTGGGCGACAACCGGCCTTACGTCGGGGCCCTGATCACCTTGGACCCGGCGGCGGTGATGCGCTGGCAGCTGCTGGTGGGGGAGCAGACCGTGACCGCCCGGGGAGCCGTCTCGGCGAACCGGGCACTGCACGCGGAGATCCAGCAGGCCGTGACGGCGGCGAACACCGCGGTCTCGCGGGCGGAGTCCATCAGGGCCTTCACGATCCTTCCGGCCGAATTCACCGTGGAGGACGGGCTGTTGACACCCTCCCTCAAGCTTCGCCGCAGTGCGATCGTCAAGGCCTGCGCCGCGGAGATCGAACGGCTCTACGCCGGTTAGCGGGTCACTTGCGGACCTCGATGTGGGTGTCCATGCCCAGCCCCTTGTGTTCGTCGATCGGGCACCACAGCTCGTAGCTGCCGGCTCGCAGGGTGACGGTCAGCTGTGCGGTCGATCCCGGGGTCAGCGGATGGGTCTGGGTTTCGGGCAGCCCGGGGCCGGAGATGGCGAGCGAGTGCGTGGTTCTGCCGGCGTTCTGCGCGGTGAAGGTGTACCGGCCCGGTGTGAACGAGGTCCGGGACAGATGGATGGACCACTCGTTCTCGGTGGCCGTCACCGCCGTCCCCTGAACGCGGCCGCCGCCGGCGGAGGCCGACGGGGTGGCCGTGTGCGTGGGCGTGGGCGTCGTCTTGCCGCCGGGGCCGTGGCCCCCGCAGCCGGCCAGCGCGAGAGCCGCACCGAAGGCGGCCGCCGCCGCCTGAGTCCTGGGGGAGTGCCTGCTGCGGGTGTCCATCCGTCCCTGTCCCTTCTGGGCCCGACCGTGCCGTGGTTGACACCGAAGAAAACATCACATGACGCAGATTTAGGTTTGTCTCTATATGTACCATCTAGCGGCATGCGTGGAGCGCCCACGTCACGTCCCGCGGGTCGCGGCGACCGCGAGCTCGGTGTACGCCTGGCGGGTCGCGGCGGCGAGCCGCTCAGGAGACGGGTCGCCCTCCAGCTCCACCGTGGCGTCCCACGGGAGCAGGACGGTCGCCGCGCAGCGGGCCGTGTGGCGGCCGGGTGCGCCGTGGGCCTCCCGGGCGTCGTCGGGGGCGGCGGTGACGGCGACGACCGCCTGGCCCGCGAGGTCGGCGTGCCCGTTCCCCTCGAGCCAGTCCAGGGTGGCTTCGGCGAGCCGTGTGCCGTTCGCTGCGGGTGTGACCAGCACGAGCTGCTGGGTCTCGGGGAGGAGCTCGCGGATGGTGTGTGCGTCACCGCGGGAGGAGGCGTCGAGCACGATGAGGTCGTGCTGGGTGTGCAGCAGGGACAGCACGTCGTGCTGAACAGCGCGGTAGCGCTCGCCGCAGCTGTGCCACCAGGGGGTGTCGGAGGTGGCCGGAGTGTGCGGGCCGTGGACGCGGCGGGTGACGTTGCGGGCCAGGTGTGCGGCGTCCAGGGCCATCACCCGGTGCGCCCCGCCGGCGGCGAGTGTGCGGGCGAGGACGCGCGCCGTGGTGGTGGCACCCGCACCGGGTGCGCAGCCGAGTACGAGGATGCGCTGCAGGGGACGGCAGCCGGGGGACGGCTCCGCGGCGGGCCGCGGGTGAGCGGGGTCCGCCGCCGGTGTGCCGGGGTCCGCGGCGCGCGTGGTGTCACCGGTCGTCCGCTGCGCACGTGTGGTGGCGCGGCGGCGCAGGATGTGCTTGCGGGCGGCGCGGACGAGGGCGGCGGCGATTCGCACGGCGATGCAGCACAGTCCGGCGACCGGCAGCGCCAGGATGACCGCGGACAGGCAGCCCAGCACGAAGTGCGGAAGCGATCCGGTTTGCAGTGCCGTCGCCACCTCGGCGGCCTGGGCGCGCTCCCCCCGCACGAGGGAGCCGATGATGGACGGCAGCCGGATCAGCAGGAGGGCCTGGCAGGTCAGCAGCGCCGGCACGATCAACAGCGCCCAGGCGGTGACGGCCGCTCGTGCCGAAGGCCGCAGCGCGGTGACCCGCGCGTCGGGACCGCGGCCGGGGAGCAGGCCGGCCAGCACGGGCTTGATCATCCGCAGCAGGTTGGGCACCCCCACCAGGTCGCTGAGGATGAGGTAGCCGTCCAGCCGTACCAGCGGCAGCAGTTGCTGGAGGATCTCGGTGTGGGACAGGACGGCCGCGACCGCCAGTGGCGCGAAGCCGGTGACCCGGTATCCGGCGGCCAGCAGGACGACGAACACCACGTTGAAGTAGACCCCGCCCAGATCGGTACGGAGCCGCCCGCCGCGGCCGAGCCGGTAGGCGTCGTTGACGTTGGTGTAGAAGGCGGGCATGAACAGGTACAGGCCCGCGCCGATGGCGCCGGGCGTCGCGCCGCTGTACCGGCATCCGGCGGCGTGTCCGCACTCGTGGAACGCGAGCGAGAGCACCATCAGCGCGAGGACCACCAGCATCAGCACCGGTCGGCCGATCACCTGCTGCATCGCCGGGTGGAGCCCCCAGCGGGCGAACAGCCACCAGTCCATCACGATCCAGGCGGCCAGCGCGGTGACCACGACCGCCGGGGTGAACAGCGGGGCGAAGAACGCGGCGATCACCCGCACCAGCGACGGAGGTGCCAGGGTGCTGCGCATGGCCAGGGACAGCAGCGAGTTGTTGCGCTGCGCGGGATCTGCCGCGGCGGCCTCGGCGGATGAGGGCTGCGCCTGATCTGCGCGGGCCACGATGCCCAGCGGCCGCAGTTTGGTCTCGACGACGTAGGTGAGCGCCTGGGGGGTGAGCTGCTTGCCCAGTTCGGCGCTGACCGCCTCGGCGGCGCGGTGCGGGTCGGTGTGGGCGGCGATGTGGGTGGCGACCACGTACAGCAGACGGGTCAGCAGGACGGTCTGCCGGTCGCCGCGCTCCACGAGGTAGCGCGTCTCGCGGTATCCGGACCCCTGGTAGGGGCCGAGCAGGCGCACGCCGTCGGCGAGGCGCAGACGGTCCGTCGGCTCCGCCGTCATGTCCGGTGCGGCGGAGCGGAGTTGTTCGGAAGTCACGATTGACACGAACCCTTCCAGCGGCAAGGCCGGGGAGTCGAACTCCCCGGCCTCGCGGTCTTTCTGTTCCTCTTCATGGAATTACTAGGAGACCACGCCCACCTGGGTGAGGTTGCCGCCGACATCCCCGGTGTTGACATTGTTCACAATGCCCAGCTTGAAGTTGGCGAGGTTCTCCAGGTTGAGATTGACGCCGTTGCCGAAGTCGAAGATCCCCAGCGCCTCGCGGTCGGGCAGAACCTCGGCGTCCTGCATGTCGAGCTCGTGCGAGGTGAATTCCACGGAGGTGTACATAGTGATCACTTTCCTTTCCGGTGACTTCGCCGACGACCTCTGCCGTCGTGCTTAATTCGATAGTGCCGGACGGGTGGACGGTCCGAAAGACGCGTAAGTTCGTCTCTTGACGCGACCGGACCCGTGGGTTAGGCGCCGCGGATTGCCTTTTCCCCGGGGGCCTTTCTGTGGGGAACACGACCGCGCCCCGGCCGCTGAATCGGCCGGGGTGCGGGGCAAGGTGGCGGACGGGGTCACCGGTAGTGCACGTGCAGGATTCCGGAGTCGGGGTAGGTGATCCCCTCGGTGTCGGTCGCGCCGGGTTGAAGGGTCTTGTCGGGGCGGACACCGTCCATCGTCACGGTCACCGCCGACTGGCCGGAGTTGTGCATCTCCAAGGTGACCTTGGCTCCCGGCTCGCCGCCCAGGACGCTGTCGCCGGTGCCGCCGCCGACGTCCAGTTGGATCCGGTCACCCGAAACCGTGGTGCCGATGTCGCCGCTCACACCGTTGAGGCCCCCGATGTTGATCGAGCCCGGGCCGACGTGGACCGAGCCCCGGCCGACGTCGACCGAGCCGGGCCCCACCTTCACATCGACCGACGGTTCGTCGGGGGCGGACGGTTCGGGCGTGGGACGGGAAGCGGAGGGGGGAGTGGAGGGGGCGGGAGCGGGCTTGGCCGGGTGCGCGGTGGGCGAGGGCGGCGGATGGGAGGTGGAGACGGTGCTGACGGCCGCCGTGGTGCCGCCGGTGCAGGCTGTGGCGAGGCCGCCCGCCGCGGCCAGGGTGGCGGTGAACGCCCATCGGATGGCGGCACGCCTGGTGAGTCGGGGTGTGGTGGTCATCGGGCAACTCCTCTGCAGAGTAGGGGGAAGCGGTGTCGGAGGTGTTCGCAGGCCCCTCGTTGGCCAGCGTGCGGGTGCTTCGGAATCCGCGGCAGCCGCGTATTCACGTGTCTTGACACCGTCAGGCCCCCGGTGCGCCGACCGGGGGCCTGGCGGTGCGACTCATGCCGCGCACTGAAGACACGCGTGGACTTCGCGGCCTTCCACGGTCTGGTGGACCTCGGTCCACTGCGCGAGGTTCTCCACGATGCCGGTGCCGCGGCCGTGTTCGTCGTCGGGGATGTCCTCCTGGAGGTGCTCCACGGGGCATCCGGTGTCGGCGACCACGATGTGCAGGCTGCAGTGGTCCAGGGCCAGCAGCAAGGTCATGACCTCGTGTCCGTACCGGGCTGCGTTGGCGGCGAGTTCGTCGACGATCAGCACGGCCGCGTCGCGCGCCGCCTCGGGAACGCACCAGGTGTCCAGCAGGTCCGCGGTGAAGTGTCGGGCGGCGGAGACGTGTGCCTCCCGCGCCGGCAGGGTGAGCAGGGCCTGGCGCAGGCACTGCGGCGGGAGCACGGCGGCCGGTACCGGGTGGGAGGTGGGGACGGGCGGACCGGAGACGTAGGAGTCGGTGACGGACATGTCTTCTGCTCTTCTGGCGGGGCGCGGCGGGTGGCGCGGGAAGGCGGGGCGGTTGGGGGCGGACCCGGGGAGGACGGTGAACTCGGGGTATCCGTCGGCGAGTTCACAGCCCCAGGCTGATGGCCAGTCGGGTGAGCTCGGCCTTGTTGCCGATGCCGTACTTGGAGCGGATGCGGCGCAGGTAGGTGTCGACGGTGTAGCTGGTCACTCCCATGCGGCGAGCGGTCTGCATGTAGGTGCGGCCCTGGGAGATGTGCAGCAGCACCTCTCGCTCGCGCGGCGAAGGCTCGGGGGTCACAGAGCCAGGGGCGGTGTACATGTCGGTCATTTCGGCTCAGTCCTTGCGGCGGGGAGGGAGGGAAGGGGGGAGGGGTGGAGAAGTGGGAGGGGGATCCGGTGAGTACCGGTTCTTGCCCCTTTCCACGGGTGGCGAGCCGGTGCGGTTCGAGGTATCTGCACCTTTTGCTCAATTTCTTTGTCGCCCTCGCACCTGGCTCTCGCCGGCGCACATGCGGCCGTCGGCAGGGGTGCGGGCACGGGGCCCCGAAGCGGCGGCACGCCGTGAGTCGGCGGACCCTCGTAGGCGACGCGCCACCGCCTCGTCAAGAAACGCGAATCCGCGGCTTTGCCCGTGCGCCCGCCTCGGCCACCGTGGTGGGTGCAGGTCATCCAAACGTCAAGGAGACGCCGATATGGCGGCACGGCATGCCCGGCCCCCGGAAAAGACCCAGGCGGCCGCAGGTGCGGCCGGCCGAACGGCAACCCCGGCCCGCGGGCGCAGATCCCGCAGGCGGGCCATGGCCGTCGCGGCGGCTGTCCTTCTCGGGCTGGGCACCTGGTGGTGTTCGTCCGCCCGTGTGCCGACCACCGTGCGGGCCACCGGAGTCCTGCTCGCCGGCGAACGGCCCACGCCCGTCGCCAGCCCGGCCGGAGGTCTGCTCGCCGGGATCCCGGTCACCACGGGCCAGCGGGTGCACCGCGGGCAGACGATAGCCTCAGTCACCCGTTCGGACGGGACCACCACACCGGTGAAGGCCGCCGACGACGGTGTCGTCGCAGCCGTCCTGGCCGGTCCGGGTTCCTGCGTGAAGCGCGGAGCGCCGCTCGTGACCGTCGACCGGGAGCGTCCGGCGCGGGCCCTGCTGCTGGTCGAGCCCGCGCGCAGCGCCGAACTGCGTACCGGGCAGCGGCTGCGTGTGGCCCTCCCGGAGACGTCTGCGGCCGGAACCGTGACCGCCATCGACGCCGCTCCGGTCGATCCCGGCCGCCTGGCCGTACCGGGCGCCGGCGGTCTGCCCGGGGCACCGGCCGGCGGGATGAAGCGGGCGGTCTGGGTCACCCTTGATCCCGGTTCGGTGCACCCTGGTCCCACCTCGACACCGCTCGACGCCGAGATGGCCGGCAGCGAGCACCTGATCGACGTGCTGCTTCCCCGTAGCGGGATGTGATGCGGTGCAGTGCCGCTCGGTAGCGGATGACACATGACGAGAGCCGCCCGGCCATCCGGGCGGCTCTCGCTGTGCCGTGTGTTCGCGTGGGGTCAGGCCGGGATCGAGGGTGTCTGCGTTGCCGTTGACGATGTGGAATCGCGCGATCGCGTCCGGGGGAATGGGATCCCCGCCGCTTGGCCGTGCCGGGTGTCGGCTGTCTGCCCGCGGCATCGGCCGGTCGGGTGAAGCGGGTGGTCTGGGGCGCCCTCGATCTCGCTCCCTGGTCCGGCGCCGACACTGATCGACGCCGGGGTGGCCGGGAGCGAGCGCCTGATCGAGACGGCATACTGCGAGAGCCGCCCGGCCATCCGGGCGGCTCTCGCTGTGCCGTGCGTTCGCGTGGG
>CAYNNX010000001.1:18988-21428 GCA_964398515.1 uncultured Streptantibioticus sp. | reverse complement strand
GCGAGAGCCGCCCGGCCATCCGGGCGGCTCTCGCTGTGCCGTGCGTTCGCGTGGGGTCAGGCCGGGATCGTGAGCAGGGTGTTCCCGCTGCCGTTGACGATCTTGAACTGCCCGATCGCGCCCGGGGGAATGGAAACCGCCCCGGGGATCTGCGTGCTGTCGCCGGAGTACTCGCCGGCCAGCCAGCTCGCACCGACCGCCTTGGCGCCCTCCAGGCCGGTGACCTGCAGCGTGCAGGTCACCCCGGCGGGGACCCCTTTGACCGAGATCTGCAGGGCGCTGCCCCAGGCGGCGGGGGAGGCCTTGACCGTGGCGGAGACACCGGTCGCCGGGTCGCTCGCCTGGAAGGTGCGCGCCGGTGCCGAGGCGGTCGACCCGGGCGGCGTCGCCTGGGTGCCCCCGGAGCCGCTGGTGGCCCACCAGGTGCCGCCCGCGGCCGCCCCGACGAGCACCAGTCCGGCCGCGGCACCGACCAGTTGCCGGCGCCAGGTGGTGCGGCGTCTGGTGGCCGCCGCCTGCCGCAGCAGCTTGTCGAGCCCGCCCTCCTCGGCCGCCTCCGGCATGGCCGGCGCGGTGGCCGGCATCGGCCGCTCCCGTGGCTGCGGGGCAGGCTGCGGGCGGTCGGCGGCGCGCTGCACGAGCCGGTCGACCAGGTCCTCGCTCGGCGCCGGCGGGGCCTCGCCGGCGGCCTCGGCCTCGCTGATGGTGGCGAGCAGGGCGGGCAGCCCCGCCAGGCGGGCGTGTTCGGCCCGGCATTCGGCGCACTGTTCGAGGTGGGCGCGCACCTGCTCGTCTTCCTCGACCGACAGTGTCCCCAGGATGTAGGCGCCCAGGGAGAGGCGGATGGCCTCCGACACTCCGACGGCCTCGTGGTTGCCGCTCATGGTCCGCACCTCCTTGCCTGCGCCGTCACGGCTCGATGCCGCGCTCCTGCAGTGCCAGCCGCAGCGCTTTGAGGGCGTAGTACGTCCGCGACTTCACAGTACCAACCGGAACGCCGAGCACCTCTGCGGCCTCGGCCATCGTCCGGCCGCGGTAGTAGGTCTCCAGCAGCACCGCACGGTGGTCGGGCGTCAGCGCGGCGAGCGCGTCGGCCACCGCCCAGCTTTGGAGCGCCTTCTCGAGCTGGTCCT
Organism: uncultured Streptantibioticus sp.; assembly: GCA_964398515.1. Classification (GTDB taxonomy): domain Bacteria; phylum Actinomycetota; class Actinomycetes; order Streptomycetales; family Streptomycetaceae; genus CAYNNX01. The sequence continues at coordinate 20,295 of CAYNNX010000001.1, read as the reverse complement.
CGTCGGCTGTCTGCCCGGCCATCCGCTCCAGGTCCTGGCCGCTGGTCTCGGTCGGCCTGGCGGCCCGGGCCCGGCGGGCGTCGATGACCAGACGCCGGGCGACCGTGCACAACCAGGCTCGGGCCGGACCGCGGGCAGGATCGAACGCGGCGGGGTTCTGCCACGCCCGCAGCAGCGTCTCCTGCACGACGTCCTCGGCCCATTGCCAGTCTCCTGAGGTCAAACGCAGTACGTAGTGGAACAGGGGCCCGGCATGCTCGCTGTAGAGCGTGCGGAGCAGCTCCTCGTCTGCCCGCGAGACGGTCCCTTCACTAGAGACACGGCGCTCGGCGCGATCAGGTTCAGCCACTGGACCACGTTTCCGGAAAGTCCACGGCATACGTAGATCGTCCCGCATTTAGAGTGGTTTGTCCTGATTACATGCTGTATATCGTTGATAGCGTGTCGTAGAGCGAAGGGACGGGCATGACCAAGACGTTGCACGCCGCAGCCCTCCTGGCCGCCGTCGGGGCGGCCCTCGGCCTGGTGGCTGTGCCCGCGGAGGTCGCGGCGCAGTCACCGGCCGCCACGACTTACACCGCCACCCTAAAACCCGTTCCCACAAACCACGTCACCGGCTCCGGCGACGCCTCGGTACAGGTCAACGGCAACCAGGCCCAGGTCACCGTACACACCACCGGGCTGGTCAACGCCCCCCATGCGATCCACATCCACATCAACGGACAGGGCAAGTGCCCCGACGCCTCGGCCGCCAAGGAGCACAACGGGCACAAGGCGATCAGCGCCACCGACGGCGCCCCCGCCTACGGGCCGATCATGATCTCGCTCACCACCAGCGGTGACACTTCGGCGAACAGCGCTTTCGCCGTGGACCGCGCCCCCTCCGGCGGGTCGATCAACTACCAGCGGACCGTCCCCATCGACGCCCAGACCACCAAGGCGCTCTCCTCCGGCAAGGCCGTCGTCGTCGTCCACGGCATCGACTTCGACGGCAGCGGCCACTACGACAACGCCCTCGGCCCCAGCGAGGACGCACCCAACCTGACGCAGGACGAGACCGCCCCGGCGCTGTGCGGAGTCCTCGCCGCCGCATCCTCCCCCGCCCCCGGCGGAGGGGGCGGGGGAGGCGGAGGCGCCGCCACCACCACCGCAGCCCCCGGGGGCGTGGTCGTCAACACTCCGTCCGGCGCCGGCGGCGCCGTGACCGCCCTGAGCGTCGTCGCGCTCGCCGCGGCCTGCGTCAGCCTGGGCCTCGCCATCGCCACGCTGCTCTACACCATGGCTGTCCTGCGCCGTACGGACCGCCG
>CAYNNX010000001.1:3043-18888 GCA_964398515.1 uncultured Streptantibioticus sp. | reverse complement strand
CCGCCGGCCCTGACCGGACCCCGCCGTCCCTGACCGGACCGCCCGCGTGTGACGCGCCGACCCGTCACACGCGGGCGGTCCTGGCTTTCGGCTGCAGCGCGAACGCGCGAGAAAAACCTCGGAAAGCCGTGTGCGCGTCGAACCCCGTGGTGCCCCCCATCCGTGGAAAGGGACAAGCGCTGGTATTCACGGGATCCCCCTCCCACTCCACTCCGACTTCCCTCACCGCACCGCAAGGAGTGAACCGAGATGACCGAGATGGTTCACACCAAGGCAGCCCCCGTGACGCCCGCGTTCCCCGCCACCGACCGGGCGTCGCACCGGACCCCCGACCGCGACGTACTGCGCCTCTACGACGCGCTCTACGAGAACGGCGGGTTCACCGCCCACCTGCGCGCGGGCACCCCGGTCATCACGGAGGACGGCTTCACCGTGGCCACGAGCGCCGACCGCGTGCAGCTCCCGGCGGACACCACGTTCGCGATGTTCGGCTACGCCCTCGAGATGCTGCTCACCCGGCACCCACGCCTGCGGGCGATCCGCGCCCGGGAGCACGAGGGCCACATAGACCTGGAGCCCGTGGAGCTCCACGACTCCCGGGACACCGCGGAGAACACCGGCCGGATGCTCGAGAGCATCGCCGGGCGCGACCCGCACCTGCCCCACCCGGACGCCCCCGCCCATGGCGAGCACCCCGCCGGGCAGTCCCACTGACCGCGCCCCCGGGTGCGAGGCGCCGAAGCCGCGGCCGTCGGCCGACCGGCCGGCACCACCTTCAGGAACAACCAACCTTCAGGAACCACTCCCATGTCGTACCCCCGCGTGCTCAAAGCGGCAGCCCTGGTGCCCGCCTGCCTGACCGCCGTGCTCCTCGGTGGCGGCGCCGCCACCGCCACCGCCGCCGGCCCCGCGCCGCACACCGCCCCGGCCGTCACGTCGCCCTCGGAACACCGACCGCCCGCGGCCCACGGCCCGCACACGCGGCGGCCGACCGCCACGTACCTGCCGGCCATCATCCGGGCGGTGGAACGGCACCACGCCACCGCGGCCCTCGCCACCTTCGCCGTCGCGGCCGTGGCCGTGCCCGTGGGGGCCGTCGAGGCCATCGCATCCCGCAAGTGAACCGGCCTTCCCGGCCCGGCGCCCAGAGTGAGCGGATGACTGGAACCTGGAAGCCCACCGACCCCGGTGTTCTGCAACTCCCCTCTGGTCGTCTCTTACGAGGCCGCGGACTTCGCCGACCGCTGCCGGCCGGCTCGACTCCCGCTTACGCCGTCTACCTGCTCGGCAGGCAGCCTCCCGAAGTCCCCTGGGAACACCGGTGGCTGCGCTGGCCGGACTTCCGGCTGCCCAGCAGTCACGCACAAGCCCGAGCCCTGCTCGGCGAGGCATGGGAACGCGCCGCCGTCGAACGCGTCGAGATCGCCTGCGGCGGCGGCCGCGGCCGGACCGGAACCGCCCTGGCCTGTCTCGCGGTCCTCGACGGGGTTCCGGCCGACCGGGCAGCGGACTTCGTGCGCCGAGACTACGACCACCGCGCCGTCGAAACCCCGTGGCAGAAGCGCTACGTCCGCCGCTTCGCCGACCGACCCCTGACGCGCGGTCGAGGCCCACGCCGGGCCGGCGGTCACCGCTGCCGGTGCGGAACGCCGCCGGTCACGCCGACTTGACGGTCAATCAGAAAGACCGGCGCGCGCGGCCGCCCGCCGTCGTACGGTAGAGGCATGGGGACGGGGACGCATCGCCACATGGAGAACCCCTGGCGGGTCAGGGTGGACGACGCGGGCGGGACACCGCGCGGCGCGGGGGTGCTGCTGGACGGGCGGAACGTGCTCACCTGCGCGCACGTCGTCAGGAACGCCGGTGCCGCGCCGGGCGGCGCCGCCTCGCACGTCCGGGTCACGAGCGTGGCCTGCCACCCGGAGTGGAGCGTCACCGCGCGGGTCGACCCGGATTCGTGGGTGTACCGGAACGGCACGCGGCGCGGTGACGTTGCGCTGCTGACGCTGGACGAGCCGGCGCCGTGCGATGCGGGGACCAAGCTGTGGCTGGCCCCGATCTCCGGCGGCAGGGTGCGGGTGTACGGCTTCCCGCAGATCGAGCCGTACGGGATCGCCGCGGACGCGGAGCTCGCCGGATCCGGCAGCCGCGAGGGCGAGTGGGCCGTGCTGAACCGGGTGCACAGCGCGGGGCAGTGGATCGAGGAGGGTTTCTCGGGCGCCGGTGTGCTGGCGCTCGACGGCGAGTTCGCCGGACGCGTCATCGGCATCGTGGTGGCGGACTACGTCGCCGGCGACGCCAGAGCCGCCTGGATGCTGCCGACCGAGACCATCCACAACTATCTTCGCGACCATCTGCCGACCGGGCGGTACATCGCAGGCGAGCCGGCCACGGTCCTGCCGCCGGGCGGTACGCCGCCCGACCCCGGGCTGGACGACCCCCTGCGCCTGGCGCTGACCCAGGAACTCACCCGCCTGCTCACCGGCGGCTGGACGGGTGCGGTCGTGCTCACCGGCGGAGCCACCGGCACCGGCACCTCGTGGCTGGTCCGGCTCGTGCGCACCGCCGACCCCGCGGCCCGCGCCGGGGTCTCCGACGTCGAACTGTCCGGCGCGCCGCGGGACACCGTCCTCGGCCTCGGCGCCGTGGACGCCGCCTACGACGCCCGGGGCAGGTCGCTCGCCGAGGTCCGGCGCTATCTCGCGGACCGGTTCGGATTCCCCGAGGACGCCCCCGATCTGCTGCATCGGCTGCTGCGCCGCAAGCCGCCCGCCTGCCTGGTGATCGGCGGTGTGGACCGGGCCGCCGACCCGGAGGCGCTGGTGGGCCGGCTGCTGGGACCGCTGGCGAGCCGGGCCCGCACGCGCGGTATCCGCCTCGTCCTCGGGTTCGACGGACAGCCTCCGGCCGGGCTGGCCTACGAGGTCTCCCTCGGCCCGGAACCCATCGGCGGGCGCTCGTTACGGCCCGCGGCACGTGAGGACGCCGAGCGGGGCGTCGCCCGGCTCGCGGCCGCAGAGGAGGCCGCGTCGGCCCTCCACGCCGAATGGGGACTGATGTTCTTCGGGCCGCCGCCGCTGCCGCCCTGCCGCGCGCCGCAGCTGCGTGTGCGGCTCGCCGTGGCGAGAGGCGCTGAGCCGGACGGTGAGCTCGCGCTGATCCGCGACGACGCCGTGGCCTCGCTCGACGGCGTCGAAAGGTTCGAGCACGGCATGCGGCGGCTCGTCGCCCGCTACGAGGACCTGCTCCGCACGCTGGAGGTGAACCGCGTGCGCTCACAGCGGTTCTTCGGCGCCGAGGACCTGCGGCTCGCCGCGCTCCACGACTCCGCGGCGCGCACGCTGCGGACCGTGCCGGTCGATCTGCGGGCCGCGGCTGTCGCGGTCGACCGCTACAAGGACGAGGTGAACCGCCGCGTCGAGGAGGAGCGCGCCCGTGGTCAGGTGTAACCGCCCCGACTGCGGTCGCGCTGTCATCGACGAACAGGGTTTCTGCCCCGAGTGCGACCGGCGGCCGTTGGACGGGGCCTCGCCACCGGCTCAGCCCCTCGGCCACCCCGGTGCGAGCATCGGCGTGGCGCAGGTCAGACCGGCGCCCTGGTGGGGCCTGGAACTGGTGGACGACGAGCGCGGCGACGCCGCTGCCGCGCCACCCGAGACCGAAGCACCGGTACACGGGGTGCGCGAGGACCACCGGTACTGCGCGAAGTGCGGGGCCGCGGTCGGGCGAGGACACGACGGCCGGGAGGGGCGCGTCGAGGGCTACTGCCCGCGCTGCGGCACCCGTTTCGACTTCTCCCGGTCGCTGGGCGGCCGGACGATCGCCAGCCGCTACCAGGTCGAGCGGATGCTCGGCTCGGGCGGCTACGGGGCGGCGTACCTGGTCCACGACCGCAATCTCGGCACGGAAGTGGTCCTCAAGGTCCTGCACGAGTCGGTAGCCGAGACCGCCCGGGACGAGCGGAACGCGCTCGTCGGGCTGCGCCACGACAGCATCGTCCGCATTCTCAGCTACGAGCCCGAGGGCCCCTACCTCGTCCTGGAGTACGTCCCCGGCACCCGGCTGTCGGCCCGGGCCGACGACCCGCTCGAGGTGGTGCTCGCGCACGGCCTGCGGATCCTCCAGGCCCTCGACTACCTGCACGCCAGGGGGCTGCTGCACTGCGACGTGAAGCCCTCGAACATCATCAGGTTCGCCGAGCCGAGCGCCTTCGGGCCGCGCGACCGGGTCCGGCTCATCGACTTCGGCGCGGTGCGGACCGTGGGGGATCCGCGTCCGCTCGTCGCCTACACCGAGGAGTTCGCCCCGCCCGCGTGGAACGCGAGGACCGGCGAGCCGGACCCCGAACACGTGCGCCCGACAGCCGGGTTCGACCTGTTCTGCCTCGGCAGGACGCTCCAGGAGCTGTGCCGCCGCCATCTGCGGGACCAGCGCACGGCCCCGGGGGTCGACTCCCTCGACCGGTTGCTGCGGCGGGCCACCTGCACCGAGGTTCCGGCCCGCAGGTTCGTGTCGGCCCGGCAGTTCGCCGAGCAGCTCAGCGGCGTGATCAGACAGGTGGTGGCGGCTCCGCCCGCACACCGGCAGGTGACCAGGCCCTCGGTGCCCTTCGGCCCGATGACCGAGCCGCTGCACGGTGGACTCGGCGCGCCGCGCCCGCTCGACCACTGGATCGAGGCGCGGGTGGCCCCGGACTCGGCCCTCGTGATCCGCGCGCCGTTCGCCTGTCCCACCCCCCTGGAGGCGGTGGCCGCCCTGCCGGCGCCCCTGGCCGATCCCGACGATCCGCACACCGCGGACTCCGCGCGGCACGCGCTGGCCGAATGCCGCGCCTTCCTGCGGCGCGGCGAGGCGGGCCCGGCGGACCAGGCGCTGGCAGCCGCGGCGCTGCCCGAGTGGGACTGGCTGCGCTCCTGGTACGGCGGCCTGATCGCGTTGGCGCGGGCGGAGACGGGGAAGGCGGCCGACCGGTTCGGTTACGTCCGGGACATGCTGCCGGGTGAGCTTATCCCGCTGCTGGCGCTGGGGCTCTGCGCCGAACTCGACGGTGACCTGACGGTGGCCCGGATGCACTACGAGAGGGCGGCCACCACCGCTCCGGGGCTCGGCGCGGCCGGCTTCGGGCTGGCCCGGGTGCACCTGGCGGACGGGCGGCGCGAGGAGGCGGTGGCCACCGCCGAGCGGCTCGCGCGCGAGTTCCGCTTCGAGCGCGAGGCGCGGATCGCCGCCGTGCGCCTGCTGGTCGCCGGTCCCGCCGAGCCCTCCCGGGACCAGCTGGCCCGCGCAGGGGAACTGCTGGAGCGCCTCGACGTGGACGCCGCCGCGCGGACCGGGATGCGCGCCGAGATCCAGCTCGCGCGGTTCGTCACCGCGGGCGAGGGGCTCGAACTGTCGGAGGTGGTACGCGAGTTGGCCGGACACGCGGCTACGGAACGGGACCACACCGCGCTCGTCGATCTGGCGAACCGGCTGCGCCCTCCGATCCGCTGGCGCCGGCGCGCAATGGCCCGCAAATCCCGTCGAAAAGCCCACGAGAAACACGCGAACTGATAACCTCTCAGGTAGCAGAGGGTCCACACGGTCGGGGTCGGGGGACATGACGGGACCGATGCACACGGGGTCAGTACTGGGACTTGGTTTCACCGTCGAGGTCGATGTGGCAGGCGACCTCGCCTTCGACGCGACACGCGCCGACGCCCTCATCACCGTGGACGCGCGCTCCGCCGAAGGCGCCGGCCGTGATGCGGGGGTCGCCGAGATCCTCATCATGGACCGCTCGCTGTCCATGGCCGACCGGGGCAAGATCGGCGAGGCGAAACGCGCGGCATGCGCCGCCATCGACGCCCTACGCGACGGCACCTACCTGGGGATCATCGCGGGCAACCACACGGCCGAGACCGTCTTCCCCGATCCGGCCGACGGCGGCCTCGCCCGCGTCGACGACGAGGTGAGGGCGGCGGCCAAGCGCAGGGTGAACGCGCTGTGGCCCGCGGGCGGCACCGCGATCGGCCGGTGGCTGACCCGGGCCGGGGAGCTCCTGGAGTCGGCGCCGTCCGGCACCGTGCGCCACGCGGCGCTCTACACCGACGGCAAGAACGAACACGAGACCCCCGAGCAGCTCGACCGCGCCCTGGCGGCCTGCTCCGACCGGTTCGTGTGCGACGCGCGCGGACTGGGAGACGACTGGCGCTACGCCGAGTTGCTGCGCATCACGGAGGCGCTGCACGGCGGCGCCGAGGCCGTCGTCGCCGTCTCCGACCTCACCGAGGACTTCGCCCGGCTCGTACGGCAGGCGCAGCGTCTGATCGTGCCCCGGGTCTACCTGAGCCTGCGCCTGAACCGTCTGTTCCGGCTGGGCTTCCTCCGCCAGACCCTTCCCGTCGAGGCGGAGCTGACGGGCCAGCAGCAGCGGGAGGGACGCGAGATTCACATCCCCCTGGGCTCCTGGGGTTCGCAGTCCCGCCAGTACCAGCTGTCGCTGCGGTTCGACGCCGACGCGCTGACCGTCGGCGAGGAGCTGCGCGCGGCCCGCATCGAACTGCTCGCCGAGACCTCCGACGGCACGCGACGGCCGTGCGCCGAGCCCCGGGCGATGCCCGTGCGGCGGCACGCGAGCCTCGACCCGCTGCCCCCGGGGCCCGAAGGGCTCACCCGAGCGGAGAACGCGCACGAGCTGGGCATGGCCATGCGAGCCTGCGCCAACGCGTACCTCAACCACGACTTCGCCGAGGCGGACCGCGAGTTGCGCAGTGCGATCGAGCTCGCGCGCAAGCTCGGGGACGCCGAACGGCTGCGGCTGCTGGAGAACGCCGCGACCGCCGACGACAAGGGCGTGATCCGGTTGCGCCCCGACGTCACCAGAGGACTGATGCAGAAGGTCGGGCTCGACTCGACCAAGAGCAGCGCCAGGCCCCTGGAGCCGGTGGACGCGGTGCCCGGCCCGCGCGCCGACGCCGGGCGGCTCTGCGGCGCCTGCGGTGAGACGACCTACGCGCAGGTGGTCGAGCACTGCGAGAGTTGCGGTCGCGCCTTCCACGACGGCGTCGCGGGGGCGTCGTGAGCGCGTCCTCGGCGCTGTGGCGCACCACCCGTCCGACCCGGGCCTGGTACCGGGGGCTGCGTGCGACCCATCCGGTCACGGTGCTGCGCTGGCTGCGCAACGGCGTGCTGGTCGCCGTCGTCGCCACGGCAGTGCTGTACCTGCTGGTCGCGACCGAGGCCCGCCGCGGCATCGCGGCGGCCGCACGTACGACAGACGCGGTCGTGGACATCGGCAAGGCGTCGGCGGCGGCGGTCGACGCCAAGTCGGCGCTGAGCGACGCCTTCCAGCACGAGGACGTCTCCCTGATCGGCACCGGAACCGCCTACGCCAACGACATGGCCCGGGTGAACACGGAGGTCACCCTGGCGGCCAAGGGGAACGCGGCGGGAGAGGACGGCGACACGCACATCCGGTTCGTCCAGGGCCAGTTGACCACCTGTCTCCAGCTCGCCGAGGCCGCGGTCAACATCTACGACAACGACAACCGCATCGGCGACAAGGCCGACATCGCCGCCATCAAGGCACTGGCCGATCCGGATCAGCAGGACCGCGCGACGGGCGCCGACATCCCGGACACCGGCGGACTCATCGCGGCGCTCCACGACCTGATGACGATCGAGCAGGGAGCGCTCGCCGAGCAGCGCCGCTCTCCCTGGCTCGCCCCGGCCCGCTTCTGGCTGCTGCTCCTCGGTCCGGTGCTCTGCATGCTGCTTCTCGTCAGCGCGACCGGGTACGTCCTGGCGAGGCACTTCCGACGGCTCGTCAGCCCACTGCTCGGCGGTGCGCTCCTGGTCACCGCGGGAGTCGCGATCGCGGTGGGCGTCCTCGGCACGATCGACGGCCACCGGCTGTCCGGCGATCCGCGGGCCGGGAACCCGCTGACGATGTCGATCGCCCTGCTCATGCTGGCCACCGCCACCGTGCTGGCCCACCTCGCGTATCGCCCGCGCCTCGCCGAGTACCGGTTCCAGCCGTCGTGAGGGCTGTCATGAGGGCCCTCATAAGGACTGCCGTGAGGGCCCTGTCGGCGCGGTTCGCGCGCGTCGCCCTGGCGCTCGTGCTGCTCGCGGTGGTCGCCGGGTGCGGCGGGGGGCCGCGGAACGACTCGGTCACGATCCTGGTGCCCTGGAAAGGCGCCGAGTTCGACGCGTTCTACGGGATCGTCAAGCGGTTCCACGACCGAACCGGCATCGACGTGGACGTCGAGGTCACCCGGGCGCTGAACCAGCAGCTCGACGCCGCGGTCAAGGCGGGCGATCCGCCGGACCTGGCCGTACTCTCCAGCCCCGGCCTGATCGACCAGTACGCGTCGGGCAAGAAGCTCCAGCAACTCGACGTCGACTCGGCGGTCTACCCCGAACCGTTCCGCGGGCTGACCACGGTCGGCGGCCGGGTCTACGCCGTCCCGGTCAAAGCGGACGTCAAGAGTCTGATCTGGTACGACCCCGCCGTCTTGCGCAATCCGCCCACGGCGGCGCTGCCCGCGCTGGAGGCGCTCTCCGCGACTCGTGGCGACCTGTGGTGCCTGGGGCTGGAGTCCGGGCCGACGTCCGGTTGGCCGGGAGCCGACTGGATCGCCGACGTGCTGCTGGCTCGGCACGGCCCCGACGCCTACGAGAAGTGGCTCACCGGTGGAGCGCAATGGTCGTCGCAGTGGATCCGGGACGCCTGGACCGAGTGGGTCAACCTGATGCGCGGCAGTACCGCTCAGGCGTCGGTGACCACGTCCGGCGACGCGGCCCTGGGAATGACCGCCGCCCCGCCCGGCTGTCTGCTCGATCACGGCGCGCTCGCCGCGATGGGTTTCGGGCCCAAACTGCGCCAGGGCAGGGACTACGCCTATGTGAAGCCCTCGACGGCGACACCGCTGGAGGTCTCCGCCGACTTCGTGGGCATGTTCACCGCGCACAACCCCAGCGCCCTGAAGTTCATCACGTACCTGTCCGGCACGGAGGCGCAGACCGCATGGGTCAAGGCCACCGGCGGCTTCGCCATCTCCGCCGACAGCCGGGTGGGGCTCGGCGCGTATCCGCCGGGTGTCCAGCGGAGCATAGCCTCGCTGCTGCGGCCGGACTCCGGTTACCGGCTCTGCTTCAGCGCCGCCGACACGATGGAGCCGGACCTGTCCGCCGCGTTCTACAGAGCGGTCCTGGACTTCGTGAACGCCCCCGGCACGCTGACGCGGCTCCTCGGCGGCCTCGACAAGATCCAGAAGGCGGCCGGCTCCTCACCCGTGCCGGGCGGCAAGATCTGCTCCGGCGTGCACTGATCCGCGGGTAAGACGTCGATGAAAGGGTTGCCATGCCAGAGGCCGTGGAATTCGTACTCTCCGACGGAACAACCGTTGCGGTGACCCCTGTCGCCAGGGCGGGAACGGGCGCGGTGGGGCTGGGCGAGCGCCTTGAGGCCGCCCAGAAGAGCCTGCGCCAGGCGCTGGCACCGATCACCACCGCGGCCTCCGATGCGATGGCCGGTTTCCGGGAACTGGCCCACCGACCCGACGAGGTGGAGATCGCCTTCGGCGTCACCCTCGACGGCAAGCTCGGCAGCCTCATCGCCAGCACCAACGCCGGTGCGCACCTGGAGGTGAAGCTGCGCTGGAGCGCATCGGACGCTTCCGACCAGTCCGGCCAGTCCGCTTGACGTGCGGGGGTGCGGCGGAGCCGGGTGATCCTCGCCCCTATGATCGGGCGTCGAGTCGCCGATTCGCCTGAGGAAACAGGTGGTTTGGCGCGCTTCGTAGGATCGGCCGTCCCCTTGGACACGGACGGCCCGCACCGAGGAAATGAGGAAGCGCCGTGCGTGAAGAGTTCATCGAACGTGAAGAGATCATCGAGCGGGACGGGTTCTTCGGCGAGGAGGAGATCATCGAGCGTGAGACGGTCGTCGAGCGCGGCGGCTTCTTCGGTGGCGAAGAGGTCATCGAGCGTGAGGAGATAGTGGAGCGCGACTTCTTCTGAGAGCCGCCCTCCCGTCGAGCCTTCGCGCGGCGGCTTGGTCGCCTGCCCGGGCATCCCGGGCAGGCGCCTTCCGGCCTGACGCGCGAGCAGGAAGGCGAGCGGCACGCACCCTGTACCGCCTCGGCGTCAGGCCCCTTTGCGGGCGATGCGGGTCACGCCGGTTCCGGTGCCCGGGTCGAGCGCCTGGTCCGGCTGGAGGGCGCCGAGTTCGACCGCCAGCTTCCGCAGGTAGACGTCCACAACGGATTCGACCAGTTCGGCAAGGCCGTCGGCGGCCCGCCTCCCGCGGCGCCAGGCGGTGAGCCCGACTGCTGCTGCGACCACGACCGCGGGCCACCAGAAGCAGGCGAGCGCGGCGTAGCAGACGGCCCAGGCCGACAGGGTCACCGCAGTGTCCAAGCGGCCGCGTGCCGTGCGCAGTTCGGCGCGCACGTCCTCGGGGAGCACCACCCACAGTCGCGTCCAGCAAGCGGCCAGGTCGATTCCGTACTGGTTGCGCACCCGGGTCGCGGTCGCCGTGATCCTGTCGCCGGTGAAGGTCGGCCTGCTCGGTGCGGCGAGCGATATACGGTCACGCCGGTCCGACAGGTCGTCGAGGTCCCGCAACACGTCAGGGGAGCGCTGCTCGGGCGGCACCTGCGCGCGGCGTGCGGTCAGCCGCTCCTGCAGGTCGTACCAGCGGGAGTGCCGGCGGGCGATGAGCCGGTCGGCGAGCGGACGCATCACCCGGGGCCAGTCGCCCACCCACAGCCGATGCAGTCCTTCGGCGCACGCCTGTACGAAGGCGCCGAGGATCGCGGAGCCGAGTGCGAGCGCGACGAGTGCCGCCACCTGCCCCAGCGTGGACCATCTGGCCGTCGCCGCCACCGCCCGGCCGATCCGCCCGACCGCCAGCCGCCAGTCGAGGGCCGATCCCTGGCCGAGCAGCGCGCCCACGCTGGCCGCCGCCGTCAGCGACAGACCGGGGAGCACCAGCGCCGCCGCCCATCTCTCGGCGAGGCGCTTGCCCAGTTCGTCGAGGAAGGGGTTCACGTACGTCAGGCCTCGCAGACCAGCAGCGGCTCGTCATGCAGCCAGCAGCGGCCGGCGGCGGGCACCGGTCCGCCCGGCTCGCGCACGACCTCCAGACTGCACCGCTGGTCCGGACACCGGTACGACTCGCCGGAAGCGTGCCGGGCGACCCCACGGATGACGCCCATGGGCTCGCCGCCTCGCTGTACACCAGGGCCGGTCAGCACGTGCGGCGGGATGCCCAGGGCGGCGAGCGCCTCCAGCACCGGCGTACCGGAGCGCACCGCGCGAACCGCCGCGTCGAGCGCGGGGCCCTGGCCCTGCCGCCGCATGGCGGCCGTGATCTGCGGCAGCGTGCTGCAGAACGCCGCCAGGTAGTCCCGATCGTCGTACACCGATGCTCCTCCTGCGTCCTGCCTCGTGCCCGCCGGCTCCGGGCCTTCGGCGCCGCGTTGCGGTCCGGAGGCCGTCACGGCCCGATGTGGACGGCCGACGCCCAGAACAGCGGTGCCGCGTAGTGGGGTTGGGCGCGCAGCCGCCGGGTCGCCTGATGCAGCGCGCAGGCGGCGTCCCCGCCGGGTCCGGCCGCCGCCATCGCTCGGTACACCTCCCGGGCGAGCCCGGGGGCGATGGCGTCCGCCACCGTCCACAGGGTGCCGATCACCTGCCGGTAGCCGCACAGCTGGAACGCGGATGCCAAGGTGATCACCTCGTCGACCAGCCGGACTCCCGGGGCGGCCGTGTGGCACGCGGACAGGTACGCGAACTCCGCGTCCGGCATGCGCTCGGCGCTGAGTTGACGCACCGTCAGAGTGCCGCCGTGCAGCAGCAGTCCGCCGCCGGACGGATCGCCCGGGTCATGCCGGCCGTGGCAGGCCAGATGCGCATGGGTGTGGGAGCGCAGCGCGGCGAGCACCGTCTGCGGGTCGGCGTCGGCGCCGCGCAGCCGGGACCGCCCGGCGGGCAGTTCGTCCACCGCCGCCAACTCCTCCTCCACCGCGGGCAACCGCTGGGGTACGGGACCGTCGGCATCGAGTGCCGGTGCCTCCGGCACGCCCACCGCCACCACCGACCACCGGTCGCGCGGCGGTGCGGGCCTGGCCCGGGCGTGCAGCAGGGCTTCCAGCGTCGGGACGTAGGACGACACCACCCGGTCGTCGACCCAACCGGCCTCCCCGGCCCCGCACCGTGCCGCGTGCAGGGGAAGCAGGGACAGCGGTCCGGTCGGGCACCACCACACCCGCGGCCACATCCGGCCCGGCCGCACGGGGTGATCGAGCCCGAGCCGGGCCAGGACCGGGCCGGTGATGTGCTCGCCCAGCCACCCCAGCGTCCGCGTCACGGCGAGGTCGTGTTCGAGGCGTTCCGCGAACGGCGTTCCGGTGGCGGACAGCGCAGCGACCGCGGCCAGGAAGCCGCTCGCGCGGGCGGCGACCTCATCCCGGGTCACTCCGGCCAGCGGTACCACCTCGACGGTGGTCCTCATGCGGCGGCGGCGCAGCAGCAGCGCGTCGCATCCCAGTGAGGACACGTTGACCACCACGACGGGACCCTGCGCCGCCGCCGTGCGCAGCCGCCGCCAGTCGGGCGGACGTTGGAAGCGCGCGAACCCGGGAAGGGCCCGGATCTCCTCCACCAGCCGGTCGTACTCCCGCGCGGTGGCCTTGCGCTCGTCGGCCGTCGCCCGCTCTGCGACCAGCTCGGCGCAGACCCGTTCGAAGCGTTCGGCCAACTCCGGTGATCTCGCGGCGAGTCCGGTATGGCCGCGCAGCCGCAGCGCCTGCGCCAGCAGGACGCCGCGGCCCTGCTCAAGGCGTATCAGCGCCTCGCGTGGCCGTCCCGCCCTTATCTCCGCCGCGGCCGCGTCACGTGCCAGCGACTCCACCAGGTGCAGCCGGTTCTCCTTCGAGGGCCTGCCCAGCGTGTGCCCCGCCGCCTTCGGCAGCAGGTCGTCCAGTGCCGTGGCGAAGGCCTGCCGGGCCTGGCCGAGGTCGCCGGCGAGCGCGCTCCCCAGGCCCCACGCGTTGGCCGCGATCAGCCGGGTGCGGATGTCGTGGGTGGGCGTGAGGGCCGTGATGCGGTGCTGTGTGTTCGCTGCGACGAGGCCGGGGCCGGTTCCCCCCGACGCTTTGAACAGCACGTGGCCCAGTTCGAGGTGGGCCAGTTGCCGGCTGGGCCCGTCGGCCGGAGCGTGCCTGGCCACCTCCAGCAGCAGTGCGGCGGCCCGCTCGAGTTCCACGTCGTTCCCCGTGACTGCGGCCCGGTCCCGCAGTGCGGCGGCCAGCTTGATGCGCATGATCGGGCGGTCGTGCTGATGCGTCGGCGTGACGGCGACCGCGTGCTCCAGGTGCCGCACGGCCTCGTCGAGGTCCTCCGGGTCGCCGTAGGTGTTGAACCGTGTGTGCAGTACGGCGGCCAGATTCGTCAGCGTCTGCCCGTGGGCCGGGGACAGGGCATCGCTGCTCGACAGCGAGGAACGGCCGAGCGCGGTCGCCCGGTCCAGGTCGGCGCGGTCCCGCGAATCGACGAACCGGACCAGGTGGGAGAGAGCGAGCCAGGAGGCGGCGAGCCGCCGCGCGGCCTCGTCGTGCGAGGTGTCCGCGACCTCCTGCAGACTGCTGATCGACTCGGCGAGGTCATCGAGGTCGCCGCCCACCTCGAAGCGCATCCGCAGGGCGTTGCCCAGGCTGATGCGGTGGTTCGTGCGGTCCGGTTCCGTGAGGGCGGTGTCCTGCAGCGTTCGGCGCGTCCCGTCGATGAGCGCGTCGAGCCGGTCGGGCTGCCCGTCCCGCATGTAGTGGGCGACGGCGTTGGCCGGATCGGCCTCGTTCGGCGGGCCGGTCCTCGCGGCCTCGGCCTGCGCGGCCGCCAGTGCCCTCAGCACCGTCGGGGATGACGCGCGTTCGGGCCGCATCACGGCAACGGCCCGCCGCATGTGGACGGTTGCCGCCAGGATCAGTTCACGATCCCCGGTCAGGGCGAACAGTTCGGCCAGTGCCGAGCCCAGATTGAAGGTGATCCCGGGATCCGCTCCACCCGCCGGTGCCGCCTCGATCGCGTCCTGGATCATCGCCGCCGCCTGCCACAGCCGATCCTTGTCGCGGGCGCGTGTGCTCGCGACGAACAGCACCATGGCGACCGCGTGGAGCACCTCGGACGCGGGTTGCAACGGGGGAGGGGAGGTGGCGAAGAGGCTGCGGAGCGGCCCCGGAACGGACTCGGGCCGCACCGCGTGCACGATCGAGAGGAGGAAGGTGCAGGCGTGGCCGTCCCATTCGCGTTGCGCCTCTTGCTGTCCGCCCTCGGGCAGGAGCCGCAACCGCGCCATGTGGAAGCAGCCCGCCAGGTACACCGCCTCCAGGTCGACCCCCTCGGCACCCGCCGCGCCGGGCACCAGGCGGTCGCGTGCCTCGTGGACGATGGCGGCGACGTTGCCCAGCGTCTCCAGGGACAGCACCGACTCCCGGCTGTCGGTGGAGAACGGGACGGCCCGGTCCGGCGCTTCGAGTGCCGCGCGTATCGCATGGCGTAACTGCGTGCTGAGACGGTCCCCCATCGTCCCCCCAGTCCAGGCTCGGCAGGCGGCTCTCGCCCGGCTCTGCCCTGCTTGACCCCGGCCGTGTGAAGCCTGGTCCAACCCTACGCGGGTTGCTCCGGCGGGGAGGCCGTCATGCGGTAGACGTCCGCGACAGTGCCGCCGAGGCCCCGCCTCGGCCGGCGTTTCGCAATCCATCCCGTCCCTCTGCCGTGCGGAACCAGCACAATGGAGGTGAAACAAGCAAAACGGCAAGCCTGCCCGCCCCCTTGACCGCCGGAAACCCCCCCAAAAAAACCAAGGAGGCCTTCCCATGTGCCGCCTGTTCGGCCTCAGCAGCGCCCCACGGCGTACGCGTGCGACCTTCTGGCTGCTGCACGCCCCCGACAGCCTCAGCCGCCAGAGCCACCGCGACCCCGACGGGACCGGCCTGGGCTGGTTCGACGCCGACGGCACCCCGCAGGTCCGCAAGGCGCCGATCGCCGCCTTCGAGGACCGTGCGTTCGCCGAGGAGGCCAAGGAGGTCGAGTCCGCCACCTTCGTCGCCCACGTGCGCTTCGCCTCCACCGGGAGCCTCGACGTCCGCAACACCCACCCTTTCGAGCAGCAGGGGCGGCTCTTCGCCCACAACGGGGTGATCGAAGGCCTCGACGCGCTCGATGAGCGCCTCGGCCCCGACCGCTCCCTGGTCCACGGCGACACCGACTCCGAACGCTTCTTCGCCCTGATCACGCGCGAAACGGCGGCACACGGCGGCGACGTGACGGCCGGTATCGAGCACGCCGCACGCTGGGTCGCCCGGAACCTGCCCGTCTTCTCCCTGAACCTGATCCTCACGACCCCGGATCAGCTGTGGGCGCTGCGCTACCCCGACGCCCACGAGCTCTACGTGCTCCAGCGCGCCGCGGGGGGTCACCACGGTGTGCGGCACCTCGACCACAGCGGCACCGCGGGGCGCATGCGAGTCCACTCCCGGGACCTGGCCGAGGCCCCCGCCGTCGTGGTCGCCAGCGAGCGTATGGACGACAACCCGCACTGGCGGCTGATGAACCCCGGTGAACTCCTGCACGTTCCGGCGGGGTTGGCGGCGACAAGCCGGATCGTGCTCCCGGACGAGCCTGCCATCCGGCTCACCCTCGCTGATCTGCACCCTGATGCCGCCGCATCACAGCAGACCGCGTGACCGTACGATCGCGGCCGCCCGGGCGGCTTCCCTTACGGGGGGCCGCCCGGCCTTCTCCGGGTGCACGCAGATCGGCGCCGGGGGCCCACTGCTGCGCGACTACGACCACTCACC
>CAYNNX010000001.1:0-2943 GCA_964398515.1 uncultured Streptantibioticus sp. | reverse complement strand
CGCGTGACCTACCACTGGCCGGGCGAGCGTTGGAGTCACCCGTTCGGCACCTTCGCCGCGGGCTCGCGCAAGGTGACACTCGGACAGATCCCAACGGAGCACGCCACCGCACCGTGAACGCGGCCGGTCCCGGCATCGCCGCCATTCATGGTCATCGCCCCCTTGTCGGCAACGCGGTTCCTGGGTTGGATTGCGTGAGCTTTTCGGGGCGGGCGTCCCCCGAGGGCATGCACGTGTTCGTCCGACCCGGACTCACCTGTGACCGGGCTGCCATGACGTCGTGTCAGACGAAGGGATGTTCATGAACGGCTGGCGAAAACCCCGGCTGGCGGTGGCAGTCACAGTCGCCGCAGCGTCCTTGGTCCTCACCGGCGGGGCCAGTGCGGGCGCCGCCCCTGCTCCTGTTCCGTCCGGCGCGCCCGCCGCGCCGGCAGGCGGCGCCCCGGCACCGGTGATCGTGATCCTCAAGGACCAGATATCGAGTGTGCCCCCGGACGCCGGACACCTGCGGGACCGCAAGCAGAGAACCGCGTCCGCCCAGGCCCCGCTCCTGGCGAAGGTCAGGGCGAACGGCGGCACCGGCATCAAGAGTTTCGTGGTCGGCAACGCGTTCTCGGCCACCGTCAGCCCCGCGTTGCGGGCGCAGCTCGCCGCCGACCCGGCGGTCGCCTCCGTGGTGCCGGACGAGAAGGTGGCGGTCACCCCGCCGAGCGGCGGCGCCGGCACCCCGGGCGCCGGCGAGCCCGCGCCGCGCTCCCCCCGGGCCTCCGCGTCGGCCGTGGGATCCGGGTCGGGCACCACCGTGTCCCCGAACGCGGCCTGCCCCCGCGATCCGTCGAAGCCGCTGCTGGAGCCCGAGGCGCTGTACTCCACACACGTCGTCGGCACCCCGGGCTCTCCTGGCGCCCAGGACCTGGCGACCGGCAAGGGTGTGAAGGTCGCGTACATCGCGGACGGCATCGACCCGAACAACCCGGACTTCATCCGTCCCGACGGCTCGCACGCGGTCGTCGACTACCAGGACTTCTCCGGTGACGGAACCGCCGCGCAGACCGGTGGCGCCGAAGCCTTCGGCGACGCCTCGGCGGTGATCGCGCAGGGGCGCCAGGCCTACGACCTGTCGCAGTTCGTCAACCCCTCCCACCCGTTGCCCAAGGGCTGCACCATACGGATCAAGGGCATCGCCCCCGGCGCCTCGCTGGTGGCGCTGAAGGCCGGCGGCCAGCTCCTGCCCAACTCGGCGATCCTGCAGTCCATCGATTACGCGGTCTCGGTGGCCCACGTCGACGTGCTCAACGAGTCGTTCGGCAGCAACGTCACCCCGGACAGCGGTGCCCACGACACCATCTCGCTCTTCAACGACCTGGCGGTCGCCGCGGGTGTGACCGTGACGGTCTCCAGCGGCGACGCGGGCATCAACGGCACCATCGGAACGCCCGCGACCGATCCGGCCGTCATCGCGGCCGGGGCCTCCACCGACTCCCAGCTGTACGCGCAGACCGGCTATGCGGCCGCGCAGTTCTCCAACGGCAGCTGGGCGAACGACAACATATCGGCGCTCTCGTCCGGGGGCATCACGCAGGCGGGCCGCACGGTCGACCTGGTCGCCCCCGGTGAGTCCGACTGGGCCCTGTGCACACCAGACCTGGCGAAGTACTCGGAGTGCACCAACTACGCGGGCGGGGCCAGCCCGATCGAGCCGTTCGGCGGTACCAGCCAGTCCGCACCGATGACGGCCGGCGCCGCCGCGCTGGTGATCCAGGCGTACCGCGACACCCACAAGGGCGCCTCGCCGGCTCCCGCCCTGGTCAAGAAGTTCCTCACCGGCACCGCCGACGACCTCGGCCTGCCCGCTCAGGAGCAGGGCGCGGGTCTGCTGGACGTGCGCGCGGCCGTCGAGGCCGCTCGCGGCTACGCGGGCGGCTCGGGCGCAAAGCAGAGCCAGGCGGTCGCGGTCACCTCCGGCCAGGTCGACATCACGGGGAACCCGGGGTCGGCGCACACCGCGGACATCACCGTGACCAACACCGGCAGCACGCCGAAGACGGTGACCGGTGCGACGCGGGCGTTCGCGCCGCAGGCCGACCACCGGCAGACCGTGGCCCTCGACTCGTCCTCCTCCGCCACCTTCGCCTACGCGACGAACGGCGCCACCTGGGTGCAGCGCCACGTGAAGTTCCGCGTCCCGCAGGGGGCGGACCGGCTGGCCGCCTCGATCGCCTGGCGGGGTGCCCCGCAGAAGTCCGGCGATCACACGGTGACCCCGGTGGTCCGGATGACGCTGCTCGACCCGTCGGGCCGCTTCGAGACCAACACCCGTCCGCAGGGCGGCCCGGTCTCCGCCAACTTCGGCATCGTGGACGTCGCGCACCCGGTCGCCGGCGAGTGGACGGCCATCCTCTACACCCCGGCCGGCAGCGCCGGCTACACCGGGCCGGTCCTGCTGGACACCGCCACCCAGCGTGCGGTGCCGGCCGGCACGGTCAGCCCGCGGACGGTCACCCTGGCGCCCGGTGCCACGGCGACCCTGCACGTGGGGCTGGCCACCCCGAAGGCCGGCGGCGACACCGGCGAGTCGATCACCTTGGCGAGCTCGCACGGCCGGACCACCAGTGTCCCGGTGATCCTGCGCAGTCTCGTGCCGGTCTCGCACGGCACGGGAGCCTTCGCCGGGACGATCACGGGTGGCAACGCCCGTGACGCCTCACCCGCGCAGAGCTTCACCTACGCCTTCGACGTTCCCAAGGGGCAGCGTGACGTCCGGGTGGGACTGGCGGTCCGCAAGGACCCCAACCTCCTCATGCAGGCTGTGCTGGTGAGCCCGGACGGCACGCCGGCGGACGTGGAGACGAACGCCCTGCTCGACGCGCACGGCAGCCTCACCGGCACCGGCGCCGGGCTGTCCGTGACCGCGGTCGCTCCGGCGCCGGGCCGCTGGCGCTT